>NZ_JBFASK010000057.1:0-26183 GCF_040677675.1 Streptomyces sp. NPDC053755 | reverse complement strand
TCCGCGCACTCCGTCGCCGACAGACCCTCCGGATGCGCCCGCAGGATGCCGTCCAAACCCCCTCTCCGGGCGGCGGCGTCCGGCGTTCCGGGCCTCCCGCACGCGGCCGACCCGGGTCTCCGGCCGTGGCCGGGTACGGGGCCCGGCGCGTGCCTGCGTACGCCGTCCCGCATGCCGGGCCCGCCCGGCCCTCCACCGGTCTTGGTGCGCACCGCTCGCCCGCCTACCGGGGAGCGCCCGTCTCCGCGCCCGGCTCACGACGGGCCCGTGCCTCCGCGCCCCACGCCGTCCCGTCTCCGGCGGCTCGGTCCCCGGAACGGGCACGCGAAGGGGCCCCGCCGTCCGGCGGGGCCCCTTCGTTCCACCCGGTCGGGCGGGGCCGGGTCACGTGCCGGCCGTCGGCTCCCGGCGGCTCGCGGACCAGGCCGACCACAGCTCGGCGTACCGCCCGCCCGCAGCGACCAGTTCGTCGTGGGTGCCGGTCTCGACGACGCGGCCCTGGTCGAGGACGACGACGCGGTCCGCCGTGGCGGCCTGGGGGAGCCGGTGGGCCACCATCAGGCCCGTGCGGCCCTCCAGGGCGCGCAGGGCGGCGGTCTCCAGGACGCGGGCGCCCGCGCTGCCGGCGTCGGCGGTCGCCTCGTCGAGGATGGCGATGGGCGGGTCGGTGAGGACCAGCCGGGCCAGCGCCAGGTGCTGGGCCTGGGTCACCGTCAGGCGGTGCCCGCCCTCGCCCACGACGGTGGCCAGGCCGTCGGGCAGCGCGTCGGCCCACTCCAGGGCGCCGACGTGGTCCAGCGCGGTGCGCAGCTCCTCGTCGGTCGCGTCCGGCCGGGCCAGCCGCAGGTCCTCCGCCAGCGGTCCGGCGAAGACGTGGACCTCCTGGCTGATCAGCGTGACCGCCGTGCGGACCCCGGCGGGGCCCAGCTCCCGGCTGTCCACCCCGCCCAGGGAGATCACGCCGGCCGCCGGGTCGTGGACGCCCGCGATGAGCTTGGCCAGCGTGGTCTTGCCCGCGCCGCTCGCTCCGACGAGGGCGACGCGCTCCCCGGAGCGCACCTCCAGGTCGACGTCGCACAGGACCGGGTGGCCGTCCACGTACGCGTGGCCGAGTCCCGACACCTTGACGGAGCCGTCGACCGGCGTGGCGGCCTTCGCCTCGGGCTCCCGTTCGGCCGGGAGGCTCGACACGCCGACCAGCCGGGCGAGACTCGCCCCGGCGGACTGGGCGTCGTCGATGAGGAAGAGCGCGGCGTTGATCGGGTTGAACAGGCCGTGGAAGTAGAGCGCCGCGGCGGTCGCCGTCCCGATGCTCACCGCTCCCGCGTCGACCAGCAGGAAGCCGGTGACCAGGATCGAGGCCATGCCCACGAACTCGGCGGCGTTCAGGCGGGAGAAGAAGCCGGAGATCAGGCGCATGCCGCCGGCGGCCAGGTCGACGGCCGCCTGGGACCGCCGCTCCAGCAGGTCCGTGTGCCGGTCGGTCAGGCGGAACGCCCGTACGGTACGGACCCCGCCGACGCTGTCGAGGAGCTGGTGCTGCAGGGCGCCGGTCGCGACCCGGTGCTCGGCGTAGATCTTCGAGGCCCGCGGGATGTACCAGCGCACGGTGAGGACGTGGATCGGCACGGCCAGCAGCACCGCCGGCAGGAAGCGCCAGTCGAGGACCGTCAGTCCCGCCAGGGTCAGGGCGATGGTGAGGAAGGCGCTCGCGAACTCGGGCAGGGCCTGGCGCACCGCGCGCGCGATCAGCGTGACGTCGCCGGTCACCCGTGAGGTCAGGTCGCCGGACCCGGCCCGCTCGACGCGTTCGAGCGGCAGCCGCAGCGCCCGCGCGATGAACCGCTCCCGCAGGTCCGCGAGGACCGTCTCGCCGAGCCGGGCGACGAGCGACTTGCCGATGGCGGTGGCGACGCCCCTGGCGAGGGCCACCACGAGGAGCAGCACCATGGGGACGGTGAGCGCGGCCGCGCCGCGCCGGTCCACGACCAGGTCGACGATGCGCCCGAGCAGCGGGGCGGTCAGCAGTCCGATGGCGGTGCCGACGACCAGGACCGTCACCGCGCCGACCGACAGCAGCCGGTGGCGGCGCAGCAGTTCCCTGACGACGGACAGGGTCTGCGCGCCGGTGGCGGTGGGCAGCAG
Organism: Streptomyces sp. NPDC053755; assembly: GCF_040677675.1. NCBI lineage: Bacteria > Bacillati > Actinomycetota > Actinomycetes > Kitasatosporales > Streptomycetaceae > Streptomyces > Streptomyces sp. NPDC053755. The sequence goes on along the minus strand of NZ_JBFASK010000057.1, from coordinate 24,038 downwards.
CTCGCGTTCGGGCGTGCCGGGTCCGCTCATCGTCCGTCCTTCGTCCTTCGCCTCGGGGTGCCGCGTGTCCTGGTCGGGGCTGGTGTCCCGCGCGGTCGTCATGCCAGCACCGCCGCGCGGTACGTCTCGTGGGCGGCGACCAGCTCGGGGTGGCTGCCCTCGGCGGTCACGGCGCCGTCGTCGAGCACGACGACGAGGTCGGTTCCGGCGAGCAGGGCGGGGCTGGTGGTGACGAGGACCGTCGTCCTGCCCCGGCGCAGCTCCCGCAGCCGGGCGGCGATCCGGGCCTCGGTGACCGTGTCGACGGCCGTGGTCGGATCGTGGACGACCAGGACCGGGGGGTCGGCGGCGAGGGCGCGGGCGAGCGCCACGCGCTGGCGCTGGCCGCCGGAGAGCGACCGGCCCCGCTCGGTGAGCACGGTGTCCACGCCCTGGGGCAGGGCCTGGGCGACGTCGTCCGCCGTCGAGGCGGCGAGCGCAGGCCCGACGTCCACGGTGTCGGAGTCCGCCCCGGCCCGTACGTTGGCGAGGAGGCTGTCCTCGAAGAGGTCGGCGTCGTGGTGGGCGACCAGGATCGCCCGGCGCAGCTCGCCGGGGTGGAGGTCGGTCAGCGGGACGCCGTCGAGCTCGACGGTCCCTTCTCCGGGGTCGGCTTCGCGGCCCAGACAGAGCAGCAGGTCGTTCGCGGTGGCCGGGTCCCTGGTGACCACACCGACGACGCTGCCGGCGGCGATGTCCAGATCCACGCCCCGCAGGGCGCCGTGGGTGACCCCCCGCAGCCGCAGCCGTCCGGCGACCCGCTCGGGGAGGGCGGTCGTGCCGGCCGCGACCGCCGGGGGCGAGGCGAGGACGTCGGCGATCCGGTCGGCCGACGCGCGGGCCTGGGCGAACTCCCCGTTGACGTACGTGAGGAGCTGGAAGGGGCCGAGGAGGTACTGCGCGAGGCCGACCGCGGCCACCAGTTCTCCGACGGTGATCGTGCCGCGCATCGCCAGATGGGCGCCGAACAGGCCGATGACGGCGATGAAGACGCCCGTCAGGGCGAGGATCGCGCCGTCGTGCCACGCGCGGCTGTGGGCTGCCCGCAGGGCCGCGGCCAGGGAGCCGCGGCTGGTCTCGCGATAGCGGGCGACGGCCGCCGGTTCGGCGCCGATGCCCTTGAGGACGCGGAGCCCGGCGACCAGGTCGGCGGCGACACCGGACGCGTGGGCGGCGTGCTCCTGCTCGGCCTCGCTGCGCCGTTCGAGCGGGCGGCTGATGAGGTGGCCGATCCACAGCAGGGGCGGGACGCCGAGGAGCACGAGCAGACCGAGCGGGACGGAGGTGCGGAGCAGGGCCACCGCGCTGATGGCGAGGCCGGTCAGCGCGGACAGCGCGTAGGGCAGGGCGGAGGCCACCGAGCCGACCCGTCGGGCGTCGCCGGTCGCGACGGCGGTCAGCGCGCCGGTCAGCCGGCCGGTGTCGGCGCCGCCCCGCGGGTCGAGCACCCGGGCGGCGAGGTCCTGCCGGATCCGGTGCGCCGCGCTCTCGCCCGCGCCCTCGGTGAGCCGCGCGGAGATCCGGTAGCACGTAGACAGCACGAGGAACAGGACGGCGAGCACCAGCAGCCAGCGCAGGAGCGCACCGGACGAACCGGTCGCCACCGCCTCGTCGATGACCAGGCCGATGACGACGGGCACGAGGGCCTCGCAGGCCTGATGGGCCATGGCGAGGAGGGACGCTCCGCCCACACGGCGACGTTGGTCGCCGAGCGCTCTGCGGAGGACGTGGCCTCCCGTTGGGCCTCCAGCGGGCATGCGGATCCTCCACGAGACAGAGTGGGTGGTTAGGTAAGGCTACCTTAATTACCTTTGGAGCCAAGGGGTCGTGCGGGAGCGGGCGGGGGTACTGGTGTGCGAGCCCGCGCGCGAGGCGTGCGATCGCGTTGACCCGTCAGGACTGTACGGTTAGGCTCACCTAAGTTGCAGTGTTCATCGCGTCAAGTCGCCGACCGGCAGCACCAGTTTGACGCCTCGCGTACGTGGGGTGCGCCAACCACCGCCAGGGGAGTGGTCGTTGTCCGTCGAAATCCAGACGGCGTCCGGGAACGAGACCGGTGGTCCTGCCGGCCCCGCCGCGCCCACGGTCCGCCCGGCCGCCGTGGCCCTGCGCGGGACCGGGCTCCTGGTGACGCTCTGCGCGCTGGCCGTCGTCTGCCTGGTCAGTGTCTGGGTCGGGACCAGAGGCATCCCCTTCGCCTCCACCTGGGACCTGCTGTGGAGCCCTGACGGCTCGGAGACCTCCGTCATCGTCCACGAGTACCGCATCCCGCGCACCCTCCTGGGGCTCCTCGTCGGCGTCGCCCTCGGGCTGTCGGGCGCGCTGATGCAGGCGCTGACCCGCAACCCCCTCGCCGACCCCGGGCTGCTCGGGGTGAACCTGGGCGCCTCCTCCGGAGTCGTCGTCGCCATCGCCTTCGTGGGCGTGGCCTCGCCCCTCGGCTACGTGTGGTTCGCGCTCGCCGGGGCGGCCGCCGCGTCGGTCGGCGTCTACCTCCTCGGCTCCTCCGGACGGAAACCGGCCACCCCCGACCGGCTCGTCGTCGCCGGCGCGGCCGTCACCGCCGTGCTGTACGCCTTCAACTGGGGCGTGCTGCTCTTCGACCCGGAGGCCTTCGACCAGTTCCGCTTCTGGACGGTCGGGTCGCTCGCGGGCCGGTACGACGACATCGTCCTCCTGATCCTGCCGTTCGTCGCCGTCGGCCTGGTCGTCGCGCTCGCCCTGGCCCCGTCCCTCAACGCCCTGGCGATGGGCGAACAGGTGGGGCGCGCCCTGGGCGTGAACATCGGCCGCACCCGGGTGCTGGCGGCCCTCGCCGTGATGCTGCTGTGCGGGGCCGCCACCGCCGCGGTCGGACCGATCAGCTTCGTCGGCCTGGCCGTCCCGCACATCGCCCGGTTCGTCGTCGGCCCCGACCAGCGCTGGGTGTTCGCGTACTCGACGCTCCTCGCGCCCGTCCTGCTCATCGGGTCCGACGTCGTCGGCCGGGTGATCGGCGCCCCGGGCGAGGTGCAGGTCGGCATCGTCACCGCGTTCATCGGCGCGCCCCTGTTCATCGCGCTGTGCCGCCGTCGAAAGCTGGTCATGCTGTGAGCGTCGTACGGGAGGCGAAGTCCTCCGGCCCCTCCGCACCCGGTGACACCCCCGGCGGCACCGGCCCGGCAGCGGCGTCCGAGGAGACCCCGGCCCCACGCGTCATCAGCGGCCGGGTCGTCCGCGTCGCCGGTGTCTCCCTGCGCGTCCAGGGCCGCACCGTCACCGTCACCGCCCTGCTGCTCGCCGCGCTCGTGCTCGTCGTGGGCGTCACCCTGACCACCGGCGACTTCCCGCTCACCGTCGCCGAGGTGCTCCAGGCGCTGACCGGCGACGGGTCGGGAGCCGCCGACTTCGTCGTCAACACGCTGCGGATGCCCCGCATCCTGACCGCCGTCTTCGTCGGCGCCGCCCTCGCCGTCAGCGGGGCGATCCTGCAGAGCCTCACCCGCAACTCCCTCGGCAGCCCCGACATCATCGGATTCACCAACGGCTCCGCCGTGGGCGCGCTGGTCGTCATCATCCTGCTGCACGGCAGCATGACCCAGATCGCGTTCGGCGCGCTGGTCGGCGGCCTCGCCACGGCCCTCGCCGTCCACCTCCTCATGATCGGCCGGGGCCTTCAGGGGTTCCGCCTCGTCGTCATCGGCGTCGGCGTCAGCGCCCTGCTGCTCGCCGTCAACTCCTACCTGATCACCCGGGCGACCTTCCAGGAGGCGCTGGAGGCCCAGGCGTGGCTGATCGGCAGCCTCGGGAACCGGCTGTGGGTCCACGCCCAGGCGATCGGGCTCGCCCTCGCCGTCCTGCTGCCGCCCGCCCTGTTCCTCTCCCGGCGCCTGGCCATGGTGGAGATGGGCGACACCACGGCCATGGGACTCGGGGTCCACGTCTCCCGCACGCGCACCGCCCTGCTCGTCATCAGCGTCGCGCTCGCCGCGTTCGCCACCGCCGTGACCGGTCCCATCTGGTTCATCGCCCTCGCGGCACCCCAGGTGGTGCGCCGGCTCACCCGCTCGTCCGCGCCGGCGCTCCTGCCGTCCGCCCTCATGGGCGCCGTCCTGCTCACCGTGAGCGACCTCGTCGTCCAGCGGGCCTTCGCGCCCGCCCTCCTCCCGGTGGGCACGGCGACGGGCGCCATCGGCGGGCTGTACCTCATCTGGCTGCTGATCACCGAGTCGCGAAAGAGCCGCGCATGACCGCAACGAACCCCCCGCAGCCCCGGCTGCGCGCCGAGGACCTCACGCTCTCCTACGACCAGCGGACGGTGGCGACCTCCCTGAGCGTCGACATCCCCGACCACTCCTTCACCGTGATCATCGGCCCCAACGCCTGCGGCAAGTCGACCCTGCTCACGGCGCTCGCCCGGATGCTCAAGCCCAAGGCCGGCCAGGTCTACCTCGACGGCGCGGCCATCGCCTCGTACCGCTCACGGGAGGTGGCGCGCCGGCTCGGCCTGCTCCCGCAGTCGTCCAGCGCGCCCGGCGGCATCACCGTCGGCGACCTCGTGGCCCGCGGCCGCTACCCGCACCAGCGCCTCCTGAAGCAGTGGTCCGCCGAGGACGAGACGGCCGTGGTCGAGGCGATGCGCCAGACCGGCGTCCTCGAACTCGCCGACCGCCCGGTGGACGACCTCAGCGGCGGTCAGCGCCAGCGCGTCTGGCTCTCCATGGTGCTCGCCCAGCAGACCTCCATCCTGCTGCTCGACGAGCCCACCACCTTCCTCGACATCGCCCACCAGGTCGAGGTGCTCGACCTCTGCGCCGACCTGCACGCCCGCAAGGGACACACCGTGGTCGCGGTCCTGCACGACCTCAACCAGGCCTGCCGCTACGCCACCCACCTCATCGTGATGCGACCCGGCGGCGTCATCGCCGCCCAGGGCGACCCGGCCACCGTCATGACCGCCGAACTCGTCGAGGACGTCTTCGGACTGCCGTGCCGGATCATCGACGACCCCGAGACCGGCACCCCGCTCATGGTGCCCGCCGCCCCCCGCCGCCACGGGACACAGACCGGCCCGCACGGCTCCCGGGCCACCGCGGCCCCCGGCACCGTGCTCGCTGAAACGACCTAGGGGAACTGCCCATGATGCTGTGCACCAGGATCACCAACGCGCGCATCCTCACCATGGATCCCGACCACCCGGTCGCCCACGACCTGGGCATCTGGCACGGCCGGATCGTCGGCCTCGACGAGGCCGTGACCTCCCTGCCCGCCCGCGAGGTCGTCGACCTCCAGGGCGCCACGGTGCTCCCCGGGTTCATCGACAGCCATGTGCACCTGGCGTGGACCGGCCTGAAGGCCGCCTCCCCGACCCTCGCCGGCTGCGAGCGGATCGAGGACGCCCTCGCCGTCGTGGCGGAGGCGGTCTCCCGCTCGAGCGCGCCCGGCGCGTGGGTCCACGTCGGAGGCTACGACCAGCGGGCCCTCGGCCGGCACCTGACGGCGGCCGACCTGGACCGGGTCGCCCACGGCCGCAAGGTGTTCCTCATGCACACCTCCGGCCACGCCTGCGTGGTCAGCACCGCGGTCCTCGACCTTCTCCCGGCCGACGTGCCGCACGATGACGGCGTCCTCGTGGAGAGCGCGATGGGAGCCGTGCGGCGCCTTCGCCTCCCGTACTCCCAGGAGGAGCTCGCCGACGCCGTCGAGTACGCCGGCCGCCGGTGTCTCTCCGAGGGGATCACGGCCTGCGCCGAGGCCGGCATCGGCGGCGGCCTGCTCGGCCACAGCCCCGTCGAGCTGGGCGCCTACCAACTCCTGCGCGACCAGGGCCGACTGCCACTGCGCGTCCAGCTCATGCCCGGCGCCGACACCCTGCGCCCGGTCGGCGCGCACGAGCGGGACGGCATCCCCCGCGGCCTGGACCTCGGCCTGCGCACCGGCTTCGGTGACGACTGGCTGTCCGTCGGCGCGCTCAAGATCTACACCGACGGCGGCATGATGGCGCGTACCGCCGCCCTCACCGAGCCGTACGAGGGCACGGACCAGCGGGGGCAGCTCCAGGCCGACCCCGACCACCTCGCCTCCCTCATCGTGGACGGGCACCTCGCCGGATGGCAGCTCGCCGTCCACGCCATCGGCGACCGCGCCGCCGACCTCGCCCTGGACGCCCTGGAGCGGGCGCAGGCGCTGCGGCCCCGCCCCGACGCCCGCCACCGCGTCGAGCACGCCGGGCTCATCCGGCCCGACCAGCTTCCGCGCTTCGCCCGGCTCGGCCTCAGCGCCGTGGTCCAGCCCAACTTCCTGCGCTACTTCGGCGACGACTACGCGACGATCATGGGACCCGGGCGGGCGCCCTGGATGTACCGCGGACGGGGCTTCCTCGACCACGGGATCACGCTCGTCGGCAGCTCGGACCGGCCCGTCACCGACGGATCACCGCTGCGGGCCGTGCAGTTCATGGTCGAGCGCGCCTCCACCTCGGGCCGTCTGATCGGCCCCGAGGAGGGCATCACCGTCGACGAGGCGCTGCGCGCCTACACGGTCGCCGGAGCGTACGCCTGCCGGTGGGACGACACGGCCGGGAGCCTCAGCCCGGGCAAGCGCGCCGACCTGGTCGTCCTCGGCGACGACCCGCGGCGCGTCGACACCTCCCGCATCGGCGCCATCGAGGTCGTGGCGACCTACGTGGACGGACACGAGGCGACGGAGGGACACACACCGTGAGCGACTCCCTGGACCGGCTCTCGGCCCTCTGGCGGACCCCCGGGACCTCGCCGCGCTGGGTCATCTGGCACGCGGGCGGCGGCGACGTCATGGTCTTCGACAAGGAGTGCAACATCCCGTACGACGTGGACGACGCCGACCTCGCGGAGGTCCTGCGCCGGATGCGCGGGGCCGGGGTGCCGGAGTTCGACGACTACCCGGGCCGACGGTGCGGGTAGCGACGGCCCCGGCGCGCTGGGGCTCCGACCCATTGCCGTCGCCCTGGCGGGGCGGGTGCGGACCCCGTCTGTGGGCCGCGCGCGTGAGCGCGGAGGCGACGCGTGCCCACGCGCTGTCCGCGCTCCTCGACGACGCCGAGCGCGCCCGCTGCGGGTCCCTGCGCCGGGCGGCCGACCGGGACCGCTACCGGGTCGCCCACGTGGCGCTCCGTCAGCTCCTCGGCGCCTACCTGCGGCGCGATCCGGCGCGCGTGCGCCTCGCGCCCGAGCCGTGCCCGGGATGCGGTGGACCGCACGGCCGCCCGGCCGTGGCCGACCCGGGGCCCGTACCGCTCCACTTCTCCCTCTCGCACGCCGGCGACGCCGTCCTGATGGGCTTCGCGGACACCCCGGTGGGTGTCGACGTCGAGCAGTGGCCCGCGCCGGAGACGGCCGCGGAGGTCGGACAGCTGCTGCACCGTGACGAGCGTGCCGAACTGGCGGCCCTGCCGCCCTCGGACCGTCCCGCCGCCGTCGGACGCTGCTGGGCCCGGAAGGAGGCGTACCTCAAGGGGATCGGCATCGGACTGGGCGAGGACCTGTCCGTCACCTACGTCGGTACGGGTCCGGTGCCGGCGGACGTACCGGGCTGGTCGGTGACGGACGTGCCCACCCACCCCGGCTACGCGGCGGCCTGCGCGATCCGCGCGTAGCGGCGAGGCCCGACCGGTCGAAGTGCCGTACGGAGAGGCCGACTTGGTCATTTACTTAGGTGAGGCTAACCTGAGTCGTGAGAGTTTCACCGGGGTGACGCGGCGAACCGACCTCCCCTGTCGCGCGGTGAACCGAGGAAGGAAAGCCTTGATCACGGCCCCGCCGCGCACCGCCGCGCTGCCGCCCCGCGTCGCGCCCCCGCCCGGCCCCACCCCGTTCACCGTCCGGCCCGCCCGGCCCGGCGACGCCGTCGCGCTCGCCGCGCTGTCCGGGCCGTTCGCCCGCTCCGGCGCCCTCCGTGAGCGTTCGCGGTCCCAGTACGCCGCCCAGGTGGGCGACTTCCTCGTGGCCGAAGCCCCCGACGGATCCCTCGAAGGGTGTCTCGGGCTGAGCCTCCACGCCGCCGACCCGGCCGCCGGCCGCAGCGCCGCGGGCGTCCTCTACAACTTCTGCGTCGTCGCGCACCGGCAGGGCGGCGGCATGGGTGCCCGGCTCCTGCACGCGGCGGTGGCGAGGGCGCGAAGCCACTCCCTGCGGGCCCTGTTCACCGCGACGACCGGCAGCGGCCGCCTCTTCCTCCGGCACGGATTCGCCCCGGCCTGCCCGAACCTGGCCCCGACGGCCTGGGCGCGTTCCCTGGACCCCCGCCGGGACGCCCGCGTGCTCGCCCGCGCCCTGTGAGGAGCTGAGCTGACGGGACGCGGCGCCGGTACGGAGCCTCCCGTGAGGAGGGCACGGACGGGCGACCTCGTACGCCGGGCGAGCGTGAGGGGTCTCGCACGGCCGGGGCCCGCTCGCCGGCGCACGCGCTTGGGCGAGGGGCCGACGGCGACCACGCGTACCCGACGGCGCCCGCCCGGTCCACGCGCCCTTCCGTAGCACCGCAAGCCCCGCGGAGAGCGGCGCGGAGGCAACGCGACGGGCGGGCCCGCAAGCCGCGTCGGCTTCCGGGCCCGCCCCAGGCCGTGTCCGGGTGTCCCTGGCCGCCCCGTAAGGGTCAGGCGCCTCCGGCGGCCTCGAGGATCTTCGGCAGCGCCTCCACCAACTCGTCCACCTGACGCTCCGTCACCGTCAGGGGCGGCGCCAGCCGGACGACGGCCGGGCCGGCCGCGTTGACGAGGAATCCCGCTTCCTGCGCCGCCCGTTGGACGAGGGCCGCGCGCGGTGCGGTGAGCACGACGCCCAGCAGGAGGCCAGCGCCCCGCACCTCGGCGACCCCGACACGGCCCGGCCCGCGGGCGCCCCCCACGCCCTCCCGCGCCTCGACGCCCCGGCGCAGCCGGGCACCCACGCGGACGGCCCGGTCGAGGAGTCCCTCGGCCTCGACGGTCTCCAGGACGGCGAGCCCGGCCGCGCACGCCACCGGATTACCGCCGAAGGTGGATCCGTGCTCGCCGGGGCCCAGCAGGCCGGCGGCCCCGCCGAAGGCGACCACGGCCCCGATCGGCAGTCCGCCCCCCAGGCCCTTGGCGAGGGTGACGACATCGGGCTCGACGCCGTCGGCGGCCTGGTGCGCGAACCAGTGGCCGGTGCGGCCGACGCCGGTCTGCACTTCGTCCAGGACGAGCAGGCTCCCGGCCGCCCGGGTGATCTCCCGGGCGGCGCGCAGGTACCCCTCGGGCGCCGGGACGACCCCGGCCTCCCCCTGCACCGGTTCGAGGACCACCGCCGCGGTCCGCGTCGTGACGGCCGCGCGCAGGGCGGCCACGTCGCCGAACGGGACGTGCGTGACCTCGCCGGGCAGCGGCAGGAAGGGAGCCCGCTTGGCGGGCTGCCCGGTGAGGGCCAGCGCTCCCATGGTGCGCCCGTGGAATCCGTCCGCCGCCGCGACGAGGTGCGGCCGCCCGGTCCTGCGGGCGATCTTGAAGGCGGCCTCGACCGCCTCCGTACCGGAGTTCGCGAAGAAGACCCTGCCCGGCCTGCCCAGCAGGCTCAGCAGCCGTTCGGCCAGCGCGACCGGCGGTTCGGAGACGAAGAGGTTCGACACGTGCCCCAGCCGGGCGATCTGCGCCCGGACGGCGCAGACGACGGCGGGATGGGCGTGGCCCAGGGTGTTGACCGCGATGCCGCCGGTGAAGTCGGTGTAGGCGCGCCCGGCCTCGTCCCACACCGTGGCGCCCTCGCCCCGGACAAGAGCGAGCGGGGGAGTGCCGTACGTGTCCATCATGACCGCGCGCCAGCGGTCGGCGAGGGGCGGCGGCCCGAGGATGTCGCTCACGCGCCGACCTCCTCGGCCTCGGCCCGCGGGCTCGTGCTCCGGTCGGGGTCCCCGCCGGCGTCCCGGTCCGCTCCCGGGCCGTGTGCCCCCACCGCCACCGCGGCCGCGTCCGGCACGACGGTCGTGCCCGGGCCGTTCTCGGCGAAGACGCCGCGCAGCAGGGCGTGCGGCACCCGGCCGTCGATGACCTGGGCCCTGCGGACCCCCGCCCGCACCGCTCGCAGGCAGCCCTCCATCTTCGGGAGCATGCCACTGGCGAGCCCGGGGAGCATCGCGTCCAGCTGCGCGGCCGTGAGGCGCTCGATGATCTCGGTGCTGTGCGGCCAGTCCGCGTACAGCCCCTCGACGTCGGTCAGCACCACCAGCCGCTCCGCTTCGAGGGCCACGGCCAGCGCGGAGGCCGCGAGATCGGCGTTGACGTTGTAGACCGCCCCGTCCGTGCCCCGTGCGACGGGCGAGATCACGGGGATCCGGCCCTCCTCGAGCAGGGTGCGCACAGTGCGGGGCTCCACGTCGACGACCTCGCCGACGAGGCCGATGTCCACGGGCCTGCCGTCCACCCACGCGGGTCTCCGCACGGCGGTCATGGTGTGCGCGTCCTCACCCGACAGGCCGACGGCGAAGGGGCCGTGGGCGTTGAGCGCGCCGACGAGCTCCCGCTGGACGGAACCGGTCAGCACCATGCGGACGACGTCCATGGTCTCCGGTGTCGTCACCCGCAGGCCCGCCTCGAAGCGGACCTCCAGGCCGAGGCGGTCGAGCATGGCGCTGATCTGCGGACCGCCGCCGTGGACGACCACCGGTCGCAGGCCCGCGTGCCACAGCTCCACGACGTCCTGGGCGAAGGTCCGGTAGAGCGCCGGGTCCACCATGGCGTTGCCGCCGAACTTGACGACGACCGTCCGGCCCTGCAGCTCCTCCAGCCAGGGCAGGTCGGTGGCGGCCGGCTCGGCGGCACGGTCGGCGCCGGCGCCGGGCCGGCCGAGGGGCGGATGTCCCGCCCCTGTCGTCCACGGGCCGCTCATGAGCTGTACGCGCTGTTCTCGTGGACGTACTCGGCGGTGAGGTCGTTGGTCCAGATCACCGCCGAGGAGTCGCCGGAGCAGAGGTCCACCGTGATCGTGACGAGGCGTCCCGACAGGTCGACCTTGTCCCGCGACTCGCCCGCCGCGCTGTTGCGGCACACCCACACGTCGTTGATCGCCACGTCCAGGCGGTCGGGATCGAAGGCGGCCGAGGTCGTACCGATGGCGGACAGCACCCGGCCCCAGTTCGGGTCCTCCCCGTGCAGCGCGCATTTGAGGAGGTTGTTGCGGGCCACGGACCGGCCCACCTCGACGGCGTCGTCCTCGGTGGCCGCGCCGACGACCGTCACCTCGATCTCCTTGGACGCGCCCTCCGCGTCCGCCACCAGCTGGCGTGCCAGGTCCAGGCACACGGCGTGCACGGCCGCCGCGAACTCCTCCGGCTCGGGGGCGGCCCCCGAGGCGCCCGAGGCGAGCAGCAGGACGGTGTCGTTGGTGGACATGCAGCCGTCGGAGTCCACCCGGTCGAAGGTGGTGCGCACCGCCGACCGCAGCGCCGCGTCGAGGCCGGCCGCGCTCACGTCGGCGTCGGTGGTGAGGACGACCAGCATGGTGGCGAGGCCGGGCGCGAGCATGCCCGCGCCCTTCGCCATCCCGCCCACCGTCCAGCCGGACCGGGAGGCGACGGCGGTCTTGTGCACCGAGTCCGTCGTCTTGATGGCGACGGCGGCGTCCTGGCCGCCCTCCGGAGACAGCCGGCCGCCGGCCGCGGTGATGCCCGCCATGAGGCGGTCCATCGGCAGCCGCACGCCGATGAGGCCGGTGGAGCAGACCGCGACCTCGGAGGGGGGCGCGTCCACCACCCGGGCCGTGTGTTCGGCCGTCAGCAGCGCGTCCACGGCGCCGGCCTGTCCGGTACAGGCGTTGGCGCCGCCGGAGTTGAGGACGACGGCCGAGATCCGGCCGTCCGCGAGGGCGCGCCGGGACCAGCGTACGGGCGCGGCCTGCACGCGGTTGGAGGTGAAGACTCCGGCGGCGGCGCGGGACGGCCCACGGTTCACCACCAGGGCCAGGTCGCGGGCGCCGGAGTCCTTGATCCCGGCGGCCACACCGCAGGCGAGGAAGCCTCGGGCAGCGGTCACACTCACGGAGCCACTCCATTCGTGGGCAGGCCCAGCCGTTCCGGCAGGCCGAGGGCGACGTTCATGCTCTGCACCGCGCCACCCGCGGTGCCCTTCGTCAGGTTGTCGACGGCGCTCACGCAGACGAGCCGGCCGGCGTCCTGGTCCAGGGCGATCTGCACCTGGACGGTGTTGGAGCCGAGGACCGCGGCCGTCGAGGGCCACCGGCCGGGCGGCAGCAGACGGACGAACGGCTCGTCGGCGTAGGCGGCTTCGTAGGCCGCGCGCGCGGCCCGCGGTCCGGCGGCGGCCGCCTCGGGACGGAGGGCGGCCGAGCAGGTGGCGAGGATGCCCCGGGGCATGGGCGCCAGCGTGGGGGTGAAGGAGACCCTGACGTGTTCGCCGGCCACCGCGGAGAGGTTCTGGATCAGCTCGGGGGTGTGCCGGTGGCCGCCCCCGACGCCGTACGGGCTCATGGAGCCCATCACCTCCGCTCCGAGGAGCTGCTGCCGCAGCGACCGGCCGGCGCCTGACGTACCGCTCGCCGCCACGACCACGGCTTCCGGCTCCACGAGCCGGGCCGCGTAGGCGGGGAACAGCGCGAGCGTCACCGCCGTGGGGTAGCAGCCCGGCACGGCGATACGCCGCGCGCCCCTTAACTCGTCCCGTGCGCCGGGTAGTTCGGGGAGGCCGTAGGGCCAGGTGCCGGCGTGTGCGGAGCCGTAGAAGCGCTCCCAGGCCGCCGGATCGCGTAGCCGGAAGTCGGCGCCGCAGTCCACGACGAGCGTGCCGGGGTCCAGTTCGGCCGCCAGCGCGCCCGACTGACCGTGCGGCAGGGCCAGGAACACCACGTCGTGACCGTGCAGGGCGAGCGCCGAGGTCGGGGTCAGGACGCGGGCGGCGAGCGCGGTCAGATGCGGCTGTACGGAGCCCAGCGCCTGGCCCGCGTTGCGGTGCGCGGTCACCGCGCCGATCTCGGCCTCGGGGTGCTCGACCAGCAGGCGGAGGATCTCCCCGCCGGCGTAGCCGCTGGCACCGGCCACCGCGACCTTCAAGGTCATCTCGATCCGTCTCTCTCGTTACGTGTGGGGGCTGCTGTCGCGGGGCGGGCGCGACGGGGTCGCCGCCGGGCCCGTCCGGTCCGGCCCCGGGGCGGGGACAGGCTCGCGGGGTGCGGTCACGCGTCCCTGCGGAGGCCGCGCGGCGACCACCTGTTGAGCAGGAGGTCGCGCATCAGGGACTCCGTCGTGCACACCACACCGCTGCGGGCGGCCCACCGCAGGGCCATGGCGTGCTCCTCCGGCGAGAGGTCCGCCACGGCGTCGGCGACGACGAAGGGCTGGATGTCGTTCATGAAGGCGTCGGCGGCGGTCAGCAGGACGCCGAGGTGGGCGTACACACCGCAGACGATCAACTGGTCACGGCCCTCCTCCCGCAGCAGCCGGCCGAGGTGGCTGCGGAGGAAGGCGTTGGGGCGCACATTGGCGAGTACGTGTTCGCCCGGGCGGGGTGTGAGCGGCTCGACGATGGCCGCCGCCCCGTCCGCGTCCCCTATGCCGGGACCCCAGACGTCGGCCACCAGGCCCCGCTGGCCCGGACGCTGGGCGGCCGGCTCGGCGCTGAAGACGACCGGCAGGCCGAGCGCACCGGCGAGTTCGCGCAGGGCGGCGATGTTGTCGACCAGCTCCACGACCGGCGATCCTCCGGCGGAGTACGGCTCCACGAAGTGGTTCTGCATGTCGAGGACCAGGAGCGCGGCGCGGCCGGGGTCGATGGTCCAGGAGGCGCAGGAGCGGGGAAGCGTGCCGGGTCGCGGCATGGGGTAGGGGTCGATGGCCGGCAGACCCATGGTGATTCCTCCCCGGATGACGAGGGCGAACGCGATGCGCGCCCCACGATCACTTCTTAGCTGAGCCTAACCTAAGTTCGGTCGGTGGTGGGTCGATCGCGTACGGCTCGTCTCGCGCCCAACCGCCCTTCCGTAGAAGCGGTCTGACGGAACGTGACACGAAGGGGAACGCGCTGCGGCTCGGCCGTGTACGGCAGGCCGCGGCCGGCGGCGAGTCGTAGGTGAGGGGTCGGTGTGCGGGCGGTGAGGCGGCGGGACGCGCGGGCGCTCGTCCTCCGGCCCGTTCACCCGAGGGTCAGGACCGGGCGGAGGGGTGCCCCTGGTGCGCGCAGCGAGGCGTCGTGAGGAGCCGGCGGACCTGTTCTCCCGCCTCGGCCGCGTCGCGGGCGGTGACCGGGAAGAGAAGGCGCAGGTCGCAGTGGCCCTCGCGGTACTCACAGCGCAGGGTGATGCCGTGCCGGTCCACCGCGAGGGGCATGGCCCGCACGACCCCGTGCGGCAGCCGCGAGCCGGCCAGGACGACGAGGTCCGCCACCATGTCCCCGTGCGCGTCCGCGAGATGGGTCAGCATCGCGGCCTCCTCGACGGCGAGCGGGTCGGGTTCGGCGAGGGCGAACTCGTCGAGGCCGGCCTCCCGGGTCCCCGCCGGGGTCCGCAGGGTCACGCGCGCCAGGTCGAGCCGCAGCGCGTCGTCCTCCTGTGGCCCGGCCGGGGTGAGCCAGCCGGAGATCGTCACCCTCGCCCGTACGCGGTCCCGGAGCGCCGTCGGTGCGATGTCGGTGAACTCCAGGAGGGCGGCGAGGCTTCCGCGGGGCGCCGTGGCGATCTGTGCCGCCAGCGGGCTGTCCGCCGGGGGGCGGAGCGTGATCCGTCCCTTCCTGCCCACCGCGTGCATGCCGATCAGGTCGTACTCCTGTCCGTCGGTGGTGAGTGACAGGGAGACGGCCCGCGCGAGGACGGAGCGGACCAGCTCCGCCGCGGTCTGCTCGGGCAGGACGGTGTCGGGGGCGGCGCTCACGTGAACTCCTCGCGGGACGGGGATGGATGGAGGCTCCGGTCGAGACGCCAGGGCGCCCCGAGTGAGGTAAGGCTAACCTAACCTGCGTCCGCTCGTGCGTCCAGATCCCGGTGAGCCGCGTCGGCCTCGAGGGGGAGGGGGTGGTGGAAAGGGTGTGGCCAGAGGGGAGTGGAGTGGTCGGTGAGCGCCTCGCGCGTCCTCGATGGACCGCCTTTTGCTAAATGGTTAGGTTAGGCTAACCTTCTGCTCGTGCAAGCTGGTGAAGAGAGATCCGCGGCCGGACGCCCCCGCGGCCATGAACTGTCCGCCACGGACGTCACCGTGGCGTACGACGGCGTCGACGTCGTCCACGGCGCCTCGATGACGCTGCGGCCCGGCGAGGTCACCGTCCTCGTCGGCCCCAACGGCAGCGGCAAGTCGACGCTCCTGCGCACGATCGCGCGCCTTCAGCGGCCTCGTACCGCGACGCTCGTCATCGACGCCGACACGGACGGTCTCGCCCTGTCGCCCCGTGAGTTCTCGCGACGGGTCGCCCTGCTGACACAGGGCCGACCCACGCCGAGCGGCCTGACCGTACGCGACGTCGTCGAGTTCGGCCGCTACCCCTACCGGGGCCGCTGGGGCCGGACGGACCCGGACGGCCGCGCCGCGGTGGACCGCGCGCTCGCCCTGACCGGCGTCGCCGAGTTCGCCGAACGCGGCGCCGAGCACCTGTCCGGCGGGCAGCTCCAGCGCGTATGGCTGGCCGGCTGCCTCGCCCAGGAGACCGGCGTGCTCCTCCTCGACGAACCGACCACCTACCTGGACCTGCGCTACCAGGTCGAACTCCTCGACCTCGTACGGGACCTGGCGGACGACCACGGCATCGCCGTCGGCGCCGTCCTGCACGACCTCGACCAGGCCGCGGCCGTCGCCGACCGGATCGTCCTGCTCCGGTCGGGACGGATCGTCGCCGACGGCCTCCCCCACGACGTACTGACGGCCGAGCGGCTGACCGACACCTACGGCATCCGCATCGAAGTCGACACCGACACCCTCACCGGCCGGCTGCGCACCCGCGCGATCGGCCGCCACCACACGCGAAGCGAAAGGCTCGGCACCTCCTCATGAGACGCCTCCTCCTCACCGCGGCCGCCACCGCCGCGGCCCTCACCATGACCGCCTGCGGGACGACCGAGCCCGCCGCCGACGGCGACGCCAAGAAGACCGCCGAGCGCATCACGATCACCGACGACTCCGGCGGCAAGCTGGAGCTCGACGGCCCCGCCAAGAAGGTCGTCGCGACCGAGTGGAACGTCGTCGAGAGCCTCGTCTCGCTCGGTGTCGCCCCCGTCGGCGTCTCCGACGTCAAGGGCTACAAGATGTGGGCCTCCGCCGTCCCGCTGAAGAACGAGCCCAAGGACATCGGCACCCGCGGCGAGCCGAGCATGGACACCATCGCCGGCCTGGCTCCCGACCTCATCGTCGCCACCACCGACCTGCCGCCGGCCGCCGTCAAGCAGCTCCGCAAGGTCGCCCCGGTGCTGGAGATCCGTGCGGCCGACGCTGCCGACCCGATCGGCCGGATGACGAAGAACCTCGACCTCATCGCCCAGGCCACCGGCACCACCGAGCAGTCCGCCAAGCTCAAGAAGCAGTTCGAGGCGAAGATCGCGGAGGGCAGGAAGGCCCTCGCCGGCGCCGGTCTCGGCGGCGCGCGCTACGCCTTCGCCGACGGGTACGTCGTCTCCAACCAGGTCTCGCTCCGCCCCTTCACGAGCGGCTCGCTCATCGGCGCCGTCAGCGAGAAGCTCGGCCTGAAGAACGCCTGGACCGTCAAGGGCGACGAGGCCTACGGCCTCGGCGCCACCGACGTCGAGGGCCTCACCAAGCTCGGTGACGTGCAGTTCGCCTACATCGGCAACAACGGCGACGCGTCCAGCACCCCCTTCACCGGCGTCCTCGCCAAGGACAAGGTCTGGACCTCCCTGCCCTTCGTGAAGAAGAACGACGTCCACCGTCTGCCCGACGGCATCTGGATGTTCGGCGGACCCGAGTCCATGAACACGTACATCGACGCGGTCGTCACCGCCCTGACGAAGTAGGACCATGGCCGTCACCGCGACCACCCCCGCCACCCGTCCCGCGGCGGCCGTGTCCCGTACGGGCGCGGCCGCGGTGACGGCCGGCCTCGTCCTCCTCGTCACGGTCCTCGCGGTCGTCGACATCACCCAGGGCACGGCCGCCGTCGGCGCGCCCGAGGTCTGGAAGGCGCTCACCGGCCGGGCCGACCCGTCCGACGCCTCCGTCGTCATAGCCTCCCGACTGCCCCGGGCGGTCGCCGGACTCCTCGTCGGCGCCGTCCTCGGCATGGCGGGCGCCGCCCTGCAGGCGGTCAGCCGCAACGTCATCGCCTCGCCCGACACCCTCGCCGTCAACGCCGGCTCCTATCTGGCCCTCGGAGTGGCCGCCGTCACCGGCGTCACGCTCCCGCTGGTCGCCGGCGCCGGCGTCGCGTTCGCCGGCGGACTCGCCGCGGCGGCCGTCGTCCTCGGCCTGTCGGGCCTGGGCGCGGGCACCGTACGGCTCGTGCTCGCCGGAAGCGCCCTCACCCTCGGCCTGACCGCCGTCACCGAGGGCCTGCTCCTGCTGTTCCCCCGGGAGACCGAGGGTCTCTACCAGTGGAACCAGGGCAGCATCGCCCAGAACGGGTTCGACGGCGTGCTGCAGTTGGCGCCCGTCTGCCTCGTCGGCCTGACCGGGCTCCTCCTCGTCGCCCGCCGGGTCGACACCCTGGCCCTCGGCGACGACGCGGCCCGCGGCCTCGGCGTCCCGGTCCGCGCCACCCGTGTGACGGCGGTCGTGCTCGCCGCCATGCTCTCCGCGGCGGCCGTCACCCTCGCCGGACCGATCGGCTTCGTCGGCCTGTGCGCCCCCGCCCTGGTCCGCCCCCTCGCCCGCCGCGTCCGCGCGTTCCACAAGACCCGGTCGAGCCTTCCGGTCACCGGCCTCGCCGGCGCCGCCCTCGTCCTCGGCTCCGACGTGCTCCTGCGCTTCCTCGTCCCCGCGGACGTCGCCGTCGCCGTACCCACCGGCGTCGTCACCAGCCTCGTCGGCGCCGTCTTCCTCATCGTCATGGCCACCCGGGTCCGCGACACCGCGGGCGCCGCGGCGGCCGAACGGCTGCGTATCAGAAGCCGTACGGTCTTCCTCGCCACCACGGCCGTCCTCGTGGCCGTGCTCGTCGGCGTCGCCATCGCCTCCGTGCTGCTGGGCGACACCAAACTGCTCCTCGGTGACGTCGTGAACTGGACGCAGGGCAGGGCCGGCCGTGCCGTCTCCTTCGTCCTCGACACGCGGGTGCCGCGCGTCGTCGCCGCACTCCTCGCCGGCGCCGCCCTCGCCCTGGCCGGAACGCTCGTCCAGGCCGTCACGCGCAACCCGCTCGCGGAACCCAACATCCTCGGCGTCACCGGCGGCGCGGCGCTCGGCGCCGTCCTCCTGGTGACCACGGTCCCCCTGGCCTCGCCGTGGAGCGTGGCGGGCGCGGCGTTCGCGGGCGCCGCGATCACCGCCACGATCGTCTTCGGGCTCGCCGCCCGGGGCGGCTTCCGGCAGAACCGGCTCGTCCTCATCGGCTTCGGCGCGGCCACCGCGACGGCCGCCCTGGTCAGCCTGCTGATCATCCTCACCGACCCGTTCAACGCGACCAAGGCGCTCACCTGGCTGTCCGGCTCCACCTACGGCCGGACCTTCCCCGACGTGGTGCCCCTCGCCGGGGTCCTCGCCGTCGGCGTGGTCGTCGCCTTCGCCCGGCGCACCGAACTCGACCTGGTCTCCCTCGACGAGGACACGCCCAGGCTCCTCGGACTCGACGTCGGGAAGGGGCGCCTCGGCTTCCTCGTCCTGAGCGTCCTCCTCAGCGCCACCGCGGTCTCCGCCGCCGGCACGATCGGCTTCGTGGGCCTCGTCGCCCCGCACGCCGCC
This sequence comes from Streptomyces sp. NPDC053755, assembly GCF_040677675.1. Taxonomy (NCBI): domain Bacteria; kingdom Bacillati; phylum Actinomycetota; class Actinomycetes; order Kitasatosporales; family Streptomycetaceae; genus Streptomyces; species Streptomyces sp. NPDC053755. The sequence goes on along the minus strand of NZ_JBFASK010000057.1, from coordinate 5,189 downwards.
CGCGCCCTGGTGGGCCGTCAGCACCACCGGGTCGTCCCCGTGTCCCTGCTCCTCGGCGCGCTGCTCGTCTGCGTCGCCGACATGGTGGGCCGCACGGTGATCGCCCCGGCCCAGCTCGGCGCGGGCCTCATGACCGCCGCCATCGGCACGCCGTACTTCCTCTACCTGCTCGTCCGCAGCCGCCGGTAGGGCGCGTGCCGGACGGCCCCGGCCGGCACCGGGGGAGCCGGGACCGCCGCGTCGGCTCTCCCCGCCTCGTACCCGCTCACGGAGCCGGTTCGAGGCCCCAGGCGGCGGCGCGCGCGGCGGCCGCCGCGCGGTTGGGGAGGCCCAGCTTGGCCAGGATGTGCTCCACGTGGGTGGCGACCGTGCGCGGGGTGATGTGCAGCCGCGCGGCGATCTCCCGGTTGGTGTGCCCGCCGGTGAGTTCGGCCAGCACCTGCCGCTCGCGCGGCGAGAGCCCGCCCGGGCACGCGTACGCCCCGGTCCGCCCCGCCTCCGCCGCGGGGCGGCCGAACGAGTCCGTGACCATGGCGAGCGACTCCGTCAGCAGCGTCACCACCGCGCGTGCCGGGTCCCTCGGGCTTCGCGGACGTCGGGTGCTGACGTTGAGCATGCCGACGTACCGGCCGTCCGCCGAGAACAGACACTGCGCGACGCCGTCCTCGACGCCCAGGGGCCGCAGCACCTCCCGGAAACCCGGCGAGGCCGCGAGGAGCGGCCGCGGGACGTCCCGCATCCACAAACCGCCCCGCCCCGGCTCCCGGAGCACCGCGAACACCGGGTCCTCGTGGAGACGCGTCTCGATGTACGCCGTGGCGTCGTACGGGTAGTCGCCGGCCAGCGTGGTGTGGCGCCGCCGCAGCGGATCCCACCGGGTCAGGGAGGCGTGGTCGTACTCCATGACCTCGGCCAGCGCCGCCAGGACCGCGTCGGCTCCGGCGGTGCCGTCCGCCGCGCTCCTGGCCGTCTCGCGTACGCGGAGGGCCGCGTCGAGCACGGCCGCGGTGCTCCGTTCGGCTGTCATGCCACCAGGATGATCATGTGCCCGACCGGGGTCAAACGGGCATGGCGTCGTACACGACGCGGCCGCCCATCACGGTGAGAAGGACGGGCATATCCGGAATGTCGTGCGGATCGGCCGTCAGCAGGGCTCCCGCGAGAACGCACAGATCGGCGGCCTTGCCCACCTCCAGCGAGCCCTTCCAGTCCTCGGCGAAGTCCTGCCAGGCCGCGTCGACGGTGTACGTGCGGATCGCCTCCGCGAGCCCGATGCGCTGGTCGGGGCCGCTGATCCGGCCGGTGCCCTTCGACTCCCGCAGCAGCATCGTGGCGACACCCTGACGCCAGTCGGGGAAGGTCACGGGCGCGTCGGAGCCGCTGGCCACCCGTACCCCCGCGTCGATGGCGTCGCGGTAGGGCCAGGCGTAGGCCGCCCGTTCCGGCCCGACGAAGTCCTCCTCCATGTCCGCGACGGTCCACTTGATCGTGGGGTTCATGTTGACCCCGAAGCCGAGTCCGGCCAGGGCCTTCATGCTGCGCGCGCCCAGGAAGTCGCCGTGGATGACGTAGTGCCGCGGATCGGGGCGCGGATGCTCGGCCACCGCGGCGGCGAAGGCGTCGACGACGGTGTCGATCGCACGGTCACCGGTGACGTGGACGCCGAGCTGGTACCCGGCCGCGTGCGCGTGCCGGATCATCGCCCCCATCGCGGCGACGCGTTCGGCGTCCGTGCCGCCGCCGACGCAGAGGGAGCCGCAGCCGCCGCCGACGTACGACTCGTGCATCCAGGCCGTCCTGTTGGGGACGATGCCGTCGGCGAAGACCTTGACGCCCAGGATCCGCAGCAGCCGCGGATCGGTGCCATCCGGGACGTCCAGGGAGTCCAGGGCCCGCGCGAACTCCTCGGCGGTGCTCGCCATCCCGGCCGGCAGCAGGAGGACGCCGACCCGAGCGGTCAGTTCGCCGTCGTCCAGCAGCCGCCGGTACACGTCGAGGGTGGCCGGTCCGAGCGTGCCGCGTGAGATGCCGTCCCCTCCGGGCCCGAGCCCCGGCTCCGTGAAACTGGTGATCCCGAGCCCCGCGAGCGTGGCCAGGGCCGCCTTCACCGCGGCGGTCCGCGTCTCCAGTGGGAGGGCGGGGAGCGCCTGCTCGACGAGGGCCTGCGCTCCCTCCAGCAGGAGCCCGGTGGGATCTCCCGCCGCGTCGGCGACGACGGCCGCCCCCGGCGGGGCGACGGTGTCCCGGTCGATGCCGGCGAGCCGCAGGGCATGGGAGTTGACCCAGGTGGCGTGACCGGAGAAGGAGTGCAGCAGGACCGGGTGGTCCGGGCTGACGGCGTCGAGGTCGTGCCGGGTGGGCAGCCGGGAGGGATCGGCGACGCACTCGTCGAGAAAGCCGGGATCCCAGCCGCCGCCGACGATCCACTCGCCCGCGGGGACCCGCCCGGCCGCCTCGCGGACGGCCACGGCCACCTCGGCCAGCGAGCGCACCGCGGGGTGGCCGACGTCGAGCGACAGCGGCGGCCGCGTCAGGCCGAACGCACACCCGTGGAGGTGGGAGTCGTTGATGCCGGGGAGCAGCGTCGCGCCCCCGAGGCGGACGACCCGGGTGGAGGGACCGATGAGCGGCGTGACGTCCTCGCGGCCGCCGACGGCGCTGATGACCCCCTCCGTGACGGCGAGGGCCGAGGCGACGGTGAAGTCGGGGTCGACGGTGAGTACCTGTCCGTCGAGGAACACGAGATCCGCGTCCGTGGTCACTGCGGAGTCCTTTCGGTAGGGCGGCGGGCGTGCGCGCCCGCCGTGCGGGCGGCGTCCGGCCGCCCGGGTGCCGGTCCGGAAGAACTCTGCGCGCGGCGCCCCACCCCGCACATCGGTCATCCGACCGATACGGGCGCGGCCGAGGTGACGAGGGAGAAGGCGGCGTCCGATGCGAGGCGCCGCGGTCGAGCCGGGCCGCGCGCGTGACGTACGTCTCCCCGGCAAGGCGGCCGGCTCCGAGTCGCCGTCAACCCCCGCCACGGGCACGGGGATGCGCACGGCCGGAGGGGCTCCACCCCCGGCCGCTCGGCGGAATCGGCGCGAGTCACGCATACGTTCGGGACAGCCGGGCACGCGAACGTCAGCCATAGACGGCGGACGGAGACAGAATCTCCAGGCCGATCTTCCGGGCCCTACAGGCGGGATCATGAACACGACTGACAAAGAAGGCGACAAGAAGACCGGCGAGCGCGTCGACATCGCCACGGCAATGCGCCGGGCCTCCGCTCAACTCTCCGAACTCCTCGGGTGCGAAACGGGATCGGTCTCTTCGGTGAAAGCCACCGACGAAGGCTGGTCCGCCGACGTGGAAGTGGTCGAACTCGAAAAGATTCCGGACACGATGAGCGTCATGGCGTCCTACCACGTCGCTCTCGACCCCGAGGGCCGGCTCATGGGCTACGAGCGCACGAAACGCTACGCCCGAGGCCAGATCGACCGCCGCTGACGGCGGACGGGCGCGCCGACGCCCCCCACACGGGTGGCCGGCCGCCACAGGCATCACCGGAAGGAGTTTCACCGTGACACTCGTCCAGCAGAGCAACGCAACGAGCGGCGGAAGCGGCTCGGGAAATCTCTACGACGTTCTGGAACTCATTCTCGACCGGGGTCTCGTCATCGACGCGTTCGTACGCGTCTCCCTGGTCGGAATCGAAATCCTCAAGATCGACGTCCGTGTGGTCGTCGCCAGTGTGGACACCTATCTGCGGTTCGCCGAGGCGTGCAACCGACTCGACCTGGAATCGGGCCGCAAGGCTCCCACGAAGCTCACCGACATCGTCGGCGACATGACCGAGAGCGGAGCCAGGGGAAAGTCGAAAGGCGCGCTGAGCGGTGCCGTCGAGGCGTTCACGGACTCCCTGAAGAGCAAGAACGACGAATCCGAGGAAGAGCCGCGGAAGCAGCCGGCGCGCAAGTCCACGTCGAGCCGCTCGTCCGCCCGACGCGAGGAGTAGCAGGTGTCCACCTACGTATACGCCATCACCTCAGCCGACCACCCTCTGCGCCTGGACGACCTCCAGGGCGTCGGCGAACCGCCGTCACCCCTGCGGGCCGTGACCGCGGACTCGGTGGCCGCGGTGGTCAGCGACGCCCCCGAGGGGCTGCGCGCCAAGCGACGTGACGTGCTGGCCCACGAGCAGGTCCTCGAAGCCCTGATGTCGGACGGGGCGACCCTGCCGATGCGGTTCGGACTTCTCGGCCCCGACGACGCACGGGTGGCGGAGGTGCTCGGCCGGGAGGCCGACGCGTACCGTCAGCGGCTGGCCGAACTCGACGGCCACGTCGAGTACAACCTCAAGGCGGCCCGCGACGAGGAGGACCTGCTGCGCGAGATCATGGCCCAGTCCGAGCAGGTCCGGGAGCTCAACGAACGAAGCCGCTCGGAGTCGGCGACGCACGACGACCGGATCGCGCTGGGAGAGCTGGTCGCCAACGAGGTGGTCGCCCGCGGCGGCAGCCAGGCCGAGGCGACCCTGGAGCGGCTCTCCCCGGCAGCGACCCGGGCCTCCCGGGCCGAACCGGGATCGAGCCACTTCCTCAACGTCTCGTTCCTCGTCCCGGCCGGCTCGGCGGACGCCTTCGTACAGGCCGTGAGCGCGGAGGCCGACCGCCTGGGTGACGCGTACACCTTCACCCTGACCGGTCCGCTCCCGCCGTACAGCTTCGTGTGACCGTCCGGGACGGAGGTACCGACCATGGGGCTCATCACCGGCGTTCTGACCTTCCCGATGGCCCCCCTGCGCGGTACGGCCTGGGTGCTCGACCAGGTGGTGCTCGCCGCCGAGCGGGAGTACTACGACCCCGAGCCCGTACGCAGGCAGCTGGCCGCACTCGCCGGGGAGCTGACCGAAGGCCGCATCGACGCGGAGGAGTTCGACCGGCGGGAGGACGAGCTGCTGGACCGCCTCGACGAGATCGAGGAGTACCGGCGACGGGCGGGCGGCTCATGACCGCCTCCGGGGACGGCCGGCCCGGCGCGCCCCCGGTGCGGCGGCCGTGACGCCCGGTGCCCGGCCCCCGGCCGGTCCGATGCCCGGCCCGGCGGGGGACGGCGGCCGCGACCCGCGTCGCGGCGGATCGGTAGAGCACACGACTGAAATCCAATCACTCCGCGATGCAGCTGGGTTGCCGGCTTGTGCGTGGCTT
>NZ_JBFASK010000056.1:21293-26927 GCF_040677675.1 Streptomyces sp. NPDC053755 | reverse complement strand
CGTGTACCGGGCCCCGCGGCGTTGCCTTGCCGTGTCGTCCCCGCTAGGCGGACTTGCGGCTGTCTCGAGGATGGACGGCGATGTTCATCGCGCCGGACCGCAGGACCGCCAGCCTCTCGGCCAGCACCTCCTCCAGCTCCTCACGCGTCCGCCGCTCCATCAGCATGTCCCAGTGCGTTCGCGCCGGCTTGCCCTTCTTCTCCTCGGGGCCGTCCCCGTCCACCAGAAGTGCCTGGCTTCCGCAGACCTTGCACTCCCACTCCGGCGGAATTTCCGCTTCCACCGAGAAGGGCATCTCAAAACGATGGCCCTTCTCGCATGCGTACTCCACGGCCTGGCGCGGGGCCAGATCGATGCCGCGGTCGGTCTCGTAGCTGGTCACCACGAGGCGCGTGCCGCGAAGAGCTCGCTCACTCATGAATCGTGCCTCCCGGGCTTGTCGCCCACAGGACAGGTGTCGCTGTCGTCGTCATCCGGTCAACGTCCGGTCGGCGGTAAAGATTCCCGTTCCGGGTCATGCGTCGCCCGTCGTGCCGCCCCTTGTTCTACCCACCAGTGCCCGGTTTGTCACATCTGGCAGCAGATGTCACCCAGCGTTTTCACCAAAGCAGCACGCAGTAACGGTCCGCCTGGCAGGCCAAAGGCGTACACTACCGGCCTTTGAGTTCCGCGTCTAAATCCGCTCGGGAACCGGGTTCCCCGCGGCGGCCACGGCACGCCGTACGGGTACCCGCGCCAGCAGGACGAAACCGGCCAGGAAGAAGATCACCAGCGAGATGATGGCATCACGGTAGCTCCCGGTCAGCTGGTAGGCGAGGCCGAAGACCAGCGGCCCCAGCCAGCTCAGGCCCCGGTCGCTCATCTCGTAGGCCGAGAAGTACTCCGCCTCCTTGCCGCGCGGCACCAGATGCGAGAAGAGCGAACGGGACAGCGCCTGGCTCCCGCCGAGCACGAGCCCGATCGCCGCCGCCAGACAGAAGAACGCCACCGGCGCGCCGGCCGGCAGGAAGTACCCGGCGGCCAGGATCAGCGTCCAGACCGCCAAGGACCCGAGGATCGTGCGCTTGGCGCCGTACGTACGGGCCATCCGCCCCATGCCGAGCGCCCCCGCCACGGCGAGCACCTGGACCAGCAGGACCGCGGTGATCAGCGTCGTCTGCTCCAGGCCCAGCTCCTCCGAGCCGTAGATCGACGCCTGTGAGATCACCGTCTGCACGCCGTCGTTGTACACGAGGTACGCCAGCAGGAAGGAGAGCGTCAGCGGATGGCGCCGCATGTCCTTCAGCGTCGCCCGCAGCTGCCGCCACCCGCCGCCGACCGCGCCCTCGCCGCCGGCCCCCCGCACCCGCCGGTCCCGCAGCCTGCGCAGCGGTACGAGGGTCCAGGCACCCCACCACAGGCCGGCCGAGGCCAGACAGATCCGTACCGCCGTCCCCTCGCTGATCCCGAAGGAGTCGTGCCCCGAGTACACGACCAGGTTCAGGACGAGGACCAGCGCCCCCGAGGTGTAGCCGAAGGCCCAGCCGCGCGAGGAGACGGCGTCGCGCTCGTCGGGTTCGGCGATCTGCGGCAGATAGGCGTTGTAGAGCGCCATCGAGACCGCGAGTGAGGCGTTCGCGACGATGAGGAGGAACGCCCCGAGGAGATAGCGGTCGCCCTCCAGGAAGAACATGCCGGTGGTGGCCGCGGAGCCCAGGTAGGCGCAGACGGCGAGCAGCGGCTTCTTGCGTCCGGTCCGGTCCGCGGCCGCGCCCGCCAGCGGCATCGCGCACACCGCCACCACGAGCGAGAGCGAGACGGCGTAGGCGAAGAGCGAGCCCGCCCGGACCGGTATGCCCAGGGGGTGGACGTAGCCCTCCGCGTCCGCCGCCGCCTTGGCGACCGAGGTCAGGTAGGGGCCGAGGAAGACCGTCAGCACGCTCGTCGAGTAGACCGAGCAGGCGAAGTCGTAGAAGTACCAGCCCCGCTGTTCTCGGCGGCGCTCGGCGGGGCCGGCGCGGTGCGCGTCGTCCTCGGGGTGCTGCCCGTCGGCCGGTTCCGTCGGCTCGGCTGTGTTGGCGGTCAAGGCCGCGGCCCCCCTGTTCGTCCCCGTGGCGGGACGCGCGCTCAGATCCAGGCCCCCCGGTCCGTGAGAACCGTGCGCAGCGTCTCCAGATGATCGGTCATGATGCCATCGACCCCCAGGTCGAGGAGAGAGTTCATCCGCACCGGATCGTTGACGGTCCACACGTGCACCTGCAGGCCGCGCGCGTGCGCCTCCCGGACGAAGCGGCGGTCCACGACCGTCACGCCGCCCTGCCGCTCCGGTACCTGGGCGGCGACCGCCCCCGCGCGCAGCGCCGCCGGGATGCCGAGGGAGCGCAGCCGCAGGCCGAGGACACCCCTCACGCCGTACGAGGTGGCGAGCCGGGGCCCCGCCAGGCGCTGCGCCCGGGCGACCCGGCTCTCGGTGAAGGACCCCACGCACACCCGGTCCCAGGCGTTCGTCCTGCGGATCAGGTCGACCAGCGGGACCAGGGACGACTCCGCCTTCAGGTCGATGTTCCAGCGGGCCTCGGGGAACTCCTCGAGCAGTTCCTCGAAGAGCGCCAGCGGCTCCTTCCCTCCGACCCGGGCCTCCCGCACCGCGTTCCACGGGAGGTCGCGGATCCGGCCGGTCGCGTCCGTGACCCGGTCGAGCGTCGCGTCGTGGAAGGCGACCAGCGCACCGTCCGCGGTGGTGTGGACATCGGTCTCGAAGTAGCGGTAACCGGCCGCGGCGGCGCGGCGGAAGGCCGCGGTGGTGTTCTCCAGGCCGTCCGCCGCCCCGCCGCGGTGCGCGAACGGGATGGGGGAGGGGTGGTCCAGATAAGGGTGGCGTACGCGAGTCACCGCCGCAGTATGGCCTGCTCCCGTGTCCCGGAGGCGACCACGGTGCTGTTTCCTTCCGTCTCGGGAACGGCGAACCGGCGCAGGAAGAACTGCGCGAGCGGCCCGATGGCCAGCGCGTAGAGGACCGTGCCGACGCCGACCGAGCCGCCCAGCAGGAAGCCGGAGGCGACGACGGCGACCTCGATCGCCGTGCGCACCAGGCGGATGGAGCGGCCCGTGAGGCGGTGCAGCCCGGTCATCAGACCGTCGCGGGGGCCCGGGCCGAACCGGGCCGCGATGTACAGCCCCGTGGCCACGCCGTTGAGGACGATCCCGAGGACCAGCAGCGCGATCCGCCAGGCGAGGCCGCGCACCTCCGGGACGAGCGCCAGGGTGCCGTCCATCGCCACGCCGATCACGAAGACGTTGGAGACGGTGCCGAGCCCCGGCTTCTGCCGGATCGGGATCCACAGCAGCAGCACGGCCGCGCCGACGATGATCGACACCACCCCGATCGTCAGTCCGGTCCGCTCGGCGAGACCCTGGTGCAGGACACCCCAGGGCTCCAGGCCGAGCCCGGCGCGTACCAGGAGCGCCGAGCTGATGCCGTAGAGGGCCAGTCCGATGTAGAGCTGCGCGAGCCGGCGGCTCAGGCGCCGGCCGCGCAGGCCGGAGGCGAAGGTCGTGATGGACAACGAGTGCCCCCCTGTGTGGTGATAGTGGACTGACTCATGTCACTCTGTGGCGGGGGATCCGATGCCAACCATGGCCAATCCGAGGAAGGTGGACTGAATTCCATGGCTCAGTGGACTTCGGCGGTCGGGCCGGCGCAGCTGGCGCGCCAACTCAAGGCGCAGCAGCCCCGTCCCGCGGGACCGGGCACCCGCAAGCCGCCCGCCTACCGCGCGCTGGCCGACGGCATCCGTCTCCTCGTCCTGGAGGGCCGGGTTCCGGTCGCCGCCCGGCTGCCCGCCGAGCGGGAACTCGCGATGGCCCTGACGGTGAGCCGTACGACGGTGGCGGCGGCGTACGAGGCGCTGCGCGCCGAGGGCTTCCTGGAGTCGCGGCGCGGCGCCGGCAGCTGGACCGCCGTGCCCGCCGGGAACCCGCTGCCCGCGCGCGGTCTCGAACCGCTGCCCCCCGAATCGCTCGGCTCGATGATCGACCTCGGCTGCGCGGCGCTCCCCGCGCCCGAGCCGTGGCTGACCCGGGGCATCCAGGGCGCCCTGGAGGAGCTGCCGCCGTACGCCCACACGCACGGGGACTATCCCGCCGGACTGCCCGCGCTGCGGCAGATGCTCGCCGACCGGTACACCGAGCGGGGCATCCCGACCATGCCCGAGCAGATCATGGTGACGACGGGTGCGATGGGCGCCATCGACGCGATCTGCCATCTCTTCGCCGGCCGCGGCGAGCGGATCGCCGTCGAGTCGCCGTCGTACGCCAACATCCTCCAGCTCATGCGGGAGGCCGGCGCCCGGCTCGTCCCGGTCGCCATGGCCGAGGACCTGGCCGGCTGGGACCTCAACCGCTGGCGGCAGGTGCTGCGCGACGCGGCCCCGCGCCTGGCCTACGTCGTGGCCGACTTCCACAACCCGACGGGCGCGCTGGCCGACGAGGACCAGCGGCGGCAGCTGGTCGACGCGGCCCGGTCGGCCGGGACGGTCCTCGTCGTCGACGAGACCATGTCCGAGCTGCACCTGGAGGACGATCTGGAGATGCCCCGGCCGGTCTGCGCCTTCGACCCGGCCGGCTCGACGGTCCTCACGGTCGGCTCGGCCAGCAAGGCGTTCTGGGCGGGCATGCGCATCGGCTGGGTCCGGGCCGCGCCCGACGTCATCCGTTCCCTGGTGGCCGCGCGCGCCTACGCCGACCTCGGCACCCCGGTCCTCGAACAGCTCGGCGTCAACTGGCTGCTGCGGACCGGCGGCTGGGAGCAGGCCGTCATCATCCGCCGTCAGCAGGCCCGGGAGAACCGCGACGCGCTCGTCGCGGCGGTGCGGGCCGAACTGCCCACGTGGGAGTTCGACGTCCCGCGCGGCGGGCTGACCCTCTGGGTCCGCACCGGCGGACTGTCGGGCTCCCGCCTCGCGGAGGCGGGCGAACGGGTCGGCGTACGGGTCCCCTCGGGCCCGCGCTTCGGCGTGGACGGCGCTTTCGAGGGCTACGTCCGCCTGCCCTTCACCGTCGGCGGCCCGGTCGCGGAGGAGGCGGCGGCGCGTCTGGCGGCCGCGGCGCGGCTGGTGGAGTCGGGCGCGGGGGCGGCGACGGGCGGAGAGCCGCCGAGGACGTTCGTGGCGTAGGACGCGTCCCGGAGGGAGCGCCACCCGCCCGAAGGGGGCGAGGGGGTACGGGCCGGGAGTCCCGGACCTCGGGCCGTGCGCGACGCCCCCGGGGCCGGCGGGGCGGGGGCGCCGGGCTGTCCGTCGGCCCGGCCGCCGGCCGCTCGGCTCGGGACCGGAGGAGCGGTCGTCCGTCACGGGGCGGAGGACCGTGGGGGGACCTGGTCGGTCTCGAGGCCGACGGGCCGGTACGGACGATCGTCCGTACCGGCCCGTCGGTGTCTTCCGCGCGGACCGCGCGGACCGCTCAGCCCTCGGCGGGTACCGGCGTGTGCCGCGGCATCGGACCCGTATCCGGGGCGTGGGCGGGAATCACCGCCCCGGCGCTCGGGGCGTGCTGCGGCAGCGGCGGGGCCGCCTGCACGGGAGCCGGGACCGGCTCCGGAGCGGGGACGGCGTCCGGGTGCGGGGCAGGAGCGGGGAGGGCCCCGTGGTCGGGGAC
>NZ_JBFASK010000056.1:6226-21195 GCF_040677675.1 Streptomyces sp. NPDC053755 | reverse complement strand
GGAGCGGGGAGTTCGCCGTGGGCGGGGACCGCGCCGAGCGTGTCGCCGGGGTACGGGGCGGGGACGGCGTCCGGGTGCGGGGCAGGAGCGGGGAGGGCCCCGTGGTCGGGGACTCCGGCCGGGGCCGGGTCGGGGGTCGGCAGGCTGCCCGGCTCCGGAGCGGGGAGTTCGCCGTGGGCGGGGACCGCGCCGAGCGTGTCGCCGGGGTACGGAGCGGGGGCGGCGGCCGTGTCCGCGGCGGGGAGCGGGCCGGGGTCCGGGGCGGAGCCGGGGGCCGGCGCGATCGCCGCCGCCAGGGCTGTCTGGCGCTCCGGGAGCAGCTCCAGGACGGCCTGGCGGTGGGCCTCGCTCGTCGCGTCGTCGTACGGGTCGGGCGTCGCCGGTACCTGGAGGCGCAGCACCGGGCCCGTGCCGAGGCGGGCGTAGCCGCGGCCGGGCGGCACGGCGGGGACCGGGGTGGTGTGCGGTGCGGCGCCGAGGACCCACTCGATCTGCTCCGGCGAGGCCGGACCGAGCACGACACGGGCGCGGGTGTGCGTCCGTACCGTCTCGCTCAGCGCGTCCGCGCTGTCGAACTGCTCCGCGACCACCACCGTGACCTGCGCCGCCCGCCCGTGGCGCAGGGGCACCTGGAGCAGGTCCTGCGGGTCCGCACGGCCGTCGGCCGCCGCCAGGTGGCCGAGGATGCTCGGCCGGTCCAGCAGGACCCACAGGGGCCTCCTGGTGTCCTCGGGCGCGGGGTGGCCCGCCTGACGGGCGCGGTTCGCCGCGATCAGACGGCGCTCGGTCTCGTGCGCCGCCCACTCCAGGCTCGCCAGGGCTCCGGCGAGGCCGCACTCGACGGCCAGGACCCCGGCGCGGCCGGTCAGGCAGGCGTACTCGCCCGTGCCGCCCCCTTCGATGACCAGCACATCGCCGTGCGGCAGGGCCTGCAGGGCGATCGAGCGCAGCAGGGACGTCGTGCCGCTGCCGGGCTGGCCGACGGCCAGCAGGTGCGGCTCGGTGGAGCGGGGGCCGGTGCGCCAGACGACCGGCGGCGCGTCGGAGGGACCGTCGGCGGTGAGCACCGGAACGGTCCGCTGGACGGCCTCCGGGTCGGTGAAGCCGAGGACCGTCTCGCCGGGGACGGTGACGAAACGCTGGGCGGCGATCGTGGTGGGCAGGGCGGGCAGCACGCTCATGACGAGCTGGTTGCCCTCCTCGTCCCAGTCGAAGTGATACTCGCGGCCGCGTCCGGACTTGGCGTGCAGCAGCTGCTCGATCCGGGCGCGGGAGTGGACCTCCCCGTCCGGGAAGTAGGCGGGGTACCGGATGCGCAGATGGGTGAGGCGCCCGGCGTCGTCGAAGGCCGGGTCCCCGAAGGCGCCGCTCCAGTCACCGCCGTGCGAGAAGAGCGGGGCCGGGTCCTCGGGAACGGAGAAGTACGGCACCAGCGCTTCGTACAGGCCCTTGAGCCGCTCGATCTCGGCGTCGTCGGGCCCGGTCCTCACGACCGGGCGCTCATGCCCCTTCCACGCCGCTGCGCCCATCACCGACAGAAGGGCCAGCAGCGGCCCGTACGGGAGGAGGGCGACGGCGACGACGCAGGCCGCGACCACGAACAGCGTGGGACCGCGCCGCTCCTTGGGGGTCGCGGCCCATCCGGCCCGCGCGGTCGCGGCCAGCTTCCGCAGACCCCGCGTGACGGTGATCAGCGGATGGAGCACGTCGGTGGCACTGTCGGCGGCCGTGCGCGCGATCTCTCGGCTGCGAGCGATCTGGGCGCTGCCGCTGCTCAGAATGCGGGGAAGTGGTCGCCGGGCCACGTCGTACTCCTGGAGTCGTGGAAGGGGCTGAGGGGCGTCAGAACTTGATCCCGCCCAGCAGGCTGGCCAGGCTCTGGCCGCCCGCGGTGATGCTGGGGGCGATGGCGGTGCCCGCGAGGTAGAACCCGAACAGCGAGCAGACCAGGGCGTGGGATGCCTTGAGGCCGTCCTTCTTGAAGAACAGGAAGCAGATGATGCCGAGCAGGACCACGCCTGAGATGGACAGGATCATTGGAGTTCTCCTGGTTGAGGGGGACAGTCACCATGAGTCCTTCCAGGTTCACCGAAAGTATCTATGTGATTAAAGGTGCATCCGGGTGAAAAACGAGCGATTTCACTTGACTGGGGGATGACGGGGGCCGGCCCGAGTGGCGAAACGCCCGCCGGGTGCGGTCCGCGGGCCCTCTTCGGACCCGTCCGGCCGGGGTCCGAGCTGCGGTCATCCTTGCCGCGGACGGGCCGGGTCATGTCGCCGGACGGGCAGTACCCTGTCGATTCACTCGTACGGCCGCGGGGCCGTGCGCAGGTCAGGGGCGGTACGGATCGCCCGCGGTACGCACCACCGCGGGCGGGGAGCCGGCCGCCCGCGGAACAGAGCGGTCACGAGAACGAAAGGCGGACACGTCCGATGAGCGAGACTCCGGATCCCGAGGTCGTCGAGCTGGCGGGCAAGGTCTTCGACCTGGCACGCACCGGGGACGCCGAGGCGCTGGGCGCCTACGTCGACGCGGGCGTCCCCGCGAACCTCACCAACGACAAGGGCGACACCCTCGTCATGCTCGCCGCCTACCACGGTCACGCCGGGGCCGTGACGGCCCTGCTGGCCCGTGGCGCCGAGGCCGACCGTGCCAACGACCGTGGCCAGACCCCGCTCGCGGGCGCCGTCTTCAAGGGCGAGGAAGCCGTCGTCCGCGCGCTGCTCGCCGGCGGCGCGAATCCGGAAGCGGGGACTCCGTCCGCCGTGGATACTGCTCGGATGTTTGGGAAGACAGAACTCCTCGAACTGTTCGGCGCCTTGTGAAGCGTCGGGTGAACGGGCACTGAACCCCAGGTGAGAGCGGTGTCGTAAATGTGGTCGCGGTGGCGAAATGGCTGGGTCATCATGACGTCGGGCCCGCAAGGGGCCACCGACGAGAGGCAGAGGAAGATGGTCAACACCAAGCGAAGGACGACGGGCGGCCCTCCATGTTGCTGCGCGGCCTAGGCGATCACCAGTCCCCGGTACTCCCCGGTTGCGTCGACAGCTTGATGTGAGGCATCTTCCATGTTCGATCCAGTCATAGCGCCGAGCGGCACCCTGCTCGGCCTGTTGCAGAGGGGCCGCGGCGACGGCACCCTGCACGCGCTCGCCGCGCCACGCGCCGAGGCCCTCGCGGCCCTGAACCACTGCGTCCTCCACGACCCCCGCCACGACTGGCAGGTCGAGAACCGCTCCCTCTACTACGCACGCCTGTACCTCGACCTGCACGGCGGGCTCGAGGAGATCGAGGCCCACCTCTTCGGCGCCGAGGACCACTTCGACGCCGAGGAGAACAGGACCGGGCTCGCGCTCGCCGTCCTCGGACACCTCGCCTCCTACGGCCGCAGCGACGCGCTGGTCCTGCTCCGGCGCTACGCCGCGACCGGCGCCAACTGGGCCTGGGCGCTCGACGAGCTCGCCCTGCGCGACGACGACGCCGGGCTGCGCTCCCTCGCCGTCCCGATCCTCGCCCGCTTCCCGGCCACGGCCGAGGGTGACGCCGAACTCGCGACCGCCGTGCGGGACGCCTACGAGCCCCGGCCGTGGCGCCTGTGGGCCGACGACCTGCGCGACGCCGTCGGCGGCCGCGTCAGGGCCGCACGCGAACAGGGCTCCTTCGACCGCTGGCAGCGCCAGATGCGGCCGAGCGGACCCCGGCCCGGCTGGAGTGTGCAGGCGGTCTTCGACTGGGCCGAGGAAGGCCTGTCCCGGGGCGCCGTCCTGCACGGACCGGCGGCCCGCTGCCTGACCGCCGTCGCCGGACCCGAGGACCGGCCGCTCATCGTCGAGGCCGCCCGCAGCGGCGGCGACGGGGCGCGCTGCGCCGCCCTTCACTACCTCGCCGAGGCCAAGGACCCCGCCGTGCTCGACCTCGTCGAGGCCGCCGCCGGCAGCGGGTCCCGTACCGTCGCCGAGGCCGCCGTCTCCGCGTTCGAGCGCATGTGCGGCGAGCCCGCCGTGGACCGCGCCCGCGGCTGGATCCACCGGCCCGACGCGCTCGGCGCGGCCGCCGCGGGAGTCCTCGCCTGCCGGGGCGGAGCCCAGGACGCCCCCCTCGTCCTCGGCGCACTGCGCGAGACCGTCCGGGCCCAGGGCCCCGACGCGCCGGCCCTGTATCCCCTCGTCGACGGCGCCGGGCGCCTCGGCATCGCCTGCGCGGCCCCCGTGCTGCGCCACGTCTACCGAGAGACCGCCTCCTCCCAGCTGCGCGGCCGCACGGCCCGCGCCCTCGCGGCCACCGACCCGACCTACCCGACCGGCTTCGCCGTCGAGTGCCTCTGGGACTGCGAGGAGACCACCCGCGAGATCGCGGCGCTGCACGCCGAGACCGGTGACGTACGGGTCGCGGAGCGACTGCGGCGCCTGGCCGCCGACCCGGCCGAGGAGGACGAGGTCCAGACGGCCGTACGCAACCGGATAGGGCCGGACCTGCAGGTCTGACCGCACCACCCCGGGGCG
This sequence comes from Streptomyces sp. NPDC053755, assembly GCF_040677675.1. NCBI lineage: Bacteria > Bacillati > Actinomycetota > Actinomycetes > Kitasatosporales > Streptomycetaceae > Streptomyces > Streptomyces sp. NPDC053755. The sequence continues at coordinate 16,692 of NZ_JBFASK010000056.1, read as the reverse complement.
GCGCGGCCTGCGGCGGGCGAGACCCGCCGACGTGGCCCCGCCCCGGGGGGAGGACGCCGGGCACAGCTCGCGGAACGTTCACTTTCCGCCTCCCGCCCGCCTCCGCCCGGCGGCAGCGGGTCGTCGGCACCGTCGTCCACGCCGTGTCCGACGGCCACCCCGCCGTCACCTCCCGCCGCCGTCACCACCCGGAACCGGCCACCGGACGCTGTGAAGCGCGGATCCGCTCTCTCCGGGCGAGCGTGCCACCGTGTCGTCGCCGGGCGTTTCCGCGCGCTGCTCGCGGACCGCGGCCTCGCCCAGGGACCGCGGCCTGTCTCATGGCGTTCCGCGCTCCGTCGCGTCCGGCCGGCCGCCGCCCGGCCGTGCGGGGCGCCCTGCTCCGGCCGGCCACCGACGGCCCCCGGTGGGTCGCCCGCCGCTGCCCTCACCCGCTGCCCCGCATGCTCGCGCCGGCCGGGTGCGGACCTCGGCACCGGGCGGCCGGCGCCCGCGCCCGCCTCGACCGCCGCGCCGCACACGCGCTGAACACCGCCCTCGCCACGCTGTCACCCGGCACCCCGACGGCCACAATGGGAACATGAGCGGGCGCTGGGAGTTCTGGATCGACCGGGGCGGCACCTTCACCGACGTCGTGGGCCGGCGGCCCGACGGCCGGCTCGTCACCCGCAAGCTGCTCTCCCACGACCCGTCCCGTGCGGACGACGCGGCCGTCGCCGGCATCCGCCTCCTGCTGGGGCTCGGCCCGGGCGACCCGGTTCCCGCCGACGCGGTCGACGTCGTCAAGATGGGCACCACGGTCGCCACCAACGCCCTCCTGGAACGACGTGGCGAGCCCACCCTCCTCCTCGTCACGGAGGGCTTCCGCGACGCCCTGCGCATCGCCTACCAGAACCGCCCCCGCCTCTTCGACCGCCGGATCGTGCTTCCCGAGGCGGTTTACGAACGGGTCGCCGAGGTCCGCGAGCGCGTCGACGCCCAGGGGCGGGTGGTCACCCCGCTCGACGAGGACGCCGTCGCCGAGGAGCTGGCCGCCGCCCACCGGGACGGCTACCGCTCCGCGGCCGTCGTCCTGATGCACGGCTACCGCAACCCCTTCCACGAGGCCCGGATCGCCGACATCGCGCGGGCGCTCGGCTTCACCCAGGTCAGCTGCTCCCACGAGGTCAGTCCGCTGATCAAACTCGTCCCCCGGGGGGACACCACGGTCGTGGACGCCTACCTCTCGCCGATCCTGCGCCGCTACGTGGACGAGGTGGCGCGGGAACTCGCCGGGATCCGGCTGATGTTCATGCAGTCCAACGGCGGCCTGCGCGAGGCCGCGCACTTCCGGGGCAAGGACGCCGTCCTGTCCGGACCGGCGGGCGGGGTCGTCGGCATGGCCCGCACGTCCCGGGAGGCAGGCTTCGACCGGGTCATCGGCTTCGACATGGGCGGCACCTCCACCGATGTGTCGCACTACGCCGGTGAGTTCGAGCGTGAACTCGGTACACAGGTCGCGGGCGTCCGGATGCGAGCCCCGATGATGAGCATCCACACCGTCGCCGCGGGCGGCGGCTCCGTCCTCCACTACGACGGACGGCGCTACCGCGTCGGCCCCGACTCGGCCGGCGCCGTCCCCGGCCCGGCCTGCTACCGCCGTGGCGGGCCCCTGACGGTCACCGACGCCAACGTCATGCTCGGCCGGGTCCAGCCCGCCCACTTCCCCCCGGTGTTCGGCCCGACCGGAGACCGGCCGCTGGACACCGACGTCGTCAGGGAGGGGTTCACCGCACTCGCCGAGCGGGTCGGCGGCGGCCGCACCCCTGTCGAGGTCGCCGCCGGGTTCCTGGAGATCGCGGTCCTCGGCATGGCCAACGCCGTCAAGAAGATCTCCGTCCAGCGCGGCCACGACGTCACCCGCTACGCCCTCACGAGCTTCGGCGGCGCCGGCGGCCAGCACGCCTGCGCCGTGGCCGACGCGCTGGGCATCGACACCGTCCTCGTCCCGCCCCTGTCCGGGGTGCTCTCCGCCTACGGCATCGGCCTCGCCGACGCCACCGCCATGCGCGAACGGTCCGTGGAGGCGGAACTCGACGCCCCACGGACCCACGCGCGCGTGGCCGACCTCTGCGCCGGACTCGCCGGCACCGCCCGGGCGGAGCTGCGCGCCGACGGCCTCGCCGATTCCGCGATCACCACCCGGGCGCGCGTCCTGCTGCGGTACGCCGGGACCGACGCGAGCCTCCCCGTCGACCTCGCCTCCGCGCGGGACATGGCCGACGCGTTCACCGCGGTCCACCGTGCGCGGTACGCCTTCACCATGGACAAGCCGCTGGTCGTCGAGGCGGTCTCGGTGGAGGCGGTGGGCCGCGCGGGGCCCCACGCCCCGGTCGTCGTCGACGCTCCGGAACGCACCGGGGACCCGGCGCCCCGGGCGACCGTACGGATGTACAGCGCCGGCGAGACCGCGGACACCCCCCTGTACCGCAGGGAGGACCTTCGCCCCGGCGACGCCGTCACCGGCCCGGCGATCGTCGCCGAGTCCGACGCCACCACAGTGGTCGACCGGGGCTGGCGGGCCACCGCGGGGAACGGCGGACACCTGGTCCTCGCGCGCGTGCGGCCCCGGCCCGCGCGGGCCGCCGTCGGCACGGCGGCCGACCCCGTCCTCCTGGAGGTCTTCGACAACCTCTTCATGGCGATCGCCGAGCAGATGGGCGTACGCCTGGAGAACACCGCCCACTCCGTCAACATCAAGGAACGCCTGGACTTCTCCTGCGCCCTCTTCGACCCCGAGGGCAACCTCATCGCCAACGCGCCCCACATCCCCGTCCACCTGGGCTCCATGGGCGAGTCCATCAAGGAGGTGCTGCGCCGGGGCGGCGACGCGCTGCGCCCCGGCGACGTGTACGCGATCAACGACCCGTACCACGGCGGCACCCACCTCCCGGACGTCACCGTGGTGACCCCGGTGTTCGGCGCGTCCGGGGACGAGCTGCTCTTCCTCGTCGCCTCGCGCGGCCACCACGCCGAGATCGGCGGCATCACCCCCGGCTCGATGCCCGCCTTCAGCCGGACCGTCCACGAGGAGGGCGTCCTCTTCGACAACTGGCTCCTGGTCCGGGACGGGCGGCTGCGCGAGCCGGAGACACGGGCGCTGCTGACCGGCGCCCCCTGCCCCTCGCGCGATCCGGACACCAACCTCGCCGACCTGCGCGCCCAGATCGCGGCGAACGAGAAGGGCATCGAGGAACTGCGCGGCGTCGTCGACGAGTTCGGCCTCGACGTCGTCCACGCGTACATGCGGCACGTGCGCGCCAACGCCGAGGAGTCCGTCCGGCGGATCGTCGCCCGGCTGCGGGACGGCTCGTACCGCTACGAGACGGACGGCGGCGCGGTCATCCGGGTCGCCGTGCGAGTGGACCGCGAACGGCGCGCCGCCGTCATCGACTTCGCGGGCACCTCGCCCCAGCTGCCCGGCAACGCCAACGCCCCCACGTCCGTGGTGACGGCCGCCGTCCTCTATGTCTTCCGGACCCTCGTCGACGACGACATCCCGCTCAACAGCGGCTGCCTGGAGCCCCTCGACATCCGCGTCCCGCCGGGGTCGATGCTGGCGCCCTCCTACCCCGCCGCGACCGTCGCGGGCAACGTCGAGACCTCCCAGGCGGTCACGGGTGCGCTGTACGCGGCCCTGGGCGTCCAGGCCGAGGGCTCCGGCACCATGAACAACATCACCTTCGGCGACGCGCGCCTGCAGTACTACGAGACGGTCGCCTGCGGCTCGGGCGCAGGGGAGGGCTTCGGCGGAGCCGACGCCGTCCAGACCCACATGACCAACTCCCGTCTGACCGACCCCGAGATCCTGGAATGGCGCTTTCCCGTCCGGGTCGACTCCTTCGCGGTCCGCGCCGGCAGCGGCGGGAACGGCCGGTGGCGTGGCGGCGACGGCGTCGAGCGCCGCATCCGCTTCCTCGCGCCCATGACGGTCACCCTGCTGACCGGCCACCGCCGGGTGCCGCCGTACGGCATGGCCGGCGGCGAGCCGGGCGCGCTCGGCGAGAACGCGGTCGAACGCGCCGACGGCACGGTCGAGCGCCTCGGCGGGGTCGACACGCTCGACGTGCACCCGGGCGACGTTGTGGTCGTGCGGACCCCGGGCGGCGGAGGCTTCGGACCCGCCGCGCCGGGACCGGACGCATCGGCGGGATCGGCGGATTCGGCGGAGTCGGCGGGACCCGGTGTCCCGGTGCCGGCCGGGCCGTCGGGATCATCGGGAGCTTCCGTCCAGGGACCGGTCGCTTCCGCGCGGGGCCCGGGGCCCACCGAGCCGGGGAAGCCCTCCGCCACCGGCACGGGTGGTGGCTGCGCCCCGGTGGTCCGCTGAGACCTCGGCCCGGCGCACCCGTCCCGGGCCGCGCGGACCGCTGAGACCGCGGCGCGGTGCACGGTCCCGGGCCGCGGGCTCACCGGACCGGCACGAACCGCACGACCGTTCCGGGTGCCGCCTGCGCCGCGGCCGCGAGATCCGCCTCCCGGACCACAGCCACGACCGGATAGCCGCCCGTCGTCGGATGATCGGCCAGGAACACCACGGGGCGGCCGTCCGGCGGGACCTGCACCGCCCCCAGGACCATGCCCTCGCTGGGAAGTTCACCGGTCACGACCCGTTCCAGCGGCGGGCCCTGCGTCCGCAGGCCGATGCGGTTGCTCGACGGGGAGACGCGGTACGCGCGCGTGGCGAGCGTTTCCAGGGCGGCGGGCGCGAACCAGTCGTCACGGGGACCGAGCCGCACCCGCAGGACGAGCCCGTCCGGCGGCCCCGGCCACGGCACCGCGTCGACCGCGCCCCGCCCGGTGGGCTCGGCGCCCAGCGGCAGCACCGCCCCGTCCGCCAGCGGTGCCGGCCCCAGCCCGGACAAGAGGTCGGTGGAGCGGCTTCCGAGGACCGGCTCCACGGCGACCCCGCCGCCGAGGCCCACGTAACCGCGCAGACCGCGCACGGCCGGCCCGACGTCGAGCAGCGCCCCCGCCCCGACCCGCACCGCCGTCCCCCAGGCGACCGGCCGACCGTCGACCGTGACGCGGCACGGCGCGCCGCCGACGGCGACCGTGACCGCGCACCGGGGCCGTACCGCGCAGCCGTTGACCGTGGTCTCCAGCACCGCCGCGTCCTCCGGGTTGCCGACCAGACGGTTGACGAGCCGCGCCGCCCCCGGATCCAGCGCGCCGGAGCGGGGCACCCCGAGATGCGCGCGTCCCGCGCGCCCCAGGTCCTGCACGGTGGTCAGCGCCCCGGCGCGAACGACGGCGACGGCACGGTCGGTCATCGGCCGTCCACCACGAAACGCACCCGCGTGCCCGGCGCGAGCAGCGCGGCCGGCTCCCGCGCCGTGTCCCACAGCACCGCGTCCGTGGTGCCGATCAGCTGCCAGCCGCCGGGGGAGGAGCGGGGGTACACACCCGTGTACGGCCCGGCGAGAGCGATAGAGCCCGCCGGGACGGCCGTACGAGGAGTGGCCCGGCGCGGCACCTCGTACCGCCCGCCCAGACCGGTCAGATAGCCGAACCCCGGCGCGAAGCCGCAGAACGCGACCCGGAACTCGCAGGACGAGTGGATCCGCACGGCCGTCTCCACGCCGACCCCCCACAGCGCGGCGACCTCTGCGAGGTCGGGGCCGTCGTAGCGGACCGGTAGGTCCACCGACCGTCCCACGCGCGCGGGGAGCGGCGGAATCGTCCATTCCCGCAGCTGCCGCTCCCATACGTCCGGCGCGTCGACACCGTCGAGGAGCACGGTGCGCGCCGCGGGCACGATCTCCCGTACGGCGGGCAGCGCGCCGGACGCCCGGCGCCGCAGCAGCTCCGCGTGGAACGCCTCCGTCGCCTCGCCGCTCGTCAGCTCGACGAGCAGCGCCCGCTCGCCCACCCGGAGGACCCGGCGCGCCGTCATACGAACGCCTCCACGCGCACGCCCGCGGCCTCCAGCCGGGAGCGGACCCGCCGGGCGAGGCCCACCGCGCCCGGGGTGTCCCCGTGCAGACAGAGCGACCGTGCCCGGACGGCGACCGACCGCCCGCAGTGCGAGGTCACCACGCCGAACCGGGCCATGGACAGGGACCGCTCCACGACCTCGGCCGGGTCGGTGACGACGGCTCCCTCGCGCCCCCGCGGCAGGAGGGAGCCGTCCGCCGTGTACGCCCGGTCGCCGAACGCCTCCGTGACCACCGCAAGGCCCGCCTTCCCGGCCGCCTCGTGCAACGACGAACCCGGCAGTCCGAGCACGGGCAGGCCGGGGTCACCCCCGGCCAGCAGCACGCCGTCGACCACCGCCCGCGCCTGCTCCTCGTCGCGGACGACCCGGTTGTAAAGGGCGCCGTGCGGCTTGACGTACGAGACCCGCGAACCCGCCGCCCGCGCGAAGACCTCCAGCGCCCCGATCTGATAGGCGACCTCGGCGGCCAGTTCGTCCGCCGGGACGTCCATCGCACGCCGCCCGAAGCCGGCCAGATCGCGGTACGAGACCTGGGCGCCGATCCGTACCCCGCGCGCCGCCGCCAGCTCGCAGACCCGCCGCATGGTGACCGCGTCCCCGGCGTGGAAGCCGCAGGCCACGTTGGCGCTCGTGACCACCGAGAGCAACTCCTCGTCGTCGGTCAGCGTCCAGCGGCCGAAGCCCTCTCCCAGGTCGGCGTTGAGGTCGATCGAGGGTGGGGTCATGGGGGTGTCGGTTCCTTTCGTCCCTGGTGGCGGTCGTGCGCGCGGGGGCCTCAGCCGTGGATCGGGCTCACACCAGTTCCCTTCCGCGGGTCTCGGCAAGCCCGAGCAGCGCCAGGACGGCGAGACCGTAGCCGACGGCCCCGAAGACCAGCGCGCCGCCGACCGCCGAGACGACGAGGGTGACCGTCGTCAGCAGGCCGGTCCGGCCCTTGTCGAGTCCGAAGTAGGCGGCGATGGCCACCATCGACAGCGGCAGCGTGAAGGCGTCGTAGGAATGCAGGGGGTATCCGCCGAAAGTGCCGACGAAGGCGCGTCGGCCGCGGGGCCCGAGGCCAGGCGAACAGGCCCGATTCGTCGGGTCGTTCGTCCTGGGTCTGCTGCCGGGTCTGTGTCGTGCTCATCTGCACCTCGCAGAGGGGGGAGGCGTGCCTGAGGACGTACGGGACCGTGCGCTGTCGCGCGGGTGTCGTGCGGTGCCGCTAACGTAGAGGATCGTTCAACGATCCGACAAGAGGTGTGTTGTCTCGCCCTCGTTTCTGCGCTTGACTCGGCGGCGACCGCCGGACGGCATCCCGAGGAGACGAGGCACGGTGAGCGGAATGCGCGAACTCGCGGACGACCGGGCGCTGCTGGGCAGGACAAGCACGGCGGAGCGCGTCTCGGACATCCTGCGCACCCGCATCGCCGAGGGCTTCTTCCCGCCCGGCACCCGGTTGCCGGAGGACGGCATCGGCGGCGCGCTCGGGGTGTCCCGCAACACCCTGCGCGAGGCTTTCCGGCTGCTCACCCACGAACGGCTGCTCGTCCACGAACTCAACCGGGGCGTCTTCGTCCGCGTGCTGACCGTGGAGGACGTCGTCGACATCTACCGCACCCGGCGACTGGTCGAAGGCGCTGTCGTACGGGAGCTCGGGGAGCCGCCGTACCGCCTCGACGGCCTGGCGGACGCCGTCGAGGAGGGGCGGCGGGCGGCCCGCGCGGGGGACTGGAAGGGCGTCTCCACCGCCAACATCCACTTCCATCGCGAACTGGTCGCCCTGGCGGGCAGTGCGCGCACCGACGAACTGATGCGCGGCGTCCTGGCCGAACTCCGCCTCGCCTTCCACGCCGTGGACGACGCCCGGGTGCTGCATGAGCCTTATCTCCTGCGAAACCAGGAGATTCTGGACGCCCTGCGGGCGGGAGAACGCGTGACGGCGGAACACCTCCTGGCCCGGTACCTCGACGACTCCCGCACCCGGATCGTCGACGCGTACGCGAAGGCGGTCGACGCCGAGCCCGGTGCGGAGGCCTGAGGCCTGATGCCTGATGCCTGAGCCCGCGCCGGGGCGGAGTGGACGGGGTGGCCCGGTCGAGGGGCGGGGCCTCGCGTGGGGCGGCCCCGCGGTGGCGTAAAGGCCGCATCCGGGCGGTCGTCGACCGACGGAAGGCGGTCACCGGCCGCCCGGCGGCGGTCGGGTGTCGGCGGGAGGCGGTCGCGCGGCGGCGGGGGCGGTCGGGTGTCGGCCAGGGGCGGTCGCATCTGCGCCGTTTCGACCGTTGTCGGTGCGAGGACCTAATCTGTGCTCCGTGACTTCGCCTGCCTCGACGGACCTCGTTCCGCCCCAGCTCAGCGCGGGGCCGCGGCCCGCGCCGGGCCCGGCCGCCGACGAAGGGCTCGCGCGGCGCCTCCGCGCGCTCGCGTGCACCGCGCCGCTCCACGACCTGGACGCGCGCAAGGCGAATCTCGCCGGCGAGTACTCGGTCTACGCCATGGCGGAGGTCGCCCTCGCGGCCATCGACCTCGTCACGCTCAACATGGACTTCGACACGGGCGCCGACCACGAGCAGATCGTCGCCCGTCTGCTGCCCCGCGTCGCCGCCCAGGCACCCGCCCGCCCCGCCGCAGAGCACGAGCGCGTGGCCCGCTGGGTCCTGGAGAACCTGATCAACGTCGGCAGCGTCGACCGCGGCTTCCGCGCCGTCTACGGCACCTTCGGCGCGGACGGGGTCTACACCCGCCGGGACTACGACTTCAAGCTGCTCGAAGAGGTCCCCGGCCACGGCGGCGCGGTCTACCTCCGGACGACCGACGAAGCGGTCAACGTCCTCGTCGGCGCCCTCGACACCGACGTCACGAGCGCGCAGATCGCGGCCGAGGTCAAGCTGGAGGTCCTGATCAGCCGGGGCCGGCTCGCCGACGCCCAGCTCGCCGCGGAGCAGGCGCGGTATCGCACCGTGCAGTACGCGGAGACCCTCCGCAAGACCCTGGACGCGACCCGGCGCAACGTCCGCGCCGTCGACTGGCTCAGCGCCGTCCCCGACCTGATCGCCGAAGCGCTCGACCACGTCGCCGACCGCTACCGCCACGAGAACGCCATCCTGACCAACATCCGCAAGGCCCGCGACGAGGCCGAGGACCAGGAGCACAAGCGCCGGGCCGCCGAGCTCGTCGACATCGTCAAGGACTGCATCCGGCGGCACACCCAGCTCCAGTCCCGCCTCCTGGAGGCGGGCCCGCTGTTCCGCGCCGAGCAGGACCGGCAGGCCTTCGCCGCGCCCACGTCGTACACCGGGATGGACCTGTACGGCCAGCTGGTGGCCCCGATCCTCCCGCTCCCCCTCGAGCAGGCGACGAGGGTCACCGACGCCTTCTTCGCCCAGGGCACCGGACTGCGCACGCCCGTGTCCGTGCGTGTCGGCGACCTGGTCGACATGCTGCTCACACCGCCGGTCGAGCGCGAGCACCTGGGCGCCGAGATGCCCGAGCCGGACCTGATCGCCACGCCCGACGACAGCCGCTTCAGCGAGGAGCAGCTGGCCAGCGCGATGGAGCTGCTCGACCTGGAGCACGACGCCCCCCGCAGGCTCTCCGGCCTCCTCGCGGACGCCCGCCGCCGCGACCCCGACCTGCCGTACCTGGTCGCGCTGCTCGCCGTCCACGCGGCGAGCCCGCCGGTCGGCACGGCGTACCGCCAGGGCGAGGAGCGCCTGCTGTTCGCCGTCGACGACGGCACGTCTCTCGACGACCCCGAGTTCGGCGGGGCGGACCTGATAGTGGGTACGGCGCTGCTCGACGCGGTCGGCATGGCGGCGGCCCGCTCGGAGGCGTCATGACCGACCCCGCCGTGACGACCGACGCGCCCGTGCCGCCGCAGCGGGCCGCCGGGCCCGCCATGCAGGACGCACCCCTCGGACACGCCCCGGCGGCGGGCCACGGCGCGCCCCCGGCCCCCCAGCCGACCGCGATCCCGGCAGTCACCCCGGGGGACCCCGGGCCCTCGGTGGCCGCTCCGGTGGTAGCCGCGAGCCTGGTGGCCACCTCGTCCGCGGGCCGGGGCGTGGCCTCGGCGAGGGATTCGGTGATGGGCCCCGTCCCGGATCGGGACCCGGCCCCCGACTCGGACCCGGACCAGGGCCCCGTCCCCGACCTGGACGCGGCGCCCGCCACCGCCCGGGACGCGGACGAGACCCCCGCCTCGTACGAGAGCCCCGCGGCCGGCCCGTGCCGGGCGCGCGTCCGACCCGTGCGGGAGCCGGCCTCCGCACCCGAGCCGCCGAGGGAGCAGCATCCGGCCTCCGCCCCCGCGCCGTCGCGGGACCAGGATCCGGACCCCGCCCCCGCGCCGAACCCGGCCCCCGCCCCGGCGCCCGGCGAGCCGCCCACGCGGGACGAGGAACCCGCCACCGCCCTCGCGCAGGACCCGGCCCCCGTCCCGGCTGCGGCCGACCCCGCCCCGGCGCCCGGCGAGCCGCCCACGCGGGACGAGGAACCCGCCACCGCC
>NZ_JBFASK010000056.1:0-6127 GCF_040677675.1 Streptomyces sp. NPDC053755 | reverse complement strand
CCCCCGTCGGGCGCGGGTACGGGCCGTGTCCGTGCCCGCGCCGGTGCGGCGGAGTCCCGCTCCGTCCGTGCGGGCCGTCCGCCTGGCGCCCGGCGGTGACCCGGCACCGGCCCGCCGGCCCACCGTGAGCGTCACGCCCGTCCGCCTGCCCCTGCCCCGCCCCGCCGCAGTATCGACCACCCGCACCGAGGAGCCCCAGCCGTGAGCGAACACCACGCCGAGCACGCCGACGCGTGGAGCGAGCCGGAGCCCCAGCAGACCGTCGCCCCGTCCGCGGCGGTCACCCCGGCCGACGCCGCCGACGCCGCCCGGCTGGTCTCCTTCGGCCTCCAGCCCAAGCTGCTCCCGGCCCGGGACGCCGAATATGCCGAGCTGCTCCGGCGCTATCGCGAGGACCCCGCGTTCGCGCGCCTCGCCGACGCCGTCGCCGCCGGCCTCGGACTCGTGGTCCTGGAAGTCTCCCCGCGCGCCGGCATGGCCGTCACCGCCGGTGAGGACTCCGTGTTCGCCGTGCGCATGGGCGACTACGCCCGCCGCGCGTCGACCGACTCCGCCGACCGCTTCCTGCACGGCCTGGCCCACCTCGCCGTCGCCGCCATGGCCTTCCCCCGCCCCGAGGACCTCGCCGACGACGGCTACATCGGCCGCCTCACGGTCAACGGCGTCGACGCCTTCGTGCGTCAGGCCTGCCGCCGCCTCGAGGAGCGCGCCGAGGAACAGGGCGTGAACACCGACCCCGCCTCCGACGCCCCCGGGCTCGAGGCGGCCTGGCGGGTCTACACCCGCCGCAGTGCCACCGGGGCCACCAAGGACGCCCGCCGTCTCGCCGGCTCCACCACCGGAATCGTCGGCAAGGCCGTCGCCTTCCTCACCGACTCCGGCTTCCTCCAGCGCACCGGCGACGACGCCGGCGGCGCCTACCGCACCACCGCCCGCTACCAGCTCCAGGTCCGGGACATGGCGGGCAGCGCCGCCATGGCCGAGCTGCTCGATCTCGGCGTCGTCCCGGTCAGTGACGGCTCCGCCAGCCTCCTGCCGCCGCCCGAGGGGGACGACCTGGACCTCGCCGCCGACGCCGGCCTGCCGTTCCACGCCTGACCACCCGGGCGACCGCCCGTGCGACACGGGCCGTAAGCCACCGCACAGACCCGCTCCCCCCGACATCCGCCCCGCCCCGCCCCGCGTAGTCACCGAACCAGTCGACGAGAGTCCGCCGCCATGTACGAGTTGTCCCGGGTCCGCCTCTACTCCATCGGTCCCGCCGGTGCGCGTTACGCCGACACCGTCCTGGACCTGCGCGGAGTCGGCGCCCCCGTGCCCCAGCCCGCCCCCACCCAGGCGGAGTTCTTCGAGGAGGAGCCCGTCGGCCCGCCGCGCCGCCCCGCCCCCGCGGGCGTCCTCTTCCTGGAGAACGGCGGCGGCAAGTCCGTCCTCCTCAAGCTGATCTTCTCGGTCATGCTCCCCGGCCACCGCAACACCCTCGGCGGCGCCAGCTCCGGCGTCCTGCGCAAGTTCCTGCTCGCCGACGACTGCGGCCACGTCGCCCTGGAGTGGCAGCACACCCTCACCGGCGAACTCGTCGTCGTCGGCAAGGCCAGCGAGTGGCGCGGGCGCCAGGTCTCCAACGACCCGCGGAAGTTCGCCGAGGCGTGGTACTCCTTCCGCCCCGGGCCCGGCCTGAGCCTCGACTCCCTCCCGGTGGCCGAAGCCACCTCCGTACGCCCGTCCGCGGAGGGCGCCTCCGGCGCGCGCGGCCGACGCCGCACCATGAAGGGCTTCCGGGACGCCCTCACCGAGGCGGGCAGGGTCTACCCGCACCTGGAGGTGTACTGGGAGGAGATCCACGACCGCTGGAACGAGCACCTCGGCGACCTGGGTCTCGACCCCGAGCTCTTCCGCTACCAGCGCGAGATGAACGCCGACGAAGGCGAGGCCGCCGGCCTCTTCGCGGTCAAGAAGGACTCCGACTTCACCGACCTGCTCCTGCGCGCCGTCACCGACACCCGCGACACCGACGGCCTCGCCGACCTCGTCAGCGGCTTCGGCAACAAGCTCGGCCGTCGCGCCGAACTCACCGCGGAACGCGACTTCACGGCCGGCTCCGTCGACCTCCTGGGACGCATCGTCGAGGCCGCCGAGACCCGCGCCCGCGCGCGTGAGGTGCACGCCGCCGCCGACCGCCGCACCCGCACGCTCGCCCGCCGGCTCTCCGCCCGCGCCGACCAGGAGCGCGGCCGCGCAGCCGAACTGGCCCAGCAGGTCACCTCGGCCGCCCATGCCGTCTCCGAGGCGGAGACGGCCCGCGGCCGCAGCTCCCTCATCACCGCCGAACTCGCCTACCGCCACGCCTCCCTCGCGCTGGCCGCCGCCGAGAAGGGCGCCGCCTCCCAGCGCCGTGAACTGACCGAGGCCCGCACCCTGCACGCCGCCTGGCAGGCCACCGAGGCCGTGCTGCGCCACCGCGCCGCGGGCGACCGCTCCACGCGCGTGGCAGCGGCGATCCGCGAGGCCGAGCGGGACGCGGCCCCCGCCCTCGCCGCCCGCGCCAAGGCCGCCGCCGACCTCGTACGAGCCCTCGCCGCCGCCGCGGAGGACGGCGAGCGTCACGCGGCGGAGGAGGAGGAGCGCTCCGCCGCCCTCCAGGAGGCCGGCGAGACCGCGCACCGGGACGCCACGGCCGCCGCGACCGACGCCCAGCGCGCCCGCAGCGAGGCCGGACACCTGCGCCAGCGGCTGGCCGAGGTCGAGCAGGAGACCGCCGAGGCGGTACGGGCCGGCTGGCTGGACGACTCGGCGCCCGACGCCGATCCCGCGCGCGCGGCCCTCGCCGCCAGCGACGCCGAGAAGACCACCGTCGCCGCCTGGGACGCGGCCCGCGAGGCGGCCCGCGCGGCGGCCGACCGCGCCCGCGAGGCAGCCGCCGCCGAGTCCCGGGCCGAACTCGCCGCGGCCCGCGCCACGGACGCGGCCGAAGCGGCCGAGCACGCCTACGACGCCGAACGCCGCGCCGCTGAGTCGATCGCCTCCGACGAACGCCTGGCCGAACTCCTGAGCCTTCCCGCCGCGCACTCCACGCTGCCCGGCCAGCGGGCCGGCGACGGCCCTCGCGGCACGGCACCCGGCGACGCCCCGTCCGTCGCGGGACAGCCCCGAAGGACCAGCGGCTCCGCCACGTCATCCGGCCGGGACGCGACCGGCCCCGACGCCGACCACCGCGCCCCGGACCCGGACCGCACGACCTCCGGCGACGGACGCGGTGCCCCCGGCCAGGACGCGGGCGCCGCCCCCGCCCGCCCCGTCGCCGGCTCCGCCTTCGGCCTCGTCGCCGACCCGGACGCCGTGCCCCACGGTCCCCTCACCGTCACCGAGTTCGACCGGTACGCCGACGAGCTGCGGCGGCTCCTCGAGCAGTCCATCGCCTCCGCCGAGCGCAACCTCTTCGACCTGCGCACCGCCGCGGCCGACGACTCCCGCATCCTCGGCGCCCTCGGCGACGGGGGACTGCTGCCGCCCGGCCCCGACGTGCTGGCCACCGTCGAGTACCTCGGCGAGCACGGCATCCCGGCCCTCCCGGGCTGGCGCTACCTCGCCCAGGCGGTCGACCCCGCCGACCACGCCGCCGTCCTCGCCGCCCGCCCCGAGCTGGTCGACGGTGTCGTGATCACCGACCCCGTCTCCTACGCCCGTGCCCGCGAGGTGCTGAGCACGGCCGCCCTGCTGCCCCGCTCCGCCGTCGCCGTCGGCACCGCCGCCGCCCTGCTGGCGCCCGTGCCCCGGCCCGAGGCGGGGGAGGACGCGGGTGTCTTCCTCGTACCGCCGAACCCCGCCATGCACGACGAGCACGCCGCCGACGAGGAACGGCATGCCCTGCGCGCCCGCGCGGCCGCGCGCGACGAGGAGATCCGTACGCTCGCCGCCCGGCTCACCGGCGACCGCTCGCTCGCCGCGCGGATCGGCTCCTGGCGGGCCGACTGCCCGCCCGGCATGCTCGCCGAGCTCGCCGCCGCCGCGACCACCGCCCGGGAGACCGCGGAGGCGGCCGCCGCCACCCTCGCCGAGGCCCGGACGCTACGGACGGAGGCCGACGAGGCGGCCGCCGACGCGGCCGGGGTGCGGGACGAACGCCAGGAGGCCGCCCAGCGCGCCCGCCGCGTGGCCGACGCCCTCGCGGGCCTCGCCTACCGGTTGCGCGAACGCTCCGCCTGGCAGGCCAAGCTCCGCGAACTCGCCGACGACGCGGCCGAGTCCGAGGCCCGCGCGCAGACCTGCCTGGAGCGCGCCCGCGCCGCCGACGAGGACCGCCGCGCCGCCCAGCGCGCCGCCGACGACGCCCACCGCACCGCACGCGCCCTGCGGGCCGAGCGTGCCGAGATCGCCGGCGCCCCCGACCAGCTCCCGGAGCCGGACGCCGACGCTCCGCGCGCCGCGCTGCCCACCCTCCGCGAGGCCTACCGCGCCGCTTCGCAGCTGTACGAGAAGGTCGGCGTCGGAGCCGACCTGCGCGCCGAGCAGGCCCGCGCCGAGAGCGACGAGTCCGCCGCCCTCGCCGAGCTCGACCGGCTCACCAACAAGGTCCGCGTCCGCGCCGAGCAGCTCCTGGAGTCCACCGACGGCGCCGACGGCCCGTCCCGCCAGGCCGCCGCCGCCCGCGCCGAATCCCTGGTCCAGATGCTGGAGATCCGGGCCTCCGAGGCGAGCGAGAAGCTCGGCCGGCTCCGCGGCGAGTCCGAACGCCTGTCGCCCGAGGACGGCGCGGCGCACACGGAGCTGCCCGAGGAGCTGGTCCCCTCCGACGCCGAGCACGCCCAGGCCCTGCTCCGTACCGCGACGGCCGAACTGGCCTCCCGCACGGACGCCCTGGAAGCCGCGCGCGCCGCGCACACCGGTCTGCTGAGGGCCCACCGCGCCGCCGAGGACGCGGCAGGCGGCTTCGACGAGACGGCGGCGCTCCTGCGCGACCTGCTGCGCGACCACACCGAGGAGGACCGGGAGGAGCCCGAGCCGTACGCCGGCACCCTGGAGGAGGCCCGGCACTCCGCGGCCGAGGCCCGGCGCTCGCTGCGCGCGTGCGTCGCCGAGCTCTCCGGCGCCGACTCCTCCGTGCGCGAGGCGAGCGACATCCTCGTCCGCCACGCCAACTCCACCCGCTACGAACAGGTCCGCACCCCCGCCCGGCAGCAGATCCGTGAACTGCCCGCGGCCGCCCTGCCCGAGCACGCCGCCAAGTGGGCCGAGGCGTTCGCGCCCCGGCTGCGGGTCCTCACCGACGAGCTGGAACAGCTGGAGCGCAACCGCGACTCGATCGTCGACCGGCTGCGGGGCCTGGTGGAGTCCGCCCTGGCCACGCTCCGCTCCGCGCAGCGCCTCTCCCGGCTGCCCGAGGGGCTCGGGGAGTGGTCGGGCCAGGAGTTCCTGCGCATCCGCTTCGAGGAGCCGGACCAGGCCACGCTCACCGAGCGGCTCGGCGAGGTCATCGACGAGGCGACCCGCGCCGCCGTGAGGAAGAACTCCGATCTGCGCAGGGACGGCATGTCCCTGCTGCTGCGCGGGGTCCAGGCGGCGCTCGAACCGCGGGGCATCGCCGTGGAGATCCTCAAGCCCGACGCCGTGCTGCGGGCCGAGCGGGTCCCGGTCGGGCAGATGGGCGACGTCTTCTCCGGCGGCCAGCTCCTCACCGCCGCGATCGCCCTGTACTGCACGATGGCCGCGCTGCGCTCCAACGACCGGGGCCGGGACAAGCACCGCCACGCGGGCACCCTGTTCCTCGACAACCCGATCGGCCGGGCCAACGCCACGTACCTCCTGGAGCTCCAGCGGGCCGTGTCCGACGCGCTGGGCGTCCAGCTGCTGTACACCACCGGCCTGTTCGACACGACCGCGCTCGCGGAGTTCCCCCTGGTCATCCGGCTGCGCAACGACGCCGACCTGCGGGCGGGACTGAAGTACATCAGCGTCGAGGAGCACCTGCGGCCGGGCCTGCCGCAGCAGAGCACCGAGGGCGAGACCATCCACGGCGAGATCACGGCCACCCGGATGTTCCGCCGGACACCGGCCGAGGACCCGCAGCCCCGGACGTAGTCCGAAGACACGGACAGGGTGGTGGCCCGCTCCCCGAGGGGAGCGGGCC
>NZ_JBFASK010000055.1:0-28849 GCF_040677675.1 Streptomyces sp. NPDC053755 | reverse complement strand
AAATTCAAACCCCGCGTCCCACTGGGGGGGGGGTGTGCCCGTGGGGGGGGCGGCGGGGGGCTCGGGGCCCCCCCGGGTGGGGGGGGGGGGGGGCGACGCGCCGGTGGGCGCGTCCCGGGCGGAGGTCAGGGGAAGGAGACGACGGTCGACGGCACGGTCGAGGTGCCGGCGGGGATCGTGGAGGCACCCGTGTCGTTGATCACGTGGTTGTAGTGGCCCATACCGCCGAGGGACACCACCAGCAGGCTGTGGAACCTCACCCCCGGCTTGACCGGCGCCTTGAAGCCGTGATCCTGCACGATCGTCGGATCCACGTTGTAGTTGCAGTAACTTCCCAGGCCCCACGCCTCATGCGTGTTCACCGAGTCGTCCACGCGGTAGGCGGCGTACCCCTTCGTGGTGCCGTTCTGGATCGCCGCCTGGTTGGGAGCGTCGTACGCCTTCTCGTTCTGGTAGAAGATCGTGCGCCCGCGCTCGCCGTACCACTCCACGTCGTACTTGTTGAAGTGCTCCACGAACAGACCCGTGGCGAGCACGTCGTCACCGTTGACCCGCACGCCGTAGTCCGCGCGGTTGGTCTCCCAGCCCCAGCCCTCGCCGTGATCGGCACGCCACACCCAGGTGTGGTCCACGATCGCGTCGTCACTGTTGACGACCATACTGGTGGTGGCCTTGCCCGCACCCGCACCACCGATGCGGATGTACACGTCCTGCACCGTCGTCGGATTCGCGGCGTGATCGGCGCCCGCGCCCTGCGGACCGATCTCGAGCAGCGTCGGCGAGTTCACCGGACCGGCGTCGATCAGGAAGCCCGCCAGCCGCACCCCGTCCACATCGGCGACCCGCATCGCGGTCACACCGTTGTCCGGAATGATCGTGGCAAGACCCAGACCCAGCACGATCGTGTTCGCGCGGTTGACGTTGATGGTCTGGTCGACGTGGTAGACACCCGGCGTGAACAGCAGGTGCAGACCCTGTGCCAGCGCCTGGTTGATGGTGGCCGCGGACGCCCCCGGCTTGACGACGTAGAACTGACTCAGCGCGATCGACTCGCCCTGCGGCACGCCGCCCGCCCAGCTGGTCCCGCGGGCATTGACCCGCTTGGCCGGCGCGAACACCTTGTACTCGTTGCCGTCCAGGTAGAGGTACGGCTTCTCACGCGAGATCGGCGTCGTCTCCAGCGTGGTGTAACGCGGCTCGGGGAACGAGGTCGCCGGGGCGCCCTGGACGCCGGAGAAGGTCTGGTTCCACACGCTGTTGGACCAGCCACCGATCGCGCTGTCCCGCGTATACCACTGCTGCTGCGAGTAGTTGCCGATCTGGCCGTCGACCTTCGAGTCCGCGATGTAGCCGCCGCTGGCCCAGCCGTAGCCGTTCGGCGCCAGGTTCAGCCCGCCCTTGACGTGCATACGACGGAACGACGACGCCTGCGAGACGGCCCACCGGTTCGTGCCGTTGACCGGGTTCAGCGTCAGACCCTCGGCACCGCGCCAGAAGTTCTGCGTGGCGTTGCCGTTGAACCAGCCCGCGTCCACGGTCACATCACCGTTGATCGTCGTGTCGCCCGGCCGCAGCCCGAGCCCCGCGATCTGCGTGTAGAAACCGATCTGCGCGTTCAGATTGTTGTACGTCCCCGGCTTGAACAGGAACGCGTGCCGCCCCGAACCGAACTGAGCCGACTCCTGCTGCTGGAAGACCTGGTCCAGCTTGCTCTGGATACCCGGCGTGGACGGGTCGAAGACGTGCACGTTGGGGCCGAGGTCACCGCCGCCCGGCAGCTGCGGACCGCCGCCACCGCCGTCACCGGGGGTGCCGTACACCTGGAACTCCCACAGCGAGAAGCCGTATCCCGTGGCCCGCGTCAGTCCGTTCATCCGGACGTACCTGCCGGACCCGGAGAGGGTGAGGTCGTCGGTGCCGCCGTCGCCCGCCGTGACGCTGGTGACGGTGCGCCAGTCGGTGCCGTTGTCGGAGGCCTGGATCTGGTAGCTCTTGCCGTACGCGGCCTCCCAGGTCAGGACGGCGCGGCTGAGCGTGGCGCTCTGCCCGAGGTCGATCTGGATCCACTGGGAGTCCTGCCACTGGCTGGCCCAGCGGGTCCCGGTGAGGTTGCCGTCGACGGCGGCGCCCGGCCCGAAGGCGGCCCCTTCGCTCGACGAGGCGGTGGTGGTCCTGCCCTGGGAGAGCAGGGTGGGGGCGGCCTGGGCCGTGGTGGCCGGGGTGACGGCGAGCAGGGCGCCGGCCAGTGACGAGACGAGTGCGCCGACGGTGGCCCGTCTGACGGTTGACGCGGGGCGCCGGTAGGCCGGCGGGGGCCCGACGGTAGGCATGGGGGCTCCTCGGTATACAGAACGGAAACGTGGGAGAGCGCTCTCCGAAACCATGCCCGCCGTGCGCGCGAGCGGTCAAGGAGTAGGACATGGCTTTTCTTTTGGCTTTCATTAAGGGTCGACCCACCTTCGCGGCCTCCCTCTGCGGAGCTGTGGACGGAGCGGGTCGGGACGGCGCACGCCCAGCGCCCGGGGCGTAGAGGAGGCGCACGTGGTCGTGCGGCGGTGGATCAGGGGTCTGACCTGGGCCGCACGCCTCGCCGGCCGGCCTGCCCCGTTAAGGTTCAGGAGTGGGGAATCGAGAGCCGACACTGGAGGACGTCGCACGTGAGGCGGGGGTGTCGCGGGCGACGGTGTCGCGCGTCGTCAACGGCGTGCGCAACGTGGCGCCCGAGATCCAGCAGAGCGTGCGGAACGCGATCGCGCGTATCGGTTACACGCCCAACCAGGCCGCCCGGTCCCTGGTGACACGCCGCACCGGCACGGTCGGTCTCGTCTTCTCCGCGACGGGCAGGGCGTTCGCCGCCCGGGTCTTCTCGGACCCCTTCTTCGGGCGGGTGGTCGACGGCGTGCTTCCGGCGCTGCGCAAGAGCGGCATCCAGCCGGTGCTGCTGGTGGCCGAGTCGGAGCAGGCCCGGTCCCAGCTGGTGGAGTACCTGCGGCAAGGCGGCGCCGACGGCGCCCTGGTCGTCTCGCTCGACGAGAACGACCCGCTTCCGGCGATGCTGGTGGCGGCGGGTCTGCCGACGGTGCTCTTCGGCCGCCCCCGTGACGCGGTGCGATGCGGCTACGTCGACCTCGACAACGAGGCGGGCGCCCGGCTGGCCGCCGAACACCTCTGGGCCACGGGACGGCGGCGGCCTGCCACGATCGCGGCGCCCGCCTCGGCCCCGACCGCCCGCGCGCGGCTCGACGGGTTCCGGCAGGCGTTCGCCGCCCACGGGGTGACCTCCGTGCCCGTCGTGCGGGGACGGTTCACGGTGGACAGCGGCAGGCAGGCGATGGCCCGGCTGCTGGAGGAGAACCCGGGCATCGACGCGGTGTTCGCCGCCAACGACCTGATGGCGCAGGGGGCGTGCCAGTACCTGCGTGAGCGGGGGGTGGCCGTCCCGGACCGGGTGGCCGTGGTCGGCTTCGACGACTCCCAGGCGGCGCGCAGGAGCCGCCCGGCGCTGACCACCGTCCGCCAGCCGGTGGAGCGGATGGCGGCCGCGATGGCCGGGCTTCTGGCCGGGCAGCTCGACGGCAGTGGACCCGAACCCTCCTCGAAGGTGTTCGAGCCGGTGCTCGTGGTGCGCGACTCCGCCTGACCCGCACCTCGGCCGGCACGTGCCCGGCCCACCGGCCTTATCGGCGGCCGGCCCGGGGCGCGGGGTGCGGCGAGGCGCGCGAGCGGGGCGGAAGGCCCGACGACGGCCCCCGCCCCACAGGTGCGCCGACCGGTCAGCGGCTCCCGGCGCGGTGGGCGCGGATGATGTCCGCGTACCGCTGCCCGCTCGTCTTCACGGTCCGCTTCTGCGTCGCGTAGTCGACGTGGACGAGGCCGAAGCGCTTGTCGTAGCCATAGGCCCACTCGAAGTTGTCCAGCAGCGACCAGGCGTAGTACCCGGCGAGCGGCGCCCCCTTGCGCAGCGCGCCGGCGCAGGCGGCCAGGTGCTGCTCGAGGTAGCGGGTCCGGTCGGGGTCGTGGACCGCCCCGTCGGGGCCGACGGTGTCGGGGAAGGCCGAGCCGTTCTCCGTGACGTACAGCTTCCGCACCCCGTACTCCTCGGTGAGGCGCAGCAGGAAGGTCTCCAGGCCGTCGGCGTCGATCTGCCAGTCCATGCCGGTGCGGGGCACGTCCGGGAGACGCACCTCCCGGGCGTGGGGGAAGGCGCCCTCGGGGTCGTCGGCGACGGTGACCGGGAAGTAGTAGTTGAGGCCGTGCCAGTCGATCGGGGCCGCGATCGTCTCGGCGTCCCCGGGCCGCTCCGGCAGCTCGACCCCGTACAGCTCGCGCATGTCGGCGGGGAAGCCGCGGCCGTAGACGGGGTCCAGCCACCAGCGGTTGGTGTGGCCGTCCATGCGGAGGGCGGCGGCGATGTCCTCGGGCCGGGTGGACGCGGCCTCGACCGTGGAGTGGTTGGTGACCAGGCCGACCTGGGCCCCGGGGGCGGCGGCGCGGATGGCCCGGGTGGCGAGGCCGTGCCCGAGCAGGAGGTGGTAGGAAGCGCGGACGGCGGCCGTGATGTCGGTCAGACCGGGGGCCATGCGGCCCTCCAGGTGGCCGATCCACCCGGAGCAGAGCGGCTCGTTGAGGGTGGCCCACTGGGTGACCCGGTCCCCCAGGCGTTCGGCGACGACGGAGGCGTACGCGGCGAGGTGCTCGGCGGTGGCCCGCTCGGTCCAGCCGCCGTGGCTGTCCTGGACCCGGTCCTGGAGGGCCTGGGGCAGGTCCCAGTGGTAGAGGGTGACGGAGGGCGTGATGCCGGCGTCGAGGAGTCCGTCGACGAGCCGGTCGTAGAAGTCGAGACCGGCGGCGTTGACGGGGCCGTCACCGCCCGGGACGACGCGCGGCCAGGCGATGGAGAGCCGGTAGGCGTCGGCTCCCAGCCCCTTCATCAGCGCGATGTCCTCGGGCCAGCGGTGGTAGTGGTCGCAGGCGGTGTCGCCGTGGTCGCCGTTGTCGATCGCTCCGGGCACGCGGCTGAAGGTGTCCCAGATGGAGGGAGCGCGGCCGTCCTCGTCGACGGCGCCCTCGATCTGGTACGCGGAGGTCGCCGTCCCCCAGGAGAAGTCCGGGGGGAACGCCTCCAGATCGAGCGGGCGGGAGCCGGTGGATTCGGACACAGGGAACCTCTTCGTGATCGATGTGGGGAAGGACGTCACTTGACCGCACCCGCGGTGAGGCCGGTGACGAGGTAGCGCTGGAGCAGGAGGAACCCGACGACGACGGGGAGGCTCACCACGAGGGAGGCGGCCATCACCTGGTTCCAGTAGACGTCGTTCTGCGTGGCGTAGCCCTGGAGGCCGACGGCGAGGGTGCGGGTGGTGTCGTTGGTCATGACGGAGGCGAAGAGGACCTCGCCCCAGGCGGTCATGAAGGCGTAGACGGCGACGGCGATGATGCCGGGGACCGCCGCCGGGACGATGACCCGGAACAGCGCGCTGATCGGTCCGCAGCCGTCGACCTTGGCCGCCTCGTCGAGTTCCCGGGGGATCGAGTCGAAGTAGCCGGTCAGCATCCAGATGGAGAACGGCAGCGAGAAGGTCAGATAGGTGAGGATCAGTCCTTCGCGCGAGCCGAAGAGGGCGATGCCGGTGGCGTTGCCGATGTTGACGTAGATGAGGAAGAGCGGCAGCAGGAAGAGGATGCCGGGGAACATCTGCGTCGAGAGGACCGTCACCGTGAAGACCCGTTTGCCGCGGAAGGTGTAGCGGCTGACGGCGTACGCCGCGAAGATCGCGACGGTGACCGAGAAGACGGTGGCCGCGCCCGCCACGATCAGGGAGTTCACGAAGTAGTCGGCGAGCGGAACGGTGTCCCAGATGTCGACGTACGGGCGGAGGGTGAGGCCGGAGGGGATCCACTCGAACTTGCCCGAGACGTCCTCGAGCGGCTTGAGGGAGCTGGAGATCATCACGTACACCGGCAGCACGACGAAGCCGGTGAGCAGGGTGAGGAAGATCCGGCGGGTCCAGAGGAAGGAGCGGGGCGCCGCCATCGGGGAGCGGGGCGTGCTCATCGGGGGCCGGGGAGTCCCGTGCCCGCGGGCGTGCTCAGGCATCGGTGGCCTTCCTTCCCCGGGTGGTGACCAGGAGGTAGACGCCCGTGACGACGAGGAGGAAGAGCAGGAGCAGCACGGACATGGCCGAGCCGGTGCCGAAGTTCCACGTCTGGAAGGACGACTGGTAGATGTGGAGGGAGATCAGGTCCGCGGCTTCCGGTGCCGCCTTGCCGAAGAGCACGAACGGCGTGTTGAAGTCGTTGAACGTCCACAGGAACAGCACGAGGACGAGGACCTGGTTGACGGGCCGCAGGGACGGCAGGGTGATGTGGCGGATCTGCTTCCACACGCCGGCGCCGTCGAGGGCGGCGGCCTCGTACATGTCCCGTGGGATGTTCTGGAGTCCTGCCATGACGGTGAGGAAGGCGAAGGGCCAGCCCTTCCACACCGAGACGATGAGCAGGGCCCAGAAGCTGTTGTCGCCGATGAGCCAGAAGGCGGGGCTGTCCCCGATGCCGAGCTGGTCGTGCAGGACGTGGTTGATGAGGCCGTTGTCGCGCTGGAACATGAACGCCCAGGTGATGACGGCCGCGTAGACGGGCAGGGCGTACGGGACGAGGAAGAGGGTCCGCAGGAAGCCCCGGCCGCGGAAGTTCTCCTGGAGGAAGATCGCCGCGGCCGTCCCGAGCGCCCAGCACAGCGCCACGGACAGGACGGTGAACAGGCAGGTGGTCAGGAAGGACTTGAGCAACGCCTGGCCGAGGGGTGCGTCGAAGTCGACCGAGACGGCGAAGTTGTCGAGTCCGGACCACGGGGCCTCCGACCAGTTCCGGATGTAGAACTGGGTGAGCTCCTTGAAGCTCATGGTGATGCCCATGAGCATCGGCACGAGGTGGACGAGGAGTTCGAGGAGGAGGGCGGGCAGGAGCAGGAGGTACGGCAGTGCGGTGCGGCGACGCCCGGAGCGGCGTGGTGCGGGTGCCTCTCCGGGTGCTGCCTTGCGCACCGCCGGCTCACTCTCGAGAGTGGCGGTGGTTCTGGTCATGGGAGGGGCTGCCTACTTCTTGGGCATCTGCTGCTGGGCCTTGTCGAGCTTGGCGCGGACGGACTCGGTGGTGACGGCCCGGCCGGCGGCGGCGTCGGCGAACAGTTCCTTGACCGCGGTGCCGACGACGGTCTCGAACTGCGACTCCTCGGGGACCTGCGGAAGGGCGGCGGCGCTGGTGGCGAGCGTCTCGCGGATGACGGCGAGCGACGGGCCGGAGAACTCGGGGGCGTTCTGGGCGCTCTTGACCGGCGGGACGGAGCCGTAGGCCTTGTTGAGCATGGTCTGCTCTTCGTCGCTGGTCATGAACTTCACGAACTTCAGGGCGCCGTCGAGGTTCTTGGTGTTCTTGAAGACGGCCATGTTGATGCCGGCGACCATGGAGTTGGTCTGAGCGCCCTGGCCCGGCTTGCCGGACCGGACGGGGGCGGGGGCGACGCCCCACTCCTCCTCGGACATGCCCTGGGAGGCGAACGTCTGCGACGGGGTCTGCCACAGGACCATGCCGGTCCGGTCCTTGGCGAAGTCGCTGAGCGACTGGTTCTGGGCGTACTCGGCGTTGCCCGGAGCGACGATCTTCTGGGTGGCCATCAGGTCGACGTACTGCTTCACGGCGGCGACGGCCGCGTCGGAGGTGAAGTCCGCCTTGCCGTCAGGGGTGAAGAAGTCGGCTCCGTGCTGCTTGCCGAGCACGAAGACCTGGTGGATGTTGTTGGACAGGTTGGAGCCCTCGACGCCCACGCCCCACTTGCCGTCCTTGCTGATCTTCTTGCCGGTGGCGATCAGCTCGTCCCAGGTGGCCGGCGGCTTCTCTATGCCGGCGTCCTTGAACATCTTCTTGTTGTAGTAGAGCGCGTAGGCCATGGAGTAGAGCGGGACGGCGGCCGGGTCCTGGCCGGCCACGCCGGTGGAGCCGAGCGCGGAGTCGACGAAGCGGTCCTTGCCGCCGATGGCCTGGAAGTTCTTCGAGTCCCAGGGGAGCAGGGCGCCGGTGGACTGGAGGGAGGCGCTCCAGGTGTTGCCGATGTTGAGGACGTCGGGTCCCTGGCCGGAGGTGGTCGCCGTCAGGATCCGGTTGAGCAGGTCGGACCAGGGGATGACCTCGAGCTTGACCTTGATCCCGGTCTCCCGCTCGAACTGGTCGAGTTCGGGCTGGAGCACCTTCTTGTCGACCTCCAGGCTGGAGCCCTGGTTGGAGGCCCAGTAGGTCAGGGTCTTCGGCTGGGACTCGCTTCCCCCTCCCCCGCCACAGGCCGTGGCGGTGAGGACGAGGGACAGGGTGACGGCACCCGTGACTGCGGCTCTGATTCTGCGCATGGCTCCTGGGTCCCTTTCGGGGGTGACGGGAGGGCCGACACGGTGAGGGCGCCCGGGCCGCTCTCCGTCACATCGGCTTAATTTAGGATGTGAGTTAAACCCCATGAGAAGGTCGCGTCAAGGCCTGTCATGCAGGTATGTTGCACCGAAGGACTTCAGAGACGGGGACACAAGTGCACGCGAGAAGTGGCCGCACAGTGCGTGACCTGCGACGCGAGAACCGCACCGCGGTGCTGCGCAGGCTGTACTTCGACGGGCCGATGAGCCGCCTCATGCTCGGCCCCGCGACCGGACTGAGTTCGGGGTCGGTCAGCAACGTGGTCGCCGAGCTCGTCGCGGAGGGACTGGTCGAGGAGGCCGGCAGCGTCGACTCGGCCGGCGGACGGCCCCGCACCCTGCTGCGGATCTCCCCCGCCAGCGGCTGCATGATCGGCGTGGACATCGGCGAGACCCGGGTCAGGATCGAGCTCTTCGACCTCACCCTCACCGAACTCGCCCGCACCGAGCGGCCGCTGGCCAGCTCCGGACCGCGCACGGCGCGCTACGACGTGGACGTCATCGTCGGCCATCTGCGCGAAGGCATCGCGGAGGTGCTGCGGGCCGCGGACGTCCCGCCCGAGCGCCTCCTCGGCGTCGGCGTGGGCGTCCCCGGCATCGTCGCCCGCACCACCGAGGACGGCTCCGTGGTGCACGGGCAGACCATCGGCTGGCACGCCGTCCCCCTGGAGCGGCTCCTGCGGGCGTCCGTGGACCTGCCGACGGGAGTGCCGTACCGGATCGACAACGGCGCCAAGACCCTCGGTCAGGCGGAGATGTGGTTCGGGGCAGGACGGGGCGCGCGCAGCGCGGTGGTCGTGCTCTTCGGCTCGGGCGTCGGCGCCTGCGTGGTCTCGGACCCGCTCGGGTCCGGGCGCGCGGTGGAATGGGGACACCTGACCGTACGGGTGCGGGGGCGCCGCTGCCGCTGCGGCGCACAGGGCTGCCTGGAGGCGTACGCGGGAGCCGAGGCGCTGCTGGAGCGGTGGCGCGAGGCGGGCGGCGAACCCCCGGCCGGCGCCGACGAGGAGACCGCCCTGACGGCGATGCTCGCCGCCGCCTACCCTCCCGCCCCCGGAGCCGGGCCCGACACGACCGCGCTCGCCGTCCTCGAGGAGACCGCGGAGTACCTAGGGGCGGGCTTCTCCGACCTGATCAACCTCTTCCAGCCGGAGCGGATCCTCGTCGGCGGCTGGGCGGGTCTCCAGCTCGGCGCCCGCTTCCTGGAGACCGTGACGGCCTACGCGAGGCAGTACGCGCTGCGCTACCCGGCCAGCGGGACCGGGATCCACCTGGGCACCCTCGGACCCGAGGCCGTCACCGTC
This sequence comes from Streptomyces sp. NPDC053755, assembly GCF_040677675.1. NCBI lineage: Bacteria > Bacillati > Actinomycetota > Actinomycetes > Kitasatosporales > Streptomycetaceae > Streptomyces > Streptomyces sp. NPDC053755. The sequence continues at coordinate 19,089 of NZ_JBFASK010000055.1, read as the reverse complement.
GGCGCCGCCCTGCTCCCCCTCGCCGACTTCTTCGCCCGCGGGGGCCGACGCCCCGAGAGCGCGCCCAGCACACCGGCCCCCGCCTGGCAGACGGCCCTCCAGGACCGGGTGTCGCCCTGACCGGTCGGTATCGTGAGACCTCAAGGTCCCCACGCGGGCACACCCGCGACATCCGTCGCGGCCGTCCCACGGTGTCGTGTCACCCCAGGCGGGTGTGAGGCGGGAGTCGACTGGGAAGTCAACGCCCGTCACAGGGACGGACGGTGTGCTGTGGAGGGGGACTCTTGAGCGGGTCACGTGCCGGCGGCGGTTCCATCGCCGCGACCGTGTGTGTCATCGGTGCCGGTCTTTCAGGACTGGCGACAGCGCGCGCGCTTGCGAACAAGGGCGTCGACTTCGTCTGTCTGGAGAAGGCGCCGGACGTCGGGGGGATCTGGCGCCAGCCCGGGGCCGGCGAGCGCGGACCGGCCTATCTGTCGCTGCACCTGAACAGCGCCAAGCAGCTCACGGGCTACGCCGAGTTCCCGATGCCCGACGACCTCCCCCTCTACCCCCGGCACAACGACGTCGCCGCCTATCTGCGGTCCTTCGCCGAGTGGGCCGGCCTGCTGCCGCGGATCGAACTGCGCACCGAGGTGCTCTCCGTGCGACAGGACGACGACGGTGCCTGGACGGTCACCAGCAGGGACGTGGCCGGAGAGGTGACAGATCGGCGCTTCCGCCACGTGGTCGTCGCGTCGGGCCACAACACCGAGGCCTCGATGCCCCGTTCGCTGCCCCCGGGCGCGGAGTCCTTTGCAGGAAGGATTCTGCACTCGATGGACTACCAGGCGGGGAAGGACTTCGCCGGGCAGCGCGTGGTGGTCGTCGGCCTGGGCGCGTCAGCGGTGGACATCGCCGCGGACCTCTCCCGGCACGCCGCGCAAACCGTCCTGTCCGTCCGGCGGGGGCTGCACATCGTGCCCAAGCAGCTCTTCGGCATGTCCGTGGACCTGATCGCGGACGCGCCGTGGTGGAACACCATGTCCTTCCCCGAGCAGCGCCGCTTCGTCGAGCAGGCGCTGTTCGTGGCGCGGGGCAGGCTGTCCGACTACGGCCTGCCCGAGCCCGACCACGCCGTCTTCTCCTCGGCCGTCACGATCTCGGACGAGATCCTCAGCCGCATCCGGCACGGCGCCGTGCTGCCGAAGCCGGCGATCGGGTCCCTGGACGGCGACCGGGTGCGCTTCACCGACGGCACCTCGGCCGAGGCGGACGCGATCGTCTACTGCACCGGCTTCCGCATGTCCTTCCCCTTCCTCCCCGACGGGTGCCCCGCGGACCCGCGGCGCGGGACGGTCGAGCTGTACCGCCGCGTGGTCGCCCCCGACCGGCCCGGGCTGCTCTTCGTCGGACTGATCCGCCCCGTGGGATCGATCACCCGGCTTGTGGAGGAACAGGCCCGCTGGGTGGCCCAGGTCGTCGGCGGGGACATCGGTCTGCCGTCCGCCGACGTCATGCGCCAGGAGATACGGACGTACCTCAAGGGCATCGAGGAGCGCTACGGCACGTCGGAGGGCGCGTCCATCCAGGTGGACGTCGGCCCGTACCTGCGGGATCTGCGGGAGCTGCAGGACGCCTGAGGCGTGTTCGGGTCCTTGGCGGAGGCCTGCCGGCCGGCGGCCTTCCCCTCCTGGCGGCCGGGCCCGCGCGACCACGGTCCGGTGGCCGGGGGGCGACCGTCCCGGAGCCCGTCCGGATCAGCCGGGGGCCGGGGCGCCGCCGAGGGCCGCCGCGGTCCGGGATGTCGTGGCGGGTGCCGGCGGCCTGACCTCGTACGCCTCCGAGGAGAGGTAGACGGTCACCCGGGGCGCACGGCCCTGCTGATGGACCAGGCCCACGTAGGCGATGAGCCCCACGCCGTCCTCGGGCCGCCGCGAGGTCACGGCGGAGACGGCGCGTACCAGCGGGGCGGGGTCCATGCCGTAGCGGCGGAGCACGGCCACCGCCCGGTCGAGGGCCACGCCGTCGTGGGGGGCGTAGTCGCGGACCGGGATGTAGAGCGTGAAGCCGCTCGGGCGGCCGCTCGTGGTGCCGGTGAAGGCGTGGCAGGACTGGACGGGACGGCGGGCGGGCCGCGGGCCCCGGGCGGCGTCGGGGTCGAGGGCCGCGGCATCCAGGGCGGCGGGGCCGGCACCGAGGTCGAAGGCCGCGGGGCCGGCGTCGAGCGCGAAGTCGGCGGAGGCGGAGCCGGCTTCGGTGGGGAGGGCGCCGGTCGCGGCGGCCTGGGGAGTGAGGCCGGGGGCGCCCGTTCCGTCACCGGCGGCCATGCGGAAGAACGTCGATATCTCACGCCGCTCGCGCGCGCCGTCCACGCGGGACAGCTCGGCCGCCTCCCGCGCCGACAGGTCCTGGTGCGCCAGATAGACCTTCACCCGGGGCTCGTCCCAGTCGCCGAGATCCAGGGCGAGGAAGAGGTGGCGGTCGCCCCCGGGCAGCGAGGTGAACGCCTGACGGTGGCCGAGCCGGCGCAGCGCCTCCCGTACGGTCCAGGCGGAACGTTCCTGCCCCGAGGCGGCGGGGTTCAGGTAGACCTTGAGCTTCGGAATACCGCCGGGCAGCAGCTCCAGCGCGCACCAGAGCGCCAAGGGGCCTTCGGGGGCCGCCGGGAAGAACAGGTCCTCCACGTCGTCCAGCGGCTTGGTGCCGAATCCCCATCGCCGCGCCATCTCGCGGACGACCCGCAGTCCGGTGCGCCCGTTCCGGGCCAGGTCCCCGGCTCCGCAGCCCGGTTCCAGCAGCACCCGGAGCGTGGGGTCCGCGTCCGGTGTGAAGGAGAGCGAGAACTCCACCGGCGTGTGGTCGTCGGAGAGGAAGGAGTCGTCTGGGGCCGGGAGATCGAGCGGCCGGTCGGCGACGGGCCCGAGCGCCGCGAGCACGGTCCGCGCGTAGGCCGCGGAGTCGGCTCCGTCCAGCCCCGCCGCCTCGCACAGGCGCAGCGTCTGTCTCGCCGTATGGCCGCCGAGCGTCCGCCCGCCGGGCGTCGCCGGGACACCCGGTGGGGAGACGCTCCCGGGTCTTCCCGCCGGAGGCCGGACCGCCCAAGAAGATACCCGCCTGGCGGGGCGGGTATCGAGGGGGTCCGACTCTGCCGGGTCCTGCATGAAAGCGGCGTCGGCGACTATGTCGTCCACGACACCTCCTTTGCCTCGTGAGCGGGACGGAACAACGCGTGCACTACCCCTGAGGCTGAAGTTTCATGCGGTACGAAGGAAGCCGCCAGGTGTCGTGTCGATCACCTCGTCAGCCACTTGAGGAACTGGCTCCACTTTCCGGCGCGTTCGCGCGGGGCGCCGTCCTGCGCCGGTCCGGGGGCGGCGGACGGCTGGGGCTGCGCCTGCGGGACGGTCCTGCGCACGGTCTCGACCGGGGTGAACCGGGCCGGGAGGGTGGCGAGGCCGCGGTTGAAGGGACCGGGGCGCCAGGTCAGGCTGTCCTCCGGCACGGCGAGTTCGATGTCGGGGAGCCGGTTGAGCAGGTTCTCGACGGCCGTCACGGTGATCTGGCGGGCGGGGTCCTTGGACGGGCAGGCGTGCGGGCCCGCGCTCCACGCCAGGTGGGCGCGGTTGCTGCCGGCCTGACGCGCGGCCGTCAGCGCCGGGCCGCTGTTGGCGGCCGCGAAGCTGACCAGCACGAGGTCGCCCGCCCGGAACTTCTCCCCCGCGAACTCCATGTCCGTCGCCGGGTAGTGCGGCGCCAGGTTCTGCATCGGCGGGTTCTCCCACAACGTGTCGTCGAGGGCCTCGTCGATCAGGCCGCCCTTGTGGGCGTAGCCGTCGTGGGTCAGCAGCCGGTGCAGGGTGTTGCCGATGAGGTTGCGCAGCGGCTCGTTGCCCGCGACCAGGAGGAGGGCGAGCTGGTGGACCATCTCCTCGTCGGTCAGGTTCGCCTGGTGCTGCATCAGCCACGAGGTGACGTCGTCTCCCGGCCTGGCGCGCTTGCGCGCGACCAGTTCGCCGACGGCCCCGTACAGCACCTCGACCGCCTTCTCGGCGTTGACCCCGTCGAACATGCCGGTGATGCCGAACACGACACGGTCGCCGATGTCGGCGGGGCAGCCGAAGAGTTCGTTGAAGACGAACAGCGGCAGCTGCTTGGCGTAGTCGCCGAGCAGGTCGGCGGAGCCCCGGGCGCCGAACTGGCTGATGAGGTACTCGGAGACCTGCTCGGTGCTGTGGCTGAGCTTGCGCGTGTCCACGCGGGCCATGCTGTCCGTCACCGCCTGGCGGAGCCTCAGGTGGTCGGCGCCGTCGCTGAACATGCAGTTGGGCCGGTACGCGAGGACGGGTACGACCGGGTTGTCCGGGCTGATCCGTCCTTCGTTGAGGTCCCGCCAGCGGCGCGCGTCCTTGCGGAAGGAGCTGGAGTTCTGCAGGAGTTGCAGCGCGGTGGCGTAGTCGGTGACGAGGGTGGCCTCCACCCCGGGAGCGAGCTCCACGGGCGCGGTGGGGCCGTAGTGGCGCAGGTAGGAGTAGTACGCCTGCGGATCGGCCGCGAACTCCGGCCCGTACAGCGGCACCCGGCCGCCGTCGGCGTGAGCCGGGCACCCGGGCGGGGGAACGGGAGCGGTGGGTTGTGCGTCCATGACGGTTCCTAGTGAGCGCGGTCCAGCAGATAGCGGACGAGAGTGATCAGTGCGTCGGCGGAGGACTTCTCGTCCCGCGCGTCGCAGGTGACGACCGGGGTGTCGTCGAGCAGGTCCAGCGCTTCGCGCAGCGCCCGCACCTCGCGGTCCGGGGTGCCGTCGAAGCGGTTGATGGCGATCGCGTAGTCGAGGCCGTACTGCTCGATCAGGTCGATCACGGCGAAGGAGTCCGCCAGCCGCTCGGGGTCGACCAGGACCAGCGCTCCGAGCGCGCCGCGCGCCATGTCCTCCCACATCTGCACGAAGCGCTGCTGACCGGGCGTCCCGAACAGGTAGAGGACGACGCGCTCGCTGATGGTGAGGCGGCCGAAGTCCATCGCCACCGTGGTGGTGGTCTTGCTCCGGACGCCCTTGAGGTCGTCGAACGACTCGCCGGCGCGCGTCATCGTCTCCTCGGTGGACAGCGGAGGGATCTCCGAGATCGCACCGATGAACGTGGTCTTGCCGACCGCGAAGTGCCCCACGACGAGGATCTTCACCGCGGTCTGCGTCGCCCCGGCGCGGACGTACGCCCGCTCATCCAAACTTGGTGCGGAGTCCATGCAGCACCTCCTCGAGGATGTGTTTGTCCGCCAGCGAGGCACGCTGTACGGGAGGCCGGGTGATGAGGTAGCCGGCCTCGGTGAGGGAGGAAAGGAGGATCTTCACCACACCCATGGGCAGCCGGGTGTGCCCCGCTATCTCGGCGACGGAGAGGTAGCCGGCGGTGCACAGGTCCAGCAGTCCCTGCTCCTCGGGGGAGAGCCGGGTCGGCCGCTGCTGGTGGTCGTCGACCGCGGTCACCAGGGTGATCAGGGTCAGCTGCTCCGCGTCGGGCAGCCCGCGTCCCTTGGTGATGACGTACGGCCGCACTAATTCCGCGGCCTCGGACTCCGGTTCACCGAAACCGGTCATGAGCGCACGCCGAGATTCTCGCGCGGCGGGGTCATCAGCACCTTGCCCAGCTGGCCGACGAGCTGCTGCATCCGGAAGGAGATGTCCTGCATGTCGACGTCCGGCGAGGCCGAGACGCCGAGGTAGGCGCCCTCCCCGGCGGAGATCAGGAAGACCCAGCCGCCGTCGAACTCGACCAGCGTCTGGCGCCACCGGAGCTGGCCGCCGTGGCCTCCGTCGACGAAGAACCCGAGAGAGCGGCTGAGCGACTGGACGCCGCTCATCGCGGCGGCGACGGTGTCCGCGTTGTCCTTGTCGAAGTCCCTCGTCCGGGCCATCAGCAGACCGTCCGCGGAGATCAGCACCGCGTGCAGCGCACCGGGGATCTCCAAGGCGCTGTCAAGCATCCATGACAGATCGTCATTCACGAGAACTCATGCCCTTCGCTGCTCGCATCGTGTGTGCTGCCTGTCTCGTTCGCCGCGTCCGGGCCCGTGGCCCGTCCGGACTGCGTGCCCCGCTGGAAGGCGCCCAGGATCGCCGCGGTCTCCGCGCCGGAGCGGTTCGACGCGGACGCGCGCGTGGCCGGCGCCGTGCCGGGCACGATCGCCATCGGCCGCTTGCGGCGGCGCCTCGGCAGACCGTCGGCGGTCGACGACGCGACCACCGCGGGTTCGGGCCCGGCCGGTTCCGCGACGGAGCCGGCGGGGACGGCGGGCACGGCCGGGGCCGGGGCCTTCTTGTCCGGCATGCCGGTGAGCAGCTCGTGGGGCAGGAGGAGAACCGCGCGGACGCCTCCGTACGGCGAGTCCGAATCCACCGACACCTCGAATCCGTAGCGCTCGCAGAGCACACCGATCACCGCGAATCCGAACTGCGGCGGACTGCCGAGTCCCGAGACACCGGAGACCCGCTCACTGGAGAGGAGCTTCGCGGCCTTGGCCCGCTCCTCGTCGTTCATACCGACACCGGCGTCGTCGACGACGATGCAGACGCCCTTGGGGACGGTACGGATGTTGATCTCGACGACGGTGTCGGGACTTGAGTAACTGGTGGCGTTGTCGAGCAGCTCGGCGAGGGCCAGCGCGACCGGTTCGACCGCCCGGCTGGTGATGCCGAAGTCCACCTGCGAAAGGATCTCCACGCGGCGGAAGTGACGGACGCGCCCCTGCGCGCTGCGGACCACGTCGTAGACGGAGGCGACCTCACGCTGCCGGCCCAGCCAGCCGTCGCACAGCACGGCGATGGACTGCGCGCGCCGGCCGAACTGGGAGTTGGTGTGGTCGATCTCCAGCAGGTCCTGCAGGATGACGGACTCGCCGTACTTGTTCTGCAGGCCGGAGATGACCAACTGCTGTTCGGCGGCGAGGCCCTGGAGCGTCCGCATCGCGGACTTGAGGACCGTCTTCGTCGACTCCTGGGCGCGTTCCTTCTCCGCCTCCACGGACTTCGCGTAGCTGCTCTCCAGCTCGGAGTAGTGGGCCCTGAGTCCTTCGATGTCGCGCAGCAGGGTCCGCGCCGCACGGCGTTGGCGGACGATGACGACGACTGCACCAAGGACGGCGACGAGGAGGGCCCAGAGCACTGGGTTCTGTATGTGATGCGTCATAAGACTCTCTTCAGGCGACTGACGGCCGGCTGCCGAACTCCGTCCATGCGGGCGGACGGGCAGCCGTCCGTACCGGAGTGCCCCCTGTCGTCCCCCGTGGCCGATGGCGTCGTACACCTGTCCGCCACTCCGGTAAACGCGGTGATCGTATCACCGGTAACGAACACCTAACTGAACGTCAATATGGGGATTTCTGACGGATATTGACCACTCTCGACCACTCGGCGGTCAGGGGTGGAGACGCGTACGCATCTGTCGTACGGGAGCCGAGGTCCGGCCGCTCCCCCGGGAGCGCCGCTCCCGGCGCGCCCGGCCATACCGGCTCAGCCGCGGAGGGCCGCCGCCACCGCCTCCACGGCCTCCGCCAGCGCGAGGGGGCGCAGGGTGCCGGGCACGAGCGGCGCCGTCCAGCCCGGGCCGACGGTGAGCACGACGGGCCGGCGGCGCGCGCCCCTCACGCCCCACGTCATCTGGGCCACGTGCTGGGCGAGCGGCCGGCTCGCCGTGGTCCGGGACTGGGCCCAGAGCACCACGACGTCGGGCCCCGTCCTGCGGACGGCCTCGATCAGCGCCTCCGCGGGCAGGGCCGCGCCGAACATCCGCAGGGGCAGGCCGCGTTCGTACAGGGCCGCGGCCAGCGCGTCGACCGGCAGGGCGTGCGCCTCGCCGGGGACGCAGGCGAGGAGCGCGAGGCCGTCGGCGGCACTGTCGGGAGGTGCGCCCCGCCGCCGGTGCAACGCGGTGGAGATGTGCCACGACAGGAGGTGCTCCACCTCCACGTACCGTTCGCCGGAGGTCTCCCACTTGCGGCCGACGGCCCGCAGCGTGGGGACGATGACCTCCGTCCAGGCGGTCACCAGACCGTGCTCGGCGATGGCCGCCTCGAGGAGCCGGTCGACCGCGAGCGCGTCGAGCCGCAGCGCGGCGCGGGCGAGGCCCCGGCACTCGATCCGGGCGTCGCCCAGCCCGAGCCCGCCGGCCGCGCGCGCCTTGGGCGCGGTCCGGGGAGCTCGCCGAGGAGGACGCGGCGGGGGCGGGGCCTCCGCCGAGCCCCGTCCTCGTCCTCGTCCTCGCCCGGGAGACGGGACGGCCGCGTCGGGGGCGTCCGGGTCGTCGCGGTCGGGACCGGAGGCGCGGCCGGAACCGGGAGCCGGAGGGGGGCCGGAAACGGGGTGAGGAGCGCGGCCGGAACCGGACGGGAGACCGGAAACGGCTTGGGGAGCGGGGGCGGCTTGGGGAGCGGGGGCGGCGGCGGAGGGGGCGGCCGGCTCCGAAGGGGGCGCCTCGGCCGCCGCGGAGCCGGAGGGGGACGCCGAGCCGGATTCCGTACGGACCACCCGCGCGGCCTCGGCCGGCGGCAGGCCCGCGTTGGTGAGGGCGAACATGCGCTCCAGCAGGGCGATGTCCTCCGGCGTCCAGCGCCGGTGCTTGCCGTCCACACGCGCGGCGGGACCGATGCCGTACCTCTGGTCCCAGGAGCGCAGGGTGGTCGGGGCGACGCCGAAGCGACGCGCGACCGAACCGGTGGTGAGTCCGGCCGTGCCCGGGCCGGCCCCCTTGCCGTCGTCTTTTCGCCTGCCATTCGTCACACGGTCACCATACGACGCACAAACGACGCATGTTGCTTGCGTCGTTTCTCAGCTCCAACACTGGAGCCATCGAGCACCCGCGACCGCCACAGGCAGCCGGAGACGGTCACGGACAGGGGCTCGCGGACAGGCCGTGCAGGCCACTCGCCCACAACGCCGGTCCACCGAGACGGAAGGGAGCGCATCATGACCGCAACGCAGGTGGAACGGCGTCTCGTCGCCGACCCAAGCCCTCGGGCCTGGGAGCACCCCGAGCCGGAGGAACTGGCCGGCGGACTGCTGCGCGGTGACGAGGAGGCGTTCGCGGCGATCTATCGCGAGTGGGGCGGACTGGTCCACACCATGGCCGCGCGGACCCTCGGCGACTCCAAGGAGGCGGAGGACGTCACCCAGGTGGTCTTCCTCGCCGCCTGGCGGGGCAGGGCGGGCTTCCGTCCGGATCGCGGATCCCTGGGCGCCTGGCTCGTCGGCATCACCCGGCGCAAGATCGTGGACGCCCTGGCCGCGCGGACCCGGCGGACCGAGATCGCGGCCGCCGCCGCGGGAAACGCGCCGTCCGATCTCCCGTCCGGCGCGGGGCCGGACACTATACTGGATCAGGTATTCCTGGCTGACGAACTGCGCAGGCTCCCCCGGGCGCAGCGCGAGATCCTCGCCCTCGCCTTCTACGGCGACCTCACCCAGGTGCAGATCGCCCAGCGCACGGGCCTGCCGCTCGGCACCGTGAAGAGCCACGCCCGGCGCGGCATGCACGTGCTGCGCCGGCGCATCGAGGAGGGCGGCGCCCTGCCCGCGTGACCGGCCGGCGCCGGGCCGCGGCACGACCCGGCGGGCCCCTCACCGGAACCGGACGATCCACCACCCCGATCGTCATCCGAAAGACCCGCACACGGAGAACACTCCACAAGCAGGCGGCATCAGAGCATCACCCCGTCACCTGCGGTTCCCGGAAAGGTGAAGCACATGACCACCACCCATCGCGTCAGGGTCGCCGCTCTCAGCGGAGCAGGTGCGCTCCTCTTCCCCCTCGCCCTCGCGCTGGCGCCCGCGGCACAGGCGGGCCCCGTTCAGGAACCGTTCGGGCCCGCCTGCGCCTCGCTGCCGACGAGCGGTGAGGGAAGCGCCGCCGGAATGGCCGACGACCCGGTCGCCACCGCGGCGTCCAACAATCCGGCCCTCTCCACGCTGGTCACCGCCGTGAAGAAGGCGGGCCTGGTCGACACGCTGAACAACGCCGACGACATCACCGTGTTCGCGCCGACGAACGACGCGTTCGCGAAGATCCCGAAGGCCGACCTCGACAAGATCCTCAACGACAAGGAGCAGCTGACCAATCTGCTCACCTACCACGTCGTGGACGAGACGGTGACGCGGGACAAGCTGCCGAACGGCACGTTCACCACGCTGCAGGGCGACCAGCTGACGACGTCCCAGTCCGGTGACGTGTACAAGGTGAACAACTCCGCGACGATCGTCTGCGGTGACGTGGAGACGGAGAACGCGACCGTCCACGTCGTCGACACGGTCCTGATGCCGAAGTCCTGACATCGCGACGCCGACACCCTGAGCCCCGAGGACGGCTCCCCCGGCGCGGCCGTGCCGCCGCCGGGGGAGCCGTCGCGTCCGGCCAGGACGCGGCCGGGCCGTCGGGGGTCCTCCCCCCTCGCTCTATAGGCTGCCCCCATGGCGAGGACGAACAAGGCGGGGGCGGACGCGGACGGTCCGGGCCGCGAGCTGCAGGCGTTCGCGGTGCGGCTGCGGTATCTGAACGGCGAGATGAACCGCATGGCCCACTCCTTCGCGGCGGCGCAGGGGCTCCACGCCACCGACGTCCAGGCTCTGGCGGCGATCCTGGACTCCGACACCCCGCTGACCCCGGGCCGGTTGCGCGAGCACCTCGGTCTCACCTCGGGGGCCGTGACCGCGTGTCTGGACCGTCTGGAGCGAGCGGGGCATGTCCGCAGGGCCCGCGAGAGCGCGGATCGCCGCGTCGTCCATCTGCACTACGCCGCCGGCGCCAGGGCGGCGGCCCGCGCGCACTTCCTGCCGCTGGCCGAGGCGACCGCCCGGGCCCAGGAGGGCTTCAGCGACGAGGAGCTGTCCGTGGCCCTGCGATTCCTCACGGCGCTGAACCGCGAGCTGGAAGAGCTGCGCGAGTCGCACTGATCCGGCCGTCACGGGGCATCCGTTCCGGGACGCAAGCGTGAGGGCGGTCCCACCCGGGCCCGATCGGCCCTCACGAAACCACCCCGGACCGCGCCCACCCCTCACGGGGCCCCGCTCTCATCGGAGCGGAGCACTGTGAGAAAGTATTTCAATCATTGAGATAGTTAATCGTTGAGTCATTGCTCGCCCTCTCCTGGAGTGCCATGTTCAGCTTCGCTACGGTCGCCCGGTGGTCGGTGCCCGTCCTGCTCCTCCTCACTTGGCTCGGCATCGGCGGCACGCTCGGGCCGTACGCCGGAAAGCTCGGCGAGGTGGCCACCAACGACCAGGCGGCGTTCCTCCCGAGGAACGCCGAGTCCACCCAGGTCATCGAGGCCGGCAAGGACTTCCGCCGGCAGGAGACGCTGCCCGCCGTCGTCGTCTGGACCGCCTCCTCCGGCGCCCGGATCACGACGGAGCAGCGGCAGGCCGCCACCGCCGCGCTCTCCTCCCTCGACGGCGAGCCGGGCACGGCCGGAAAGGCTTCGCCCGCCCTGCCGTCCGACGACGGCCAGGCGCTCCAGGGCGTCGTTCCGCTGCGTCCCGACCTCGGCGAGCAGTTGCCGGACGTCCTGGAGCGGATCCGGGCGGCGGCGGAGACGGTGCCGGGCACCACGGCCCAACTCGCCGGACCGGCCGCGAGCCAGGCCGACCTCTCCGACGCCTTCGCCGGGATCGACGGGCTGCTGCTGGTCGTGGCACTCGTGACCGTCCTGGTGATCCTCCTGCTCGTGTACCGCAGCCTGCTGCTGCCGTTCGTCGTGATCCTCGGCGCCGTCTTCGCCCTCGGCCTGGCCTGCGCCGTCGTGTACGCACTCGCCGACCGGGACGTCGTACGCGTCGACGGACAGGTGCAGGGCATCCTCTCCATCCTCGTCATCGGCGCCGCCACCGACTACGCGCTGCTGCTCACCGCTCGCTTCCGCGAGGAGCTGACGCGCCACGCGGACCGCTTCACCGCCATGCGCGCCGCCCTGCGCCAGTCCTTCGGTCCGATCACCGCCAGCGCCGCCACCGTCGCCCTGGGACTGCTCGCGCTCCTGTTCAGCGACCTGACCAACAACCGCGCGCTCGGACCCGTCGGCGCCATCGGCATCGTCTGCGCCGTGCTGAGCACGCTCACCTTCCTGCCCGCGGTACTCGTCCTTCTGGGCCGGAGCGCCTACTGGCCGGCCAAGCCGAAGGCGGCGGACGGCAGCGGCATCTGGGGGCGGGTGGCCGCGCTGGTGGACCGCGCCCCCCGCAAGGTCTGGGCCGTCACCCTGACCGGTCTTCTCGCCTGCGCCGCCTTCGCGCCGACCCTGGACTCCAGGGGGGTGCCGCTCGACGAGATCTTCGTGAACGACGCCCCCTCCGTCGCCGCGCAGGCCACCCTGGCCGAGCACTTCCCGGGCGGTTCGGGGAACCCGGCCGTCGTGATCGCCGACGCGGACCGGCTCGCGCAGGTGCGGCAGGCCGCCGAGCGGACCGACGGCGTGGCGTCCGCCGCGCCGCTGACCGCCTCCGGGCGGCCGGGCGCCGGCGCACCGCTGGTGGTGGACGGCAGGGCCAGGGTCGACGTCACCCTCGCGGCTCCCGCCGACAGCGACGCGGCCAAGGACACGGTCGCCCGTCTGCGCGAGGCGGTGCACGCCGTCCCCGGCGCCGACGCGCTCGTCGGCGGCTACACCGCGCAGCAGTACGACACCCAGCGGACCTCCGAGCGCGACCGGATGCTCATCGTCCCCGTGGTCCTGGCGATCATCCTGGCCATCCTGATCGGGCTGCTCAGGTCGCTGGTCATGCCGGTCCTGCTCATCGCGACGGTCGCCCTCAACTTCCTCGCCACGCTGGGCGTCTCGGCGCTCGTGTTCCAGGGCGTCTTCGGGTTCTCGGGCACGGACGCCTCGGTCCCGCTGTACGGGTTCGTCTTCCTCGTGGCGCTCGGGGTGGACTACAACATCTTCCTGATGTCCCGCGTACGCGAGGAGTCGCTGGCCCACGGGACCCGTCAAGGCGTCCTGCGGGGACTCACCGCCACCGGCGGGGTCATCACCTCGGCGGGCGTGGTGCTCGCCGCGACCTTCGCGGCACTCGGCGTCGTCCCTCTGGCCTTCATGGTCCAGATCGCTTTCATCGTGGCCTTCGGCGTGCTGCTCGACACGCTGGTCGTCCGCTCGCTGCTCGTGCCGGCTCTGGTCGTGGACATCGGCCCGAAGGCGTGGTGGCCCGGAAAGCTCAGCCGGGAGACCGTCCGCGAGGACGAGACCCCTGCCCCTCGCGCCTGACCCCGCGAGGACGAGGCGGCGGGGCGCCCGCGACCGGCGTGGGCGCCCCGGGGCCGGACGCGGGCTCCACCGCCGGCCCGCTCACGTCCGGCCCTCCCGTCCCACGTTCGGCGTAGCCACGTGGAGGCGCCTGGCATCGGCGAGCCGATCGTGGTCGGCTGGGGCGCGGGCGGGGACGAGTACGGCGGAGGGGCGAGGAGCACGGATGACCACCCACCAGCACGGAACGCGGCCGGGGACGGGGACCGACACGATCGTCGTCGGCGCCGGCCTCGCAGGGATCGCCTGCGCCCTCGACCTCAGCCGGGCCGGGCAGCGCGTCGAACTGCTCGAAGCCTCCGACGGCGTCGGCGGCCGGATGCGGACGGACCGGAGGGACGGCTTCCTGTTCGACCGCGGCTTCCAGGTCTTCAACACCTCCTACCCGCAGGTGAAGAAGCGCCTCGATCTGAGGTCCCTGCGCCTGCGGCCGTTCACCCCGGGCCTGGTCGCGCTGACGCCCACCGGCCGGGTGCGCCTCACGGATCCCACACGGCGCCCCTCCGAGGCGGCCGCCCTGTTGCCCGGCCGGACGCTGTCCGCACGGGACCTCGCCGCACTGGCCGCCCTGACGCTCGGAGACGTCCTGCTTCCCGTCGGTGCGCTCCGCCGGCGGGGCGACACCACCACACAGGCCGCACTGCGCTCCGCCGGAGTCTCACCGCGGGTGATCGACGACCTGCTGAGGCCGTTCCTGGCCGGAGTCTTCCTCGAAGAGGAGCTGGAGACCTCCGCCCGCTTCTTCCACCTGGTCTGGCGCAGCATGGCGCGCGGCACCCTCTGTCTGCCCGCCGACGGCATCGGCGCGGTGCCGGCCCGGCTCGCCCGGGACCTCCCCGACGGCACGCTCCGGCTCGAGTCGCCCGTCACCGAGGTCACCGACTCCGGAGTCCTGCTCGCGGACGGACGCGAGCGGCAGGCGTCCACGGTCGTGGTGGCGACGGACGCCGTCACCGCCGCCCGTCTGCTGCCGGGCCTCGCGGTCCCGGACAGCCGTACGGTGACGACGTACTACCACGCGGCCGCCGCATCACCGCTCTCCGAGCCCGTCCTGGTGGTGGACAGCACCCTGGCGGTGCTCAACACCTGCGTCCTGAGCGACGCCGCGCCCACGTACGCCCCACGCGGCACCGCCCTCGTGTCGACCTCGGTGCTCGGCGCCGGTCCGCCCGGCGGCGAGGCCGCCGTACGGGAACGCCTGGCCGCTTTGTACGACACCGACACGAGCGGCTGGGATCCGGTCGCCGCCTACACCGTCGAGGGCGCGCTCCCCGCGATGCGACCGCCCTGGCCGCTGAGCCGGTCGACCCGCTTCGCGGCCGGCCGGTACGTCTGCGGCGATCACCGGGCGACCGGTTCCGTCCAGGGGGCGCTTGCCTCGGGCGGCCGGGCCGCGCGGGAGGTACTGGCGTCCCGGGAGCCGGCCGGCCGGCCGGCCCGTACGCCCTAGGAGTGTCCGACCGCCCGGGTCCCCGCGCCCTCGGATGCGTACCGGCGTGCATCCGTTCCCGGGGGCGGGGCGGAACATCAGGCGTCGATCGCACCGGACGGGAGTGAGGCGTGGACATCAACGGTGCGCGTGTGCTGGTGGCGGGCGCGACAGGCGTCATCGGCGGCGCGGTGGCGGCCGAACTCGCGGCACGGGGAGCGCGCCTGGCGCTGGCCGGGCGCGACGCCGGCCGTCTCTCGCGCGTGTCCGAGCGGCTCGGCGGTCGCCCCACGGCCCGCTTCGAGGCGTACGACCTCGACGCGTGCGCCCGCGCTGTGGAGACGGCGGCCCGGGAACTCGGAGGGCTCGACGCCGTGCTGACCGCGTTCGGCGCGGTCGCCTTCGGCCGGGCGGGCGAGGTGAGCGACGCCGTGGCGGAGCATCTGACGACGGTGAACGCGCTGGCGCCCGCGGCGATCTTCCGCTCCGCGCTCGGATTCCTCGGGCGGGGCGGTGTCATCGCCGCCGTCACCGGGGTCGTGGTGGAGCGGCCGCAGCCGGCGATGGCCGACTACTGCGCCTCCAAGGCGGCGCTCAGCGCCTGGCTCGACGCGGTGCGCCGTGAGGTGCGCGGGGACGGCGTCCGGGTCCTCGACATCCGCCCCGGCCACCTGGAGACGGGCTTCGCCGCCAGGGCCGTCATGGGCAGCCCTCCGCCCATGCCGGCCGGTGGTGATCTGGGACTCGTCGTCCGGTCCGTGGCCGACGCGCTCGGCACGGAGACGGAGCGGGTGCGCTGGGACGCCCATGGGACACCGGTCCTCGAACGGCGGGCCGGGTGAGGCACCGCACGACGGACGAGGGCGGGGAGGACCGGGTCGTCATCCTGGGCGGGGGCGCGGCCGGGCTCAGCCTGGCCCACTGGCTCACTCGCACGGGGACGACGGCGGTCACGGTGGTGGAGGCCCCCGACGGCCCGCTGCGTCCGGCCGAGCGCACCTGGTGCTACTGGGACGACGGCCCCGGGGAGTTCGCCGAGGCGACGGTCGCCTCCTGGCCCCGGCTGCGGGTCTTCGGCGCGGACGGCGGCGCCGTCGAAGCGGCGCCCCGCCCTCTGCGGTACCGCATGCTGCGATCGGGAGGATTCGAACGGCTGGTCCACTCCCGGCTGGCGGACCACCCGGCCGCGCGCGTGCTCCGCGCCACGGCGCACAGTGTGCGGCACATCGGCGGAGGGGTCGAGGTCGGCTGCCGCACCGAGGACGGCCGCACGCTGACCGTGCGCGGCCGGTACGTCTTCGACTCGCGCCCCCCGCGACACGGTCTGCCGCCGTCCCGCACCACCCTCCTCCAGCACTTCCGGGGGTGGTTCGTGCGGACCGCGTCCCCGCGCTTCGATCCCGACGTGGCCGACCTCATGGACTTCCGGGTGCCCCAGCCCCGCCACGGGCTCGCGTTCGGCTACGTCCTGCCCCTCGGGCCGGACCACGCCCTGGTCGAGTACACCGAGTTCTCCGGAGCCCTCCTGACGACGGCCGGATACGACGCCGCGCTACGGCAGTACACCGCGGACGTGCTCCGGCTGGGACCGCTGAGAGTGGAGTCCGCCGAGCAGGGGGTGATCCCCATGACCGACGGCCGGTTCCCCCGACGCGTCGGCCCGGCCGCCTTCCGGATCGGGGCGGCGGGCGGGGCCACCCGGCCGGCGACCGGATACACCTTCGCCGCGGTCCAGCGGCAGAGCCGGGCCATCGCCACCGCGCTGCGCGACGGCGCCGCGCACGTCCCCCGCCCCCACCCCCGCAGGGCCCTCGCGATGGACGCCGTCATGCTGCGCGCGCTCGACACCGGGCGGATCGACGGGCCCGCCTTCTTCACCGAGCTGTTCCGCCGCGTCCCGATGGAACGGCTCCTGCGCTTCCTCGACGGGCGCAGCACTCCGTGGGAGGAGTTCGGCATCGGTCTGCGCACCCCCGTCGGCCCGATGCTCCGTACCGCCGCCGAGCTTCCGTTCCTGCCCCGCCGCGTTGCCCACCGACCCGAGGAGAGCCGTCCATGACGCTCCTGCGCGACCGCGATCTCGCCCGCGCCTTCGATCACGCCGCCCACTCCTACGACCGCCTCACCTCGCTGAACCCGGGGTACCGCACCGACCTCCTGCGCTCGGCGCACCGGCTCGGGCTGCCACGCCTCGGCGCCGGCCTGCGCGTCCTCGACCTGGGCTGCGGTACGGGCACGTCGACGCGCGCCCTGCTGCGGGCCGCTCCCCGGGCCCGCGTCGAGGCCGTCGACGCGTCCGCGGGGATGCTGGAGCATGCCCTCGCCAAACCCTGGCCGGCGAACGTGCGCTTCCGGCACCTGGCCGCCGAGGAGCTCCTCGCCGCCGGGGACGGGGAGCCGTACGACGCCGTCTTCGCGGCCTACCTGTTCCGTAACGTCACCGACCCGGACGCCGTCCTGCGCTCCGTGCGCGCGCTCCTGCGCCCCGGGGGCCGGCTCGTGGTGCACGAGTACAGCCTGAGCGGTTCGCCGGTCCACCGCGTGCTGTGGAACGCGATCTGCGGGGGTGTGATCGTCCCGGTGGGGTCGGCGAGCGGCGACGGCGAGCTCTACCGCCATCTGTGGCGCAGTGTCCTCGACTTCGACACCGCCGACGCGTTCACGGCCAGGGTCGCGCGCGCCGGCTTCCCCTTCGTGCGCGCCCTGCCGGTGGCGGGCTGGCAGACCGGGATCGTCCACACCTTCGTCGCCGGCGGCACTCCTCGGCCGGTCCCGGCGGACGCCCGATGAGGGCCGCGCGCCGTCCCCGGCTCCCCCGCCCGGGCCGCGACCCGAGGGCCGAGGTGCTCCTGCCGGCGCCGGGACGGGAGCGGGTCACGGGCGAGGCGCCCGGCACCGCCGTGATCGGCGGTGGCATCGCGGGCCTCGCCGCGGCGACGGCGCTGGCCGAGCGCGGGGTCCGCGTGACCCTCTACGAGCGGGAGGCGGGGCTCGGCGGCCGGCTCACCGGCTGGCCCGTCCACCTCGCGGACGGATCGGGCGCGACCATGAGCCGCGGCTTCCACGCCTTCTTCCGGCAGTACTACAACCTCCGCGCCCTGCTGCGACGCGCGGACCCCGGTCTGCGGGCGCTCACTCCGGTGCCGGACTACCCGCTGCGCCACCGCGGCGGTCTGACCGACAGCTTCGCGCGCGTGCCGAGGACCCCGCCGTGGAGCGCGCTGGGGTTCGTCGCGCTCAGTCCGACGTTCGGGTGGCGTGATCTGGCCTCGATGAACCCGCGGGCGGCGCTGCCCCTGCTCGACGTCAGCGTGCCCGAGGTGTACGAACGGTTCGACGGGGTCAGCGCCCGCGACCTGTTGCGCGACATCCGCTTCCCCGAGGCGGCGCACCATCTGGCGTTCGAGGTCTTCTCGCGCAGCTTCTTCGTCGATCCGGCGGAACTGTCCGCCGCCGAACTCCTGCTGATGTTCCACATCTACTTCCTCGGCTCCTCCGAGGGCCTGCTCTTCGACGTGCCGCGCGAACCGTTTCCGCAGGCATTGTGGGAGCCCCTGGGCGGGCACCTGGAGCGGCTCGGCGTGCGGCTGCGCACGGGCACGCCGGTCCGGTGCGTCCGGGCGCTCGACGACGGGGAGCTGGCCGTGGACGGCGACGGCACGTCCGAGCGGTACCAGGCGGTCGTGCTGGCGCTGGACCCGGCCGGGCTGCGCGCGGTGGTGGGCGCCTCCCCCGGGCTGGGTGACCCTGCGTGGCGCGAGGACATCGCCGCCCTGCGCACGGCGCCGCCCTTCCTCGTCTCGCGGCTGTGGCTCGACCGGCCCGTCCGGGGGGACCGGGCCGGCTTCCTCGGCACCAGCGGTTACGGCGACCTCGACAACATCAGCGTCCTGGACCGCTGGGAGGGCGAGGCCGCCCGCTGGGCGGGGCGGACGGGCGGCTCCGTCGTCGAGCTCCACGCCTACGCGGCGGACGGGGACGCCGAGCAGAAGGAGGTGCAGGAACGGCTCGTCGCCCAGCTCCACGAGGTGTACCCGGAGACCCGCGACGCCCGGATCGTCGACGCCGTCCACGAATGGCGGTCCGACTGCCCGATGTTCCCCGTCGGAGGCTACGACCGCCGTCCCTCCGTACGCACCCCGCACCCGCGTCTGATGGTGGCGGGTGACATGGTGCGCACCGGCCTTCCCGTGGCCCTGATGGAACGGGCGGCGACCTCCGGCTTCCTGGCCGCCAACGCCCTGCTCGCCGGGTGGGGGGTCCGCGGAGAGGTGCTCTGGACGGTGCCGCGCGGCGGCCGCTCCCGCGCGATGCGGGCGCTGGCCGCCCTGGGCACGGTCCCTTGACCCCTCCCCGCCGGCGGGCCGGTGCGGCACGAGTACCGGCTGACGGAG
>NZ_JBFASK010000054.1:0-29405 GCF_040677675.1 Streptomyces sp. NPDC053755 | reverse complement strand
GACGTATCACTGCACCATGATCCACCAGCCGTGATCATTTGAAGACACTGCCTAGGTCCTGTCTGATAATTGATCTTGTGCTGGGTCGTGGTGAGTTGACGGATGCGGCGTGGGGTCGGATAGCGCCGTTGTTGCCGGGTGTTGCCGGGTGTTGCCGGGTGTTGACGGTCGTGGGCGGCCGTGGCGGGATCACCGACAGGTGATCAACGGGGTGTTGTGGCGGTTGCGGATACACGCCCTAGCAGCACTCCGCACCAACGGCTCACATCGACTTCGACAGGATGGCGGCCGCCTCCCTGTGCAGGCGTGCGAGGGCCTGACGACGCCCCCCCGAGCCCGCTCGGCCGGGCCGGGCTCGTGCCGCGTACGTCCGCAGGGCGGCGGCCGGCGCCGGGCGGGTGACTGTGAAGCCCTGGCCGCGATCATCTTCGTGGCGACGTTGATGGGGATATTTGGATGGAGCCGGTACGGGACCCTGGCTGCAGGTCGGTTCAGGAGATGGCGAAGGGTGTTTGGGCGAGGAAGGAGGGAGTGGACTTGCCCGTCTGGTAGAGATTGGGGGACTGGTAGAAGGGCATGGCTTCGGTGATCTGCCGGTGGAGGGTGGAGTAGCTGCCCTGGAAGGCGCCGTTCTTCCAGGTCTTGAGCATGGTCTCGGTGAACAGGCCGTGGGGGCCCGCACCGTCGCTGGAGGTCTGGTTGTCCTGGCAGCCGGAGACCAGCAGGACGTCGGCCTTGATGTCCTGGAGATCCAGTGCTGGTACGGAGCGCTGGATCTCGTCGTAGATCTCTTGGTCGCGCTGGTAGTTGCGGAACGACACGTCCTGGGGCAGCGCTCGTACGCGGGCGCGGACCTCGGTCCGGTCGCTGGTGTCGAAGCCGCGCTCGAGCTCGGCGTCGTTGAGGAAGAGGGAGAGGTCGCGTGCGACGGTGCCGCTGTGGCAGCTGTCGGAGAGTAGAAGGATGCGTACGTCCTCGGTGAAGGTGCCGAAGAGATGGTGGAGTTCGTCGTCGACGAACTGGCGGTCGTAGAGGACCCAGGTCTCGTCGCGGCGGTCGGGTTCGTCGCCGTTCTTGTCGGGGACCTGAGCGCCGTGGCCGGCGTAGGTGAGGAGGAGGATGTCGCCGGCGGAGAGCTGGGCGGCGGCTTCCTTCAGTGCGGCGGTGACCTTCTCGCTGGTGGCGTCCTTGGTGAGCAGCGTCGCGAGGGGGGCGAACCGGTTGGCCTTGGCGAGCTCGGTCATGGCCAGGGCGTCGTTTTCGGGGTTCTTCAGCTCGGCCTTGGTGCCGTAGCGGGTCTCGTCGATCTCGTTGATGCCGATGTGGATGGACAGCCCTTGGGGCATTGTGCTTCTCCTGTGCGGGGCCGGCCCTGGTGTCAGGGCGTGGGAACGGTCGTGGGGTCTGGGCTGGGGGGCAGTGCAGGGAGGGCCACGGCGACGGCCAATTCCGCAGCGTCCGCCGGATCCTGGCGCCCGCGGGGGAGGCTGTGGTGGGCCTAGGTCGTCATGATGACGACGGGAGGACGCCCGCGGCGGCGAGGTCGACGGGTGCCTGGCCGAGGCGGGCGGGATCATCCGGGAGGGTCCGTCGTGGAGCACTGCCGCGGGGGAACCGGCCCCCGAGGCCGGCGGGCGGCGTCGGGTGATGCGGATGCGGAAAGATCCACCGCTCCGGGTTCCCCGCGGTCGTGGTGTGCTGTTCAGTGATGTCAGCGGTGCCCTTTGGCGGCCGTGAGGCGGGCGACCTCTGCTCGTAGGTCTGCGATCTCCGCGCGGCTGTCCTGGAGGAGCCGGTGAAGGGCCTGAACGCACACGAGGGCGACGCCGTTGGTGTCGA
Organism: Streptomyces sp. NPDC053755; assembly: GCF_040677675.1. Classification (NCBI taxonomy): domain Bacteria; kingdom Bacillati; phylum Actinomycetota; class Actinomycetes; order Kitasatosporales; family Streptomycetaceae; genus Streptomyces; species Streptomyces sp. NPDC053755. The sequence goes on along the minus strand of NZ_JBFASK010000054.1, from coordinate 27,566 downwards.
CCGGGCTGATGGTCCTGTCGTCGCCGCCGAGGCCGAAGGCCTCCCACCAGTCCTGGGCCATCGGGCCCAGATGGCGGACCGTGTCCGGCCCGGCTCGATAGCGCCAGGTGCTCACCGGGAGGTCGACGACTCTCTGCAGGATGTCGAATCCGTTCAGCGGCGGGCAGTCGGCGACGACGGGCGCCTGAGGCGGGGCAGGTCTGCGGTCCGCCGTGTCGGCGGACCGCAGACGGTCGGGGTGGACTACCACGCCACCGCCGCGATGTCCGTCTTCAGCGCGCTGTCGGAAGCGATCGCACCGCGGTCTCGCGGCGGCTCGTCGTCGCCCTCGTCGTGCCCGCGGACGGAACGCGCCTTCTTGGCCGCCTCCTCCTTGGCCTTGTCGCCGGCCTGCTGGCGGGAGTGGGTGTTCTCTTCCTCGGGGATCTCGTTGGGCGTGTCAGCCATGACGAACCTCCTTCAATCCGGTTTCGGTCAGGTCGGGTCGGTTTGCCCCAACCCCCATGAAAGCTACGCACCGTGAGGACCCGATTCCAGCGGGGTGTGAGTACGTCACTCGAACAGGGGAGCGCATTCGACGGCCGTGGCCGGCGGTGACCGACTGGGGGGCGGAGTGCGTTTCGGCCGGGCCTGTCCGGGGGTGCGTGGGGCGCGTGGGGGCGCACTGCGCGGTATCTCCAGCAGTGTTAAGGAGATGGTCCGTTGGAGGGATTCCGGTCCTACGGCAGGGCTGCCGTCCCGGGCGGCAGGGGGACCACGCTGACCGAGTCGGGCGTCGTCCCTGCCGCAGGGGCGGGGAGCTCGTACAGGCCGGGGGCGGACGGCAGAGGACGTGCCGTCTCCTTCACGCCCCTGGGTTCGAAGGCGCTGTCGCTCGCGCGCGGTCGCGGTCCTGGCTGGGGGTCGGCGGCGTTCTTGGAGGGACGCACACCGATGCACTGGCCGGCGTCGGTGTAGGTCTGGGCGATCAGCGAGCTGGCGTTAGTGGTGGAGGGGCTGTTGACAGTGATGTTCTCCACCGACGCCCTGCCCGAGCCCGCGCTGTCGTTGACGCGGAGTGTGCCCTGAGTGCGAACCATGGCGTTCTGGGCACCGAGGGTGAGGATGTCCTTGGGTTTGAGGGTGATGGTGTACATCATCCGTTCCTGAACGCTCTGGGTGAGCTCGCGGCCGGCGGTCAGACGGAAGGCCGCGGTGAACGCCTCCTTCACCCCGACGTGCAACTCGTCGTGACCGGTGACCGATCCCATGGAGGAGGAGGTCACCTCGGTCTGGGTCTCGGCGGAGTTCTGCGTCTGGCTCTGCGTCTCGGTGTCGTCGACGATCTTGCCGTGCTGCTCGTCGTTGGGACCCTTGTCCTTGGGTGCGGTGTGGTGCGTCTGCCCGGACTCCTTGGACTGCTTCTTGGTCATCGTGCCGGTGACGGTGGTGGTACCGGTGTTCTGCAGCCGGGCGGATTCCGTGTGCTCGGCGTGGTCCTCGCCCCAGACGGTCTTGTCGACCGTGCCCTCGTGGGTCCACGAGCCGGAGATCTCGCCTTCGACATTGTCGGTGATCGAGGAGGTGAGGGTGACCTCCCGCTCGACCACCATGTCGGCGTCGGAGCAGTTGACGATCGCGCTGCCGACGTTGGTGACGGCGCTCAGGTACTCGGTGGGGCCCTGGGCGATCCGGAAATGGCAGTTGGCACCCTTGCACGAGCGGAGCACGTCCTTGACCGGGACGGCACGCCCGTTGCGCGTCGCCTTGGGAGCCGGCATGTCGCCGACGACGGACACCGGTCCGGCTGCGGGTACCGCAGAGGGGGCGGGGGCCTGGTCGGCCTGGGCTGGGTGGGTGGCGGTGAGCACAGCGGCGAGGGCGAGGGTCAGCGCCGTAACGGGCAGGGGCGCGGACCGGCGTACGAGTCGGTACACGGACCTGCGCCGGGCGCAGTCGGCTGGGTCGGCGGTCGGAGTCGTGAGGCGATTCATGAGACGGCTCCTCGCGGTGCGGGTTGGACGGCGGGCGTGGCCGGTACCTGGGTGAGGGGCTGGAGCCGGACCGTCTTGAGCCCGCCTGGTGCAGGGGAACGGGGGCCGGAGGGGACGGAGACTTCGGCGCGGAAGCCGGCAGCGGGCGCGGCATGGAAGGCCGGTGCGGGCCCGGTGTGGGCGGAGTGCTGCGTGGTGCCGGCCGGGGTGGGCAGGCCTGCGGCGCCTGTCGCGTGGACGGGTCCCGGAGCGAAACCCGGTGCCTGAGCGTGGCCTGCGGCGGGCCCGGGAGCCGCGGCGTGCCCGGGCGTACGGGGCGCGGTGGAGCGGGGGTCGGAGCCGGGGTCCACGCCGCCGTTGTCGGGGGTGACCCGCAGGGGGCGCTCGGTCAGGCAGTGCCGCTGTTCGTCCTGGGTCATGGGGCCGGTGCGCTGGTAGAAGCGGTCGGGGACCCGGTTGGAGGGGTAGTCGAGCATGGCGTCGATGCGGACGTTACCGCTCCCGCGGAAGGTTCCCTCGACGCGCTCGCGAGAAGCCTGCACCTCGTACCAGCTGGCCTCGCTGGGCTGGACCGCCTGGTCGACCGTCTTGTCCACGGTTCGGGTGGTGGTGAGCGGGTCGGTGGTGTTGACGAGCCTGGTGTTCCCCTGGAGCCGCTGGAAGCCGGCGGCCGCCTGCTTGAACATCTCGGGGAAGGCTTCTTGGAGGTTCGGTGATCCGGCGCCCTTGTCGTCGGCTCCGCTGTTGGCGAGGTTCTGGTCGACCTGGGCGGCGTTCTTGAGGTGACGGAGCTCCTGGGTGATGCTGTCGAACCCTTCCTCGGTGTAGCTGAGGGTTCGCTTGTCGGTCTTCTGGTTGCGTGTGCAGTTGATCGCCGCGTATCCGACGACCCGGACCTTGGAGTAGTACTGGTAGGAGTAGTCGGGGTCGGCGGTGAACCGGCAGGCGTTGACGCCCTTGCACGACTCCAGGGCGGTCTCGAGCGAGATCTCGTCGTCGCCCTTGTAGGCGTGCCAGGGCATGTCGTTCTGCTCGATGTAGTGGTCGACGGCGGCGGCCTGCTGCTGTGCGGTGACGGCGGCGATGAGCGGGCCGCACTTCTTCTCCTCGTCGCCGCTGCCGGTGGGTTTCTCCAGCGACTCGAAGGCGACCAGCGGGTTGTCCTCCGCAGCCGTGAACTCGAAGACCTCCGCCTCGGGGGTCCACGAGCCGTCACCGGTCTTGTTGGGGGGCTTGGTGTAGCCCTCGGTCCGGTACTCCTGGCTGTGGTGGACCTCCCGGTCCGCGGACGGCTTGCCGTCGACCCCGTAGGGGACGGGCTTGTAGGTGCTGACCTTGTAGCGCTGGCCGTCGGCGACCCTGTCCGGGGTGCACGTCGACAGGGTGGAGGCGGAGTCGTGGAAGCTGACGCGGACCTTCGCGCCGGCGTTCACCCTCCACAAACGCTGGCGCAGTACGCCCGGGCCGGTGCTGTCGTTGAGGGAGACGGCCTGCCGCTTGTCGGAACGTCTCGCGAGCGGACCGGAGAAGAGCATGACGTCTCTCCCGGACCATTCCTTGGGGACGGTCTCCTGGCTGGCCTCGGCCGTGGCTGACAGCGCGGGAGCGGAGAAGTCGCCATTGGCGACGTCTGTCTCCCGCCACGACCCGTCCGGAGCGGGAGCCGGGGCCGCGAGCGCGGGCATGCAGGAGAGGGGCAGGAGAAGGGCACCGCCCAGGACGACAGCGGCGGGAAGACGCAGGGACGTGACACGCACGAGCGGACTCTCCTTACTGGGGCGGGTCGGACGGGAGGCGAGTGAGCGTGCCGACCGGTGTGACCGTGGGCTGCTCGTTGTCCTCGGCGGACTGGCCCGACAGACAGTTGCTGGTCGTCGGCTGGAACTGGTATTGGTCGGGGCCGTAGAAGGAGATGTGCTGGGAGAAGATCCCGCACATCTGGGCGGAGGCCTGCTGGGGAGAGGCGAAGCGGTCCTTGTTCGCCAGCATGTCGACGAACGTCGCCGTCGACGTCAGGTCGGTCTGGGTGGCCTGCCCGTCTGTGGCGTACTTCGCAAGGCAGCCGGCCGTGCCGGGCGGGCAGTCCTCGATCTCCTTCTGGTTCCCTTCGCGCGCCCCACAGCCGGACGGGTTGGTGCCGCCGGCGCCGCACGGGTCGGAGTTCTGCACCTCCGGCTGCTCGCCCGGCGGGGAGGCGGGCATGTCCATGGACGGAGGGGACGGGTCGCCCGGCTCGGGTGCCACCGCCGACCAGAGCGCCCGCAGGGCCGCCCAGGGGCCGGCGGCAACACCCTCGGGCCCGATGGCCGTCCTCGACTGACGTGCCTGTTCCAGGAGCCAGGGCGCATACGGCCACGCTCCCGGTGACTGTGTGGCACTGCCGAACTCCCCGGCGGCCTGCGCCGGGCGCGGCGGGGATCCGGGCGCCTGCGGGGTCAGCGCCTGCGCGGTGACCGGGGCCGCGCTCAGGAGCATCCCGGCCGCGACGCCGGTGACGGACGCCCTGACCCATCGTGCGTAGAACATGCGTTTCTCCCATCGACCAACTGTTTGCCGGACACATTCTGTGGAGCCCGGGTGCCCTCACACTGAATTTCCGGGCAGGCCGCACAGTTGAAGAAACGTTTCTCCGGAATATCGTTCGGCAGGGGCGCGCACGCGGCGCACTCTTTGCGATCGAAGGAAGATCCACTCCCGCACCCAATGATTCAATTCTTCATATCGCCGTATGGGGTGACAGAAACATTTCTGCGGGGAATGGTGATCCTGCTCCGTACGAGCAACTGTGAAGTTCCCCTACTACCGCTGCAGTTCACCGGATCGGACCCCACAGGGCGTGTCCGCACGCAGCCTGCCCCGCGGAAACCACCCACTCACCTCATCGGAGGTACACCCCCGCGGCCATGCGCCCGGCGCGGAGCAACTCCCCGACACCGGTGCGGCTTTCACCCGGCCGCAGTACGCGCCGGACCTTTCGCGCCCCACCCCCGCCCCCGGGAAAAGCCGTGCAAGCACGGCATCCTCACCACAACGGCCGTCAGACGCACGGGTTTCCCCAGAGCGGAACGAATTCCTGAATGCGCCCCGCTGAGCGGGCGACCGGCGATGGAGTGAGCCCACTCAGGAAAGGTCGCGGGACCGCCGCCCCTGGGACAGGCTGCAAACGTCGTACGGCCGTTCCCCTGCGCTCGGCCCCCCCCGGTGACGCCACCCGGCTCGCCCCCGGCCGCGGAACCGGCTACCCCCCCATCACCCCTGAAGGAGCGCCATGTCCCGTGCAGCGCACCGCATCACCGTCGTACGCCTGGTGGCCATCGCCGCGACCACGGCCGCCCTCGCCATGACGGCCACCCCCGCCACTGCCGACGAGATCCAGCCCACCGTGATGACCTGGGGCGCCGGAATCGTCGGCCAGCTCGGCAACGGCACCATGACCGACAGCGCGACCCCCACCGCCGTCACCGACCTCCTGCGCGGCGACATCAAGAAGATCGCAGCCGGCGGAACCTCATCGGAGAACGGCTTCGCCCTCGCCCTCGCCAGCAGCGGCGGCACGGTCAGGTCATGGGGCCACAACGCCTCAGGACAGCTCGGCAACAACACCCACGCCGCCCAGACGGTCCCGGTCAAGGTCCCCAACCTGCCCCCAGTGACAGACATCGCGGCCGGCGGAGAGCACGCCCTCGCCCTGGACGAGCACGGCCAGGTCCACTCCTGGGGCGACAACTCCTACGGCCAGCTCGGCAACGGCCGCACCGGCGACAACCGCAGCGTCCCCGCCCGCGTCCAGGGCATGCCCAAGGTCACCCAGATCGCGGCCGGATGCGACTTCAGCCTCGCCCTGCTCGACAACGGCAAGGTCTACGCCTGGGGCCGCGGCATCTACGGCCAGCTCGGCAACGGAAGCAGAGAGTCGAGCTCCGTACCCCGCCAGGTCACCGGCCTGCCCAAGGTCGCCAAGATCGCGGCCGGCTGCCACCACGCCCTCGCCGTGACCGCCGCGGAGGAAGGCGAGGACGCAGGCAAGAGCGTCGTCAAGGCATGGGGCTACAACATCTACGGCCAGCTCGGGAACTCCTCCACCGCCTCGTCCACCAAGCCCGTGGACGTCGACTGGCTCGAGGGCGTCTCCACCATCCACGCGGGCGGCTGGCACAACTACGCCGTCCTCAACGACGGATCCGTCTGGGGCTGGGGACACAACCAGTACGGGCAGCTCCTCGACGAAGACGAGAACTTCGACGGAGAGGTGTACCGCACCAACCGCACCGCCCCCATCGAGATCCTGCAGCTCAAGAACCTGACGAAACTCGCAGCAGGCGCCTACCACGGTGTCGCCCTCAAGGACGACCACGTCTACACCTGGGGCCAGAACGCCGACGGCCAGCTCGGCAACGGCAACACCACGGACAGCCACACCATGCTGAAGGTCCTGCAGTCCGACTCCTCCACCACCGACGTCACCGCCTCGCTCGGCGGAAACACCACCTACGTGCACTGACCTGCACCGGCATCAGCACGGGGTGCGGCTGTCCCGCCCCGGCTTACGAGGCCGCTCCCCGTCCCCCCCGAACCGCAAGGAACACTTCCACACCAGCGCGAATCCGTCCCCGCCCGCGCCCTTCCCCACGAGGTACTCCCATGACCCCTCACCGTCGCCTGAGCACCACGCTCCTCGCCTCCCTCTCGCTCACCGCCCTCGCCGTCCCCGCCGCCTCGGCCGCCGCCACCGACCCCTGGGTCCGTACGTGGGGCGCCAATGCCGTCGGCCAGCTCGGCAACGCCACCACCACCAGCCAGCCCACACCCGGTGACGTCACCGGTCTCGCGCGTACCGACGTACGCAAGCTCTCCGGCGGCGGCGACGACGACACCGGCTTCGCCGTCGCCCTCCTGTCCGACGGCACCGTCAAGAGCTGGGGAGCCAACGCCGGCGGTCAGCTCGGCAACGGAACCACCACCGACCAGTCCGTCCCGACGACGGTCGCCGGCCTGTCCGGCATCAGCGCCGCCGACGCCGGCAGCGACCACGCCCTCGCCGTCCGCAAAGGCCGCGTCCATGCCTGGGGGAGCAACGCCAAGGGCCAGCTCGGTAACGGGCTCACCGAGGACGGCGAGAAGGGGATGAAGAAGACCCCCGTCCTCGTCCAAGCCCTCGACGACGTCAAGGAAGTCGGCGCCGGCTGCCAGTTCAGTGTCGCCCTGCGGCAGGACGGCACCGTCTGGACGTGGGGAGACGGAACCATGGGCCGCCTCGGCACCGGCCCAAGCAAAGACGACGAGACCGCCAACGAAAGCCGCAACACCCCCCAGGAGATCCAAGACCTCACCGACGTCACCGACATCTCCGTGGGCTGCAGCCACGTCCTGGCCTTGACCGTCGACGGCACGGTCAAGGCATGGGGAGAAGGCACCGACGGCATGCTCGGCAACGACGCCGTCGACCACGCACTCGCACCCGTGGACGTCAAGCTCCTCAAAGGCGTCAAGACCATCTCCGCCGGCACGCACAACAGCTTCGCCATCCTCCACGAGGGTGACGTGAAGGCTTGGGGCAAAAACGACGCCGGCCAGCTCGGCGACGGCACGACCACCAACCGCACCACGCCCGTACCCATCGACAAGCTCAAGGGCACCAAGAGCATCGTCGGCGGTGCCGACTTCACTCTCGCCGCCCAGCCCGACGGCTCCGTCCTCACTCTCGGCAACAACGACGCCTACCAGCTCGGCGATGGCACCAACACCCCCACCACCGCCCGCGACCACACCCCCGTCAAGGCCCTGCCGGCCGGCAGCGGCATCACGCGTGTCGCCGTCACCACCAGCGGCAAGTCCGCCTACGCCTACTGACCGACAGGCGGGAGGGCCGTCCCTGGCCGGGTACGGCCCTCCCGCCTACGGACGACGGTGGAGCGAGGTCACGCGATCGTCCCCCAGGCGACCTTGACATCACTGCGGTGCGCCGCCGCCGTCGACAGCACGACACGCAGACCGGCCGCCGTGGTGTCGACCGGCATGCACGGGATGCCGGAACCCGACACCGCGGGCATCTCCGGAGTGTGAGGCACATGGGCGAAGCCACCCCGGCGCTTGTTCCCCTCCTCGGCCAGCAGGTGCATCAGCCCGTAGAAGACGTGATTGCACACGAACGTGCCCGCGGACAACGACACGTCCGATGAGATGCCCGCATCGTGGACGGCCTTGGCGCACCGCTTGACGGGCAGGGTGGAGAAGTAGGCCGCAGGACCGTCGGGAACGATCGGCTCGTCCACCGGCTGCCGGCCGTCGTTGTCCAGGCCCGGGCTGTCGTCGACGTTTACCGCCACACGCTCGAGCGAGATGCCCCGGTAGGGGGACAGCCCCAGGCACAGCACGATCTCGGGGTCGGATTCGCGGACCGCCTCGCGCAGCGCTGGGATCGACCGGGAGAAGACGCACGGCAGCTGGACCGCGGTCACCTCCAGGCCCTGCGGAGGCTTGTCCTGCAGCAGCTGCGCCGCAGCCCAGGAGGGGTTGTAGGTGTCCTGCATGAACGGTTCGAACCCGGTGACCAGCACACGAGTCATGGGCTTGACACTCCTTGCGATGTGGAGGACGAGTGGGCTGCGACGGCGGCCCTGAGCTACTCGATGAAGACGCTCCCGCCGTTCATCGAGGCGTGACCGCCGGGCAGCACCCAGCCTTCGTGCTGACCCCAACACCCCTTGTTCGGATAGACGTACGCCGTCCGGTCGGTGTTGTTCGTGACCGTCACGAAGAACCCGCCCCCCGGATAGCACCCGTGAGGGTCCGCGTACGCCTGCCCATCGATGACGAGGACCCCGCTGGCCGCATGCGCCTGCGGAGCGGACATGATGGCAGCGACGACGAGGACACTGAGCGCCGCGATGAAGCGTCGCATGACACAAACTCCCTTCGAGAGATGGGTCTTACGCGCCACTCCTTCCAACCGCGCTCCACCCTTTACCGGCGCACTCACCCGACCGGCCGAGAGCGCACGAAGCACACGAAGCGAAACTTCCGCCCACGCAGCCCCAGGCGCACACCCGCGCGCAGAGGTGCACTCGCCTTCGACCTGCGGCGCCCCCACGACCATTTCCACCGCGCCGGGAACACGGCCGTGGGGGCCGCTATCCGGGCAGTGACCGGGCCGCAGCTGCGGCGCGGGGGTCTCTGTCACCGCACCCGCTCGCGTCCGTGTCGGGCGACTCAATTTTGGGGGTCGTATTCCTCCGTTGTTTCATCCCGGGATATCGCGTTTGGTCTGCGGTGTCGGGGCGCGCCAGGAGATGGTGTTCTCGCTGGTGAGGCGGCGGGTCATGGGGTCGGTCATGGCGATGTCGATCACGGCTTCGAAGCGGGTGGGCAGGGTTCCGTAGTCGCGTGCCAGGCGGCGGTGGAGCATGAGCCAGCCGTAGGTCCGCTCGACTGCCCACCGTTCGGGATCGGGGTGAAGCCCCTGATCTCGGTTTTACGGCTGGTGATTTCCCTGTCGATGCCGAGGGTTGCGGCGTGTTCGACGAGGTGCTGGCGGTAACCGCCGTCGCCCCGGACCTCCCGGATGCCGGGATGGCCGGCGGCCTGGTCCAGGAGCTGGGTCCCGGCGGCAGAGTCCTGCACGCTGACCGGGGTGACCAGCACCACGGCCAGGTGCGCTGCGTCGTCGAGCGCTTCTTCACCTGGCTGTACCAGCTCAAGCGGCTCCGCATCCGCTACAGACGACGCGCGGATCGGCATCAATCGCCCTGCCGCCGGCTCCGGCATGTTACCCCTCGCTGATCTCTCAGAAGGAAGTTCGCAGGCGGCGGAGGCGTAAAGAAGCAACGGACCCGCCAGAGGCAGAGGCGGGACGGGGGTAGGTACCTGTCGATGCCGCCGCGCGCGGACAGCTCGTTCTCGAAGCCACAGGCGGCCACGGCCATGAAGCCGCCACACCACACTGCCTCAAGCCCAGCCGTCAGGGCCCGCACCACCTCGGCCGGCGCTCCCGCGGGGGCCTCGTACTCCAGCACGGTCGGCCACTCCAGGCGGACCCCAAGCCGAGGAGAGAAGACCCGCGATCATTCGTAGGCGCACTCCGTGGAGCTTCCGCCGGTGCGAAGGGAGGGCAGCGCGATGGGTTCACCGGCCGAAGCGGCCCTTCTCGGGAGGCTCGGCAGGTACCGGCTCCTGCACGCGAACGAGCTCAGCCACACGGATGTTCAAGTGCTCGGTGTACGTGGTCGGTGACTTTTCACCCTTCGCCCAGGACGACTCGGTCAGCTCGACGAGCCAGCTCGTCGGCGAAGTGCGGAACACCAGCCGGCCGCACGGGTCGGAAGCGGCGCTGCCCCAAGGGGGGCGGGTACGAGTGATCTCCTCACCACGCGCAAGAGCCGCCTCCTCTCCGCCTTCGACGGGAATCTTGTCCACCAGGCTCCACTCCCCGTGCTTGACCCGCTCCACCAGCACGTACCAGCTCACAACCCCGCTCCTCCCCACTACGCCGAATAGCGCCGCGCTCGACATCCACCGCTTACTGGAGCAACGCTGGACGATCAGCGCGATCGTCCGCCGACGGAACCTCGACTGTAAGACCGTCCGCCGTTTGCTGAACGTCCCCGTGACATCCAACGACTCCACTCCGTCGAAGACGGCGATCACGATCCTGCGCGGTTGACCCATGCGGCCATCCCCGGTCGGGCCGGACATGACGGCAATGTCATGGATATCGCAGATCCGGACACCCGCCGAGGAGGAGGGGGAGGGGAGAACGGTGGAGGGTCAGCGGTCGACGCGGATGACGGCCGGGGGAGTGTAGGGGCCGGTGAGGATGTCGGGGGTGGGCAGGTACTGGCGCAGGATGAGGCGGAACAGGACGCCGGGTTCGGTGGTGGGGAGCCAGTTTGATTCCTTGTCCGGGCCGGGGTTCTCGCGCTGGAGGTAGAGGGTGAGGGAGCCGTCGGGGCCGTAGGTGAGGTCTTTGGTGAGGCTGCCGAGGTGGTAGCGGCCGATCGGGTTTTCGACGAGGAAGCCCTGCGGGTTGAGGTACATGGTCACCGACCAGAAGGCGTTCACGGGCGGGAATTCGTCGGGGCCGAAGCGCAGTTCGTAGCGGTGTTCGCCGGAGAGCGGGTCGCCGTCGCCGTCGAGGATGGCGCCGATGTAGTACGCCTCCTTCGCGCTGTTGGCGAGCAGGCCGATCTGTGCGATCTCCAGGCGGGAGAAGTAATCGGTTCCCCAGTCGCCGATGGTGTCGACGTCGACCATCACCCAGCCGTTGCGGGACGGGCCTGCGAACGGCATGTCCGCGTACAGGTCACGCAGCCCGTCCGTGACGGCCCGCCGCAGGCCGTCGACGGCCGCGGGGTGGAGCCGGGAGGGATCGAAGAAGTGGTGTGGGGTGATGCCGATGCGGGTGAGCAGGCCGAGGACGCCATCGTCGGCGGCCGGGGGCGGGCTCACGCTCAGGCAGTCGGCGAGCGTGCGGTAGAAGTCCAGCGGGTCGCCGCCTTCGCCCCGCCAGTCGCGGGCCGGCGGGTTGGCCGAGGGGTCGGGCTTGGGGGCGGCCGGGTCGGCGGGGCGCAGGGTGATCCGCTTCTGCAGGGTCACGGCGGCGGGGACGTCGTCGTCGAGGATCGTGACGCGGGCTAGGAGGCAGACCAGGTGGGTGGGGGCGGTGATGACCCGGGTGATGCCGTCGGGGACGGTGCCGCGCCAGCCGGGCCCGGCCAGCAGGTAGTCGCCGCCGGTGGTGTCGCCCATGCGCGTGCCGACGTAGGCGAAGCTGTTGGTGTACATGTCCAGGAGCTGGACGGTGAAGTAGCGGTCGGTGATGGGCGGGATGGTGAGGACCACCGCGCCGCCGGACAGGTCCACGAAGGTTCGCGAGTACGGGGCGTCGACGATTGGCGTGACGAAGTAGGTGTCCTTCGGCTCCGCGCGGCGCGGGGTGTGGTGGATCTCGTTGATCGCGCCGAGGTGCGTCGGGGCGGACGCGTCGACGTGCCATTCCCACAGGCTGCGGTGCATCTCCAGGAGCGGAAAGCCGTAACGGAAGGCCGCCATGCCGAGCCAGTACCCCTCGTCGGCCCGCGACTTCTCGTGGGCGGTGGCGATCTGCTGCTTCAACGTCTGCGCGTCCATGCGGACTCCGATTCGGTACACCGACAGGGTGATATAAGCCCCATAACGGTCATCGGATTTCGGCGGGTCCGCAACCGTGCCCCGAGACCGCGGGGTAGCCGGGGAGGGATGCCACCCGTTCGGCCCTGCCTCCGTTGCGGCTCCCTGCGGAGGCCGAAAGGCTCGGCCACACCGCCTGCCGTGGCGGGGGCGGAGCGGGGCCGGTACGGAGGAGGCAGCGATGGGTGACGCCGTCGGGCAGATGCTGGCATCGGCGGTGGGCATCACCATCAGCCCTCTTCCGCTGATCGCGGTGGTGCTGATGCTGGCCACCCCGCGCGGCAGGATTAACGGCACGGCGTTCACGCTGGGCTGGATGCTCACGCTCGGAGTGATCACCACCGTGGTCGTCCTCGCCGGCTCGGGCGGCGGCGCCGACGACGGAGGCACACCCGCCGACTGGACGTACTGGCTCAAGCTCGCCCTCGGCGTGCTCTTCCTTCTCATGGGCGCCAAGCAGTGGAAGGACCGCCCTAGGGAGGGACAGGAGCACACGCTGCCCGGCTGGATGCGGGCGATCGACCGCTTCACGCCGGGCAAGGCGGCGGGCCTCGCGGCCCTGCTGTCCGGCGCCAACCCGAAGAACCTCGTCCTCGCGATCGGCGGCGCGGCCTCCCTCGCGAGCAGCCCGGCGAGCGGCGGGGGCAAGGCCGTCGCCGGCGCCCTGTTCGTGCTGATCGGCTCGGCCTGCGTCCTGCTGCCCCTGCTCGTGTACGTCTTCGGCGGCAGCCGGTCGGCCGCGGTGCTCGGCGGCTGGAAGACGTGGATGGGCGAGCACAACAGCGCGATCATGACGGTGGTCCTCGTCGTGCTCGGCGCCAAGTACGTGGGAGACGCGATCAGCGGACTCTCCTCGTGAAGTTCCCCCGCTCATGGCCCGGGCGGAAGTTGAACCTCGGCAGGCCGACGCCCGGGGACGCGGGTTCCGGCCTTGTGACCGGGCTCTTCTCGATCCCGGAGGGCATGGCGTACGCGGCGATCGCCGGCTTCAATCCGGTCGCCGGACTCTACGCGGGCGTGGTCCCGGCGATCGTGGGCTCGCTGACCTCCCGTACCGTCCTCATGGTCACCACCCTGACCAGCGCACTCGCGCTGACCTCGCAGAGCGTGCTCGCTGACGCCGGACTCGACCCGAAGGTCGCCGGGAACGTCGCCACCCTGACCCTGATGGCGGGCGTGGTCATGCTCCTGATGGGCGTGCTGCGGCTCGGTGTGGTGATGAGCTTCGTCTCCAACGCCGTCATGACGGGCTTCTCCACTGGCATCGCCCTCCAGATCATCACCGGAGTCCTCAAGGACGCCACCGGCTACGAGCCCCAGGGCCACAACCGTCTCCACCAGCTCGTGGACTGGCTCGCCCACATAGGCGCCTGGCAGCTCGCCGCGACCCTGGTGGCCGCCGTCACGATCGCCGTATGGGCGCTGACCCGGCTCGTACGGCGTCTGGAAGCGGTCGCCCTGCTCGTCGCCATGGTCGTCGCTTCCGTGGGCGTCGCGGTGCTCGGCACCGACGTCGAGCTCGTTGGCGGGATCGCGCACATCCCCGCCGCGCTGCCGGGCTTCTCCGCACCCGACCTCTCCGTGATTCCCGCACTGGCGGGCGGCGCGGTCGCGGTCGCGCTCGTCGGGCTCGCGCAGGCGGCGAGCATCGGGCCGTCCGTCCCCAACCCTGACGGCTCCAAGTCCTCCGTGAACGGCGACTTCGCCGCCCAGGGGCTCGCCAACCTCGCGGGCGGCATCTTTCAGTCGCTGCCCTCGGGCGGTTCCCTGTCCCGTACCGGCGTCGCCGTCTCCGCCGGCGCCCGCACCCGCTGGGCAGGCATCCTCTCCGGCGTCCTGCTCGCCCTGATCGTTCTCGTCTGCGCCCCGCTCGCCGAACACATCCCCATGCCCGTCATCGGCGGCCTGATCCTCGTCGTCGGCGGCGAGCTGATCTGGGGCAAGCGCCACGACATCCTCCTCGTCCTGCGCACGTCCCCGCTGTCCTCCGCCGCGATGGTGCTGACCTTCCTCGCCACCACCCAACTCCCCCTCCAGCGGGCGATCGTCATCGGCGCCGTCCTGTCCCTGTTGCTGTACTGCGTCCGGGCCGCCCGTCGCTCCCGCCTCGTCGCCCTCACCGCCGACGACACCGGGCGCTGGCACCCCGGCGACGTCCCTTCGTCCCTGCCGCCTGGCGAGGTCACCGTCCTCTACTACGACGGCGTCGGCTTCTTCGCCGAACTGCCCCGCGTCGAGGCGATGCTCCCGCGCACCGACCACGCCCGGGTCGCGGTCCTGATCCTCGTCATGCGCGGTGTCCCCGACGTGCCGTCGTCCACCATGACCAAAGTCCTGCGCCGCCACGCCCACGACCTCCACCGGGCGGGCGGCCGACTGATCCTCGCGGGCGCCGAACCCGGTCTGGTCCGCGCGTTCGAGGCGGCCGGCCTCGACCGGGACCTCGGCCCCGAAGGCATTGTCCCCGCCGGCGGCGCCCTCTTTGACCCCCTCGACCAGGCCCTGGCCGACGCGCGCGCCTGGATCATGGACAGGGCCACGGCGAGGGAGTGACACCCTGGTGGCGGCCCTGTCTGTTCTCCATGGGTAGGGTCGGGCGGCGGTGGTAAGCGGATGGGTCTCGCCCGTTGCGGAGAGCCGGCCCGCTTACCACCGCGTTTGCTGACCAGCCTGCTGTCAGCGTGATCGCTGAGCCGGTCATCAACCGGCGCCCGGCCCAACGACCGCCGACGCCGTTCTCACCCCTCCTTGCCGGCCTTCCTCTCCCCGCCCGGTTTCCCCACTCAGCAACACGACGCAGTCGGCACCCACTCCACGGATGCACCCCACAGAGCTTCCGCCAACTCCAATTCGCAGGCCAAACGGCTGGTGTGACCGGCTCACCCGATGCTCACGCTACTCGCGGGTGGGAGCCCACCGAGAAGATCGTCTGCGAGCGGTCCGGATCGCCTCCGAAACGCAGCCCGGGGCAGCGCTCCGGCCCGTGCGCCTAGGGCCTGTCTGACAAATGATCTACGGTCGCTGGTGGCCTTTGCTTCGCTGATCACCAGCAATTTGGCTGCTCGGTGCGGCCACTCGAAGGGAATCCACCGTGGGCGTCGAGATAGAACTGCACGCCGACCGGCCTGTGCTGGACTGGGACCGGTCCAGGGGGACTTTGATCCGTGGGTCGTACGCGCATGGCGACGAGCTGGCCGACGTCCTACTCGGCATGGACGAGACCCACCAAGGCAACCTTGCGCGTGTGGATCCTTACGGGGACACGTTGTTCAACGAGCAACAGGCACAAGCTGCGCTGCGGGAGGTGCCTGACCTGTTGAAGCAGTGTTCGGGACCATCCCAGACGGCGGCCGTCCTTGACCTTGAGAGGCTGCTGCAGTCCTGCTCGAAGACGCCAGGGAGCTACCTGTGGTTTGTCGGCGACTGATCTTCCCGTGTTTCGCGGAGCCAGAGGATTAGTGCTGCGAGGTGGAGTCCGGCCCGGTAGCGGGTGGCGAGTTTGTCGAAGCGGGTGGCGATGGCGCGGAACTGCTTGAGCCGGTTGAAGCAGCGTTCGACGACGTTGCGGGCCTTGTATAGGTCGCGGTCGAAGGCTGGCGGTCTGCCTCCGGCCCGTCCGCGCCGCACGCGGTTGGCCTTCTGGTCGGCCCTCTCCGGGATCACTGCCCGGATGCCCCGGCCTCGCAGCCGCTGGCGGATCGGCCGTGACGAATACGCTTTGTCGGCGATGACCGCGTCGGGCCTGCGGCGCGGCCGGCCGACGCTTGCCCGGGGCACTCGCACGGCGTTCAGGACCTCGTCGAAGACGGTGGAGTCGTTGACGTTGCCCGGCGTGACGACGACGGCCAGGGGCAGACCCCGGCCGTCGCAGGCCAGGTGGACCTTGGTGGTCAGCCCGCCGCGGGACCGGCCGAGCGCCTGGCCAGCCGCCGTGCGTGCCGGATCTTCCAGTTCGTCCCCCGCCGCTGCCCCTTTTTGCGGGCGCCGGCGGCGTGCTGGTGGGCCCGGTTGATCGTCGAGTCGACCGACACGGTCCACTCCACGGCTCCGAGCGAGTCGTCGCGGACCTGGACCTGCTCGAGCAGGTGGGCCCAGGTCCCGTCCGCCTCCCAGCGGGCGAACCGCTCGTAGACCGTCTGCCAGGGCCCGTACCGGTACGCGAGCGAGCCCCGGACCGATGTGGTCCGGGGCTCGCTGGCTGTTCGGGGGCCGGCCTGCTACAGGTCGAACTCGAGGTGCTGGACGTCCGTGAAGCGGACCTCCTCAAGGCTTCCGGCGCGGCGGCCGCCGTCCTGGAAGTACGCCTCCTTGAGCCCGTCGGCCACGATCTGCTGGAGCTGGGCGTCGCTGGCGCCGGCCTCTTGGGCGTCGAAGAGGCGAGCGGCGAAGTGGGGCGGCAGGGCGACGGTCAGGTGCCGGACACGGTCCTCGTCCGTCGACCCGATCGGCGCGGTGTAGCCCATGCGGGCGCGGGTGTCGATGACGATGCCGCCCGTGGAGGCCGCCTTCGCCTTGGCCTTCGCCCTGATCTGGGGCTGCCACCTCTTCTTCACTTCGCGCTCCAGGCGCTCGGCGAGGTCCGGGCGGGGCTTCTTGATCTGGTCCTTCACATACCGCTCTACGGTGCGCTGGGAGACGAGCAGCATCTGGGCGACCGCCTTGGTGCTCTTGAGCTGCTTGACCAGGTAGCGCATCTGCGCGCCGGCCGACTTGGGTGCCGGGCGGGTGAACGCCTTTTGCACCGCGGCTTCCAGGCCGTCCCCGAACAGGCTCATCGCCTACTCCTACTCTCCGTTGTCGACGTCGGTGACGGTGCCGTCCTTGATGTACCGGGCGAGGTTGAGCTCCGGCGCGTTGAACCGCTCCCGAACTTCCTCGCCCCACAGGACGTCCTGCGTGCCTTCCCACTTCACGAGGCCGGGGTTGATGCCGAGCTTGAAGCCGCCGGGCAGCGGCTTACCCTCCCGGTAGGGCAGGAAGTCCAGCGGTGAGGGCCCGCGTGCGGCGTAGACGACGCAGTCGGACAGGATCGCGATCGGGTACTGCCCGGTGAACGACGCGTGCTTGACGATCTTCCGGTGCAGGTTGATCCGGGTGCGGGCGATGACAGCCGCGCGGATGTCCGGCCGCCACGTCGGGCGTGACAGGGCGCGCCAGGGCTCGCCCGGCCGCCAGCCCTCCCCGCGCGGGCGCTCGCGGAGCTTGCCCAGGCCGCCCTTCACCGTCGCCTTGACCGCCGAGACGACGATCGCCAGCTCCGGGTCACGGCTCTTGTAGCCGTTCATCGCGGCGAGGAAGTCCTCCGGCGACAGGTCGGCGTCGACGCCGAGGTCGGCCATCGTGGCGAGGTAGGCGTCACGGAGCCGGTTGTACCAGCCGTCCAGGTAGCGCCCGTTGTCGTACCGCACCCACGCTTCGGTCGGGCGCACCTCGTAGCCGAGCTCCTGGGCGTAGGCGGCGGTGGGAGTCGCGTACCAGGCCGGGCCGGTCGGGCGCTCGCCCTTCGGCGTGAACGGGCTCGGCAGCAGGCTGCCGTCCAGCTCCACCCACTCCTTGCCGACCTTCACCCGGGACAGGTCCACGTGGCTCAGGTCGACCAGCCAGGAGCCGGGCAGCTTCGGATCGAACGCGGGATTCGTGACGTGCGTCGCCTCCCCGAGGCCGACCGGCAGGCCGTTGGCTCCGGCGGCGAAGGCCATGTTCACGTCGATGCCGACCAGGTGCCGCAGGGTGCACTCGGCATCGGTCATCGGCCGCGCCCAGTCGTACGCCTCCTCGAACAGCTTCTCCGCCGGGCCGCGCACGTGGAACCGGGGCAGGTCCTTGAGGACGGGGTGCCCGTCGGGGACCTCGCACGGCGGCCAGTTCATCGGGTCGATGGCGTCCTTGCCCAGCGAGCCGGAGTTGTGCTCGGAGTGCCGCTTGCCGTCGGCGTCGGGCTCGGAGGCCCGGGTCGGCGGGTGCAGGGCGGTCATCAGCTCCAGGCCGGTCACGGCGGTGGACCCGCGCGGAGTCATCACTCGCGAGGCGTACACGCCCAGGCCGCCGTCGACTCACCGGACGGGATCGGCACGATCACCTCGTTCTGGACCGAGGTCCCGCTCCCGGCGACCGGCACCTGGAATGCGCCCGGGAAGGGCGGCGCCCAGGACGACATCGTGCTCACCGCCCCGCAGGACGGGGTGCCGCTGCTGTTCATCGAGGTCGACAACTGCCACGAGACCGCCGAGGAGCTCGCCGACAAGCTGGAGAAGTACGCCCGCTTCTTCAAGCGGAAGGTGAAGGACACCGATGGCAAGGAGCGCCCGATGTGGCGTACGCGCTGGGCGGCCCCCGAGGGCCGGTACGGCGATGCGCCGCATCCACCCGTGCTGCTGGTGTTCAACCGCATCGGCGAGCGCAACCCCAACCGCACCGTCCCGTGCCTGATGCAGCTCACCCGTCACCTGTGGCAGGGGGATCGGCAGCGCGGGGGGCACCATCTCTACGACCGGAAGATCCCGATCATCGCAGTCGGGCTGAACCAGCTACGTGAGCACGGCCCGGCCGGCCCGGTGTTCGCCCGCTTCGGACGCAGTGGCCCGCAGACCCTCCTGGAGGCGATCGGCAACCCGCGCCGCGAGGCCGCCGACGCCCGCGAGGAAGAGGAGTCCAAGGCCCGCGCGGCGCAGTACCAGGCGGAGGTACGGCGGGCAGCCCAGGAGCAGGCCGCGAAGCAGGCAGCGGAGCGCGAGGCGCGCCGTCCCGTGTGTGCCGGCTGCGGGGCGAAGTTCACCGACGCCCGCTGGCAGGCGGTACAGCCGACGGACTGGGGAGCCACGAAGGACTCCCACCCGCACCTGTGCGACGACTGCAAGGCAGGCGCCGTCGTCAGCCCAGCGGCTGGCACGCAGGAGCGCCAGGAGTCGGTGCGCGGCGCAGCGGGGGCGGACGACTTCTGGCCTGCCCCCGAGCGCCCCGTCCGCACCGAATGCGGTGCCGCGTTCACCGACGAACGATGGAAGGCGACCAAGTCCGTCGGCTGGACGGCTTCCCCAGCGAAGCGCCCGTCCCTGTGCGGGGACTGCGACCAGCGGTGCGAGGCCGACCTGGACAAAGCCTGGGGTGTGAGCCACCGGCCGGAGGAACGCGACCAGGAGCAGGAGCCGGCTGTGCCCGAGCAGAAGACCGGCTGGCTCTCGCGCCTGCGCCGCTGAGCCGGGGCACTCCTCCCGACCAGCCGTGCTTCTCCTTCTGGCAAGAATCAGCCCGGCGAATTGGATGGATACGACGGAGAAGGCACGTCATGCTGGAAGCGATCGAGGCGAGGGGGAAAGCGTGAGCCGCGGGCAGACGGAGACTCTTGACGAGAAGCACCAGCGCTTGCTGGAGGCTTTCGTGTTGAGGGCCCGCAGGGTGGAGGAGCATTCGCTGGCCGCCGATTGGGATGCTCTTGTCGAGCTGACCCGCATGAGCATCAACGTCCGTGTTGACCGCGGCGAGGTCCGGATCTCGTACGAGCTTCCGCCCGAGGAAGTGGTCGAGTCTGCGGCAGCGCGTATCAGGCCGATCCTGCTGGAGCAGGAGGACTGTTTTCACATGAAGGCGCTTTCGGCTCTGGGCTACACCTGCCGAGCAGCGCCGCAAGATGCGGCGTGGATACGAGCCGCACGCGCTGAGTGGCGAACACGGGTGAGCCCCTCCACGCGCGACGAATCCGGCTACTGGGTCATGGTCGCTGACACGTCCACGGGCGAAGAGCGTGACCTGGATGCGCACGGGCTGGCCATGGCCTGGATCTACGGAGACGTGGTGCATCACGACCCAGAGCGACGCAAGGAGGGCGACACCTTCGGACTGCGCGACCGGTTTCGCGCCGCTGTACCTCTGGTGGCGTGGGCGATGGTTGGCACGATTGAGCTCCTGAACTTCGTCCGGGCGCTGAACAAGGCCGGGATGCTCAACCTTCGGAAGGAAGTGTTCGACGAACAGGTTGCGTTGAAATCGACCAAGTGGGAAGAGCGTGCCGAGATGTACTACGCACCCGTCGGCGCTCAACCTCCCTCGCTTGCGAGTTCTCCCATGCCCGAAGGGTGGCTCCCTCTGAGCAAGGCATCTGACCTGTCGGTCTTTCGGCACCGCATTGCGGGGCAACTCTTGAACACGGAGAGCGCACCATCCATGACGTGCCTCCCCTCACGCGAAGAGGTCGAAGCCGCCCGCACGCCCGCCGGCGGCTGGAAGCGCGACCAGCTCGCCGCCTGGGGCGTGCCGTGGCCCCCGCCGAAGGGCTGGAAGGACGAGCTGGCCGAACGCTGGAAGGCCGCCCGCCCGGCCGGACCGCCGGCCCCCCCGCCCACCCCGGCCCCGGCCGACTTCGCCCAGGACACGCTCGACTTCGGCTGACCCGACGACAGCGGGGCCGGACAGGATCACCCTGTCCGGCCCCGCTGCTCGTTCCCGGTTGTTCACCGGCTGAGGCGGATGCGCGGCCCTCACGCGAACTCGAGGTCGTCCAGGAAGACGGTCTCCAGATCCTTCTCCCACTGGCCGCGCAGGAGGAACGGCGCGGCCTCCATCCGCTCCAGGACGACCAGGGTCTCGGGCTGACCGACCAGCGCGTACCGGCCGTGAGAGGCGGGCCTGCTGCCCGGCCCATACACGCGCAGCAGCTCCTCCAGGCGGTCGCGGTGCTCCTCCACGAACGCCTCCAGACGCTCGATGTACCCCTCGCGTTCCTCGGGGCGCACCGCGCTCAGAGCGACGTCCAGGAACTCCCCGTCCGGCCAGTGCCGCTCGCCTGGTGCGGCCACGGCCCACGGGGAGCGTTCCGCAGCCGCCAGGACGTCCTTCGCGTCCAGCGCCGGAGCCGGGCCCGAATCCTCCACCGGAGCCTCCTGCGGGGCGGGGGAGGCGGGTTGCTGAAGGTGGGCGACCTGGCTGACGCGGAGTACCGGTGGCTCCTTCTCGGCGAGCTCGCCAACAAGTCGCTCATCAGCGCTTTTTGAAATCATTTCCAAAAGAGCGCGGAGAGTACTACCCTGCTTCGTTGACGCCGTTGATGCAGCGGCCGGACGCCTGCGCATAGGACTGCGGTCCGCGTGCGCACGACCCGCGTCTCCTCACCCTCAACTCTCGGGGTGGGCAACCGGATTGCCGACGGCTTACACACTGACGCCGAGTACGCCCCGTGGGACTGCGGTCCTCCGACGGCGACGAGGGTGCGTAGCTCCTCCGAATGGTGCTGCCTCGCGTACTTCCGCAGGCCGCGCCATCTTTTTGTGTGCGGCCGTACCCAGAAGGGCGGTCGCGTGAGCGACACCACCACGCCGGAGCCCGAGCCGGCTGACAGCGAGATTCACGTCATCCCCGTCACCGACTTCCGCAACGTCGACGGCGACTTCGAACACCGGCTTCCTCCGCCGAGCGCGATGACGAACGCGGAGGAGTACCTGCAGAACCACCCCGACGTCCACCTCTCCGATGAGGCAATCCACCGCCTCGTCCAGGGTGCCGTCGAGCCCCAGGACCTCAAGGGCATCCGCGTCGAGCGGCACCGGGTGGAGACCGGCTGGCTGATGGTCATCTCCTACCGGGCCTACTCTCCCATGGTCTCGCTCGCGATCGAGAACGACCGTCTGCTGGCCGAAGTCTCCTACGCGGCCGACCCGCACGCCGCCGGTGTACGCACGGCCCTGGCCATGCCCGAGCCCCACACCAAGCATGCTGTCCTGATCCATCCCGACGCCTACAAGGACATCGAGGAGTCCGTCGATCGGTCCGCGAAGCGCGTACTGACCGACAACCCTCAGGAAGTGGGGGAGCGGCTCGTTGAGCGCCCGCTGATGCTGGTGCCGGTGACCTTCAAGTCCGAGACCGGCGAGCCCGCCGACGACCTCACCGCCGTCGACGGCAACTGCCGCCTCGCCTTCTGCTACCACCGCATCCCGCCCGTGCCGCGCGGATGGGTGGACGACTCCCTGATCGGGGACGCCAGCAAGAAGCGTGTGGTGGTTCGGCCCTCGCACCTGATGCGGATGTCTCTCGAGCGCCGTCGTGAGCTGGTCCGCAAGGTGATCAAGGCCGCGTACAGCCGTCTCAAGGAGCCGCGCACCGGCTCCTCGGCCGACATCAGGGACCGCAACAAGTGGGCCATGGCCCTCAACGCCCTGACCATCCCGGTCACGGTCATCGTCGGCTACCGCGACGACAACGCCCAGCGTGGAATGCAGCGCTTCCCCGCCGGCGTCCGCTCCCTGCTGCTGCGCATGAACACCGGCGGCAAGGTGTTCGCCGACGGCGCGAAGAACGCCGTGAAGGCGGAGGAGATCATCAACGGGCTGTACGACGAGGGGCTCCTTGGCCCCGAAGCGCAGGCCCGGCCCACTCGTGACGCCCTGATCGGCCGCGGGGACGTCGCCGCCTCGATGGAGCGACTCGGCTTCAACCCCGAGCTTCCCGACCTGCGGTTCGCCCTTGTTTTGCAGCACCTGACCTACAAGAGCCCGAGGTTCAACGCGCTGGTGCGCAGCAAGCTGCAGACCGAGGGCAACCTCGTGCTCAGCCGCCGCAACGGGCCGATCGTCGAGCTGGGGCTCCGCTCCTACTCCGCGAGCATGCCCACGAACTCGCCGCGGACCGCCCTGGAGACGATCTGCCTGTGGCAGGACCTCGTCGACAACTCCTGGGCTGTCGAGAACATCGACACGGACACGAAGGTCGACGAACTGCTCGGCCGCGCGAACACGGGGGAGACCCAGGCCACGCTGCTGCTCGGCGCACTCGGGATGCTCTCCCTGGTGATGAGCGGCCACCTCCTCGCGGCCGCTGGTTCGGCGGAGGCGGACGCCGGTACCACCATCGCCCGCACGAGCGTCGGTCTGATCATCAAGGGACTGCTCGCCCAGGAGGAAGGGCGCCAGATCCTCGCGGACGCGATCAAGCGCGTACGCGCGGGCCTGCGGCCGCGCTGGTGGGACACGGAGAAGCAGGAGCTCGTCGAGCAGAAGTCCGACTGGCGGGGCTCCACCTATAACGCGATGCTGCGCAGCGCCGTCCGGCACGGCTGGAAGTCCAAGGCCCCGGGCAAGGAGAAGAAGACCGCGGCGGAGCAGGAGGCCGACAAGCTGACGGTGTTCCAGGAGCAGCTCGGCACCGCCGTCGACCGCCTGCGTGACCTGTTCGAGCTGCGCGAGAAGAACGGCACCACGGACAAGCTCGCCTGGGTCGAGGTCGAGGCGTCGTTCGCCCAGATCGAGGACATCGCTGAGGACCTGCGTCTCATCTCCGAGCCCAAGCCGCGTAACCGGTGACCGCTCCCGTGTGGTCCGGCGTCGTCCCCATGACGCCGGACCGGTACGCCGCGCTCGCACGCCTGGCTTCTCCCTGGCTCGATGAGTTCAGGTGTTGTCCCCTTGGTATCGAGGAGGACAGCGGCCGGGAGGAGCGGGCCGTGTACATCGTCGTCAGCGCCGACGACATGGCCTGCTACGCCGGCCGGACCCGCCCGACCCGACCCCTGCATCGGGGAGCAGCGGTCGTCCGGCTTCGCCGGCATAGGACCGGCGCCCGCTCGAAGCGCGAGGAGTGGGCGAGGTACTGGGTGCTGCCTCTCCGCCCGGACACCCCGGACGAGTTCGTCGACCGACTCGAGCGAACCGTCCAGGCCCGGCTCGGCCTGCCTCGGCAGAACCGCCGCTGGCGCAGGACGTAGAGCCACCGCACCGGTGTTTTCCCGGCTCCCTCCGAGCCGGGAAAACGACACCGTGTGCATGTGCACGATGTCGCCGATGGGCTCTCCGTGTCGTCCGGGCTCTTCTGGAGACCGGGCTTGTTGAAGCGATCCGCCGCTGAGACCAGGCAGCAGTGGGCTGGTCTAGCCGACCAGTTGCCCAGCAGCTGCTATGGGCGCCTACGGAGGCGCTGTCAATTTCTGTCATGTCCACCGCATCCCGATGGCGGACAGCTGCTCCATCCGTTCCGGCGTCAGCGTCGCGGCCCTGCTGCGTTGGTTCCCGATCCAGGCACCCAGCTTGTGCTCGCGCTCTTCCTGGTCCTCGCGGACGACGATCGTCTCGACGTGCTTGCGCGGCACCCGTAGGTGTCCTTCGCGTTCGTAGAACTGCTTGGCGGCCTCGTAGTTCATTGCCCACTTGTCGGCCTGCGTACGGCGCTTGGGCTTCTCGTCCTCGCTGGCGGGCTCGATCCCGAGGACCTGCTCGCACATCCACTGCTGCACGGTCGTGAGCTGATCCCAGCCGAACCGCACCGACTGCACCCAGCGCCCGAGATCCTCGCCCTGGCGCACGACGTCGCCCGCCTCGGTGGGCAGCGCCTCACCCGCGTCCAGGTGCATCCGCACCAGGTGGAAGCAGCGCTGCCACGTCACCGGCCAGCTCGGGCACCAGGAGGCGTCGATCTCCTCCAGCTGCTCGCGCCGCTCGTCCGACAGCGCCCCGGCCGACGACTGAACCGGCAGCCCCTCGGCACGCCGCTGCTCGTTCTCCTGCGCCTTGCGGGCGGCGGCCCGCGCGTTCTTCAGGAAGATGCCCACCCGGTACCCCTGGTAGGTGGCGTCCAGCGGGGCTAGGAGGTGCCCGTGTTCGGCCGCCCACCCGCGCGCGGCAGACAGGCCCTCCTCCCACGCGACGTCGAAGTGCGACCAGATCATGCCGAGCTTCTCCAGCTGGGCGATGCGGTCCTCGTCCATGTCGCCGCGGGCGTAGAAGCGCCGGTTGTCGGCGATCCACTGCCCGAGCGGGAAGTTGGCGAGCGAGGCCGGCCACCCCTCGCCTTTCGCCTCCTGGTCGTCGACGGTGGGCACCCGGAACGTGAACGGCACGCGGAGGTCACTGTGCAGCCGGTTGTAGATGACGGCGGCCTCGACCCCGCGCCGCCAGTGCTCGTGCTCGGGGTTGAGGACGCGCAGGTTGATGAATGCGGCGAGGGCGGCCGGGTCGCGGGGCGTGGAGAACTTCAGCAGGGCCTTGGCGGGTGCGCTGACGCCTCCGGAGCCCTCGCCACTCCCGCCCGTGCCGCTCTCGTCCTTGCTGACGGGCTTGTAGCGGCTCGGGGCCTGCTGCTCCGCGAGGCTCTCCACGATCCGCGCGTCGTGCGCCCGCAGCGCCTCCAAGAGCTTCGCCAGCCCGCCGAACGCCCGGCTCGTGAGCATGTTGTCCGCTGTCTCGCCCGGCCCGAGCAGCACCGGGACCACGAGCGAGGCGACCTTGCCCTCGCCGGGCTGCATCCGCAGGGCACGGCCGACGGCTTGGACGAGGTCGGGCATGGAGCCGCGTACGTCCGCCCAGTAGACGGAGTCGCAGTTCTTGGTGTCGACGCCCTCGCCCAGGACCTTCACCGAGCTGAGGAAGCACTTCTCCACGACGGTGCCGTCCGTGGCGATCCCGGCCGCGAACTCCCCGAGCAGCCGGCGGCGGTGGAGCGGCTTGTGGTCGCCGCACAGCCAGTCCGCCCAGATCGTCTTGGGGTACAGCTCGGGGTCGCTGGCGTGCAGCTGGGCGGCGACGTCGGGGAGGCCGGCCGCGAAGGCTTCGGCTTCCTTGACGACGTGGTGGAAGACGAGCGTGCGCCGGAAGTTCTCCTCCGCTGACGCCTTCACCAGGGCGGTCTGGAGCGCGGCGAGCCGGGCTCCGCGGACTTCTGCCGAGCGGCTTTCGGCGCCCAGGAGCTGGGCGGCCTGGAGCGCGGTGTCGGTGACGTCCACGCATACGACCTGGTAGGGGGCACAGATTCCCCTGTCGATCGCCTCCGAGAGGGTCAGAGTGAAGCAGCGACTGCCGAAGGGGCCCTCCGGGTCGTCTTCCATGCTCGCGACCAGCTCACCGGGCGTACCGGCCGCATCGTCGTCCCCGAGCTGCCACAGCCGGGGCGTGGCCGTCATGTACAGGCGGCGCAGGGACGGGATCTTCTGGTTGTCGTGGACAACCGCCCACGGCTTCCCGATCCGGCCCGAAACGCGGTGGGCTTCGTCCACGACGATCAGGTCCCAGGCCGCGAGGCCCCCGGCGTGCGCACGCTCCAGCGTGCCCAACCCGAGGCTGGCATACGTGGCGTAGACGGTGACCTTGTCCAGGCCCCGCGTCCACTCCACCAGCTCGTCCACGTCCGTGGTGTTGGGGAAGGACACCTCCTCACCCCGCAGCGAGGACAACCCGATCATCGGCCCCCGGCGGCCTCCCTCGCGCCACGCGGCCTCGGTCTGGGCGAGCAGGTCCAACGAGGGCACGAGCACCAGAACACGGCCCGCGTGGAGCTCCTCCGCGCTGCGGACCGCCACCCGCGTCTTCCCGGACCCGGTCGCCATGATCACCTGCGTTCGAAGCCCCCGTTCGGGCACAAGCGATCTTGCAGGCAATTCGAGGTCACGCACGACCGCGTCAATGGCTTCTCGCTGGGCTGCCTCGCGCTGATCAACGCGGTCTGTGCTCGACATATCCGTCTGCCTTCTCCTGGGGGTGCCGTCCGGTCGATGCGAGCGGTGGGAAACGGGAAACATGCACGTAGAGGGGACTGCGAAGAGCTACGGTTGGAGTGGTCCCGCTGGGTGCCCGCTCTTCCTCGATGGAGCCCCGGAAAGACTGTGTGATGGATCTGGAGGAGTCCCAGGACATTACGAGGTGGCATGCTCTGGGTCCAGAGTCTATCTGATAGGAAAAATGAAGCACACGCGATGTCGGGATTCCCCCCCATGTAACTGGATGCTATGAAGCGGTTAGCCAGCGGCTCGAGGGTAGGCGACACCCAATGAAAGTTCGGGCTACCGGATAAGGGGTGATGCGGTGTGGAGCTGGCCGGGACGACATGGCCTGACGGGCCGACAGGAAAGGTACTCGCGGTGATACTGCTTGCGGTTCTGGTGGGCATGTTTTCCTGGGGGCTGTACCGAAAGAGGCGTTGACGCCCTCGACCACTCGCCCCCCTCCCTCGTGCTGCCGCTCGGGCCGCAGGCCCGTGGGCGGGCCGAGCGGAGCGTGGCAC
Source organism: Streptomyces sp. NPDC053755 (assembly GCF_040677675.1). Classification (NCBI taxonomy): domain Bacteria; kingdom Bacillati; phylum Actinomycetota; class Actinomycetes; order Kitasatosporales; family Streptomycetaceae; genus Streptomyces; species Streptomyces sp. NPDC053755. Next base: position 453 of record NZ_JBFASK010000054.1, on the reverse strand, counting down.
GCCTGGCCCGCACGGGGGATCGGGGAGCGGCCCGGTGTGGCTGGAGCGCAGCGGAGGCCACGGGTCGGCCGGAGGCCCGCCCCGTGGCCTCCGCTAAGCGCGCACCGAGGCGGGCAACACCCAGGAAGCCGCCCCTCGTAGCCAGCCAAGCCCGCGTCAGCGGGCCCCTGGGGGCCTGGAGGCGGAGCCGGAAGGGCCCTTGAGGCGGGGGAGCGCAGCGGACCCGCCGACCCTGGGCAGAGCGAAGCGAAGCCCAGGGCCAGCGGGGCAAAGCCCCGTAGCTCCGGGAGCGCAGCGGACGGAGCGTCACCAGGGGTGCGGAGCACCCCTGGTGGGTGGGACGCGCCGCGTCCCCCCAGCCCTCGCGCGGAGCGCGAGCGCAACACCCCCGCGAAGCGGGGGTGTTCGCTTGCACATCGCGCAGCGATGTGGTACCCGCGGAGCGGGTACCAC
>NZ_JBFASK010000053.1:0-30203 GCF_040677675.1 Streptomyces sp. NPDC053755 | reverse complement strand
ATAGCAGCCGATCACGGCCCTACTGACTCGAAGATCTTTACGGGACAGCCCTTAGGCGGATCAGTTCGAGAGCAGTCGCTTCATCCACTGGCCGAGTGTCCCAGAGCCTCCCATGCGCCAGTCAGCCGCCTCATTCAAGAGACAGGCTCTAGGCCTGGCCTCACAGGCCACGGCGACGGACGCGGACGACGGACTGGAACTGTACGGCGTCAGAGTCACGGCGCCCGTCCACTGCGCGCCGCCCGCCAACCGGCCCACGCCCGACGAGCGGGACACCTGCCGCCCGTGGCTGGCCCGGGAGCTGCGGCTGCTGCGACCGACGATGCGCTCCGTGGTCGCGCTGGGCGGCTTCGGCTGGCAGGCCGCGTGGTCTGCGCTGGGGGAGGCCGGCTGGAGCATGCCCCGGCCTCGACCGGCGTTCGGCCATGGCAGGCGGGTGTCCCTGGCACCGGGGAACGGGCCGGAAGCCCCCCTGGCGGTGTTCGCCTCGTACCACGTCAGTCAACGCAACGTGTTCACTGGCCGGCTCACGCCGGAGATGCTGCGTCGCGTGCTCGCCGAGGCCGCGTACACGGCGGGCCTGCCCGTCGAGCCGCCGGACCCGACGACCGGCCTCTGAGGGTGCGATGACCACCCGCCGCCGTCGCCCTCACCGGCTCCCGTCCGCCACCGCCCGGCCGTCGACCCCGTCCACCACATCCGCGCCGTCGGCTGCGTCGACGGGGACGCCCAGCCGTTCGGCCACGGCGGTGAGCGTCGCTCCCAGGGGCAGCGCGACCCGGGTGACGGCGTGCCGGTCGCCCCGGGTCGGGTCCCGGTTCACGATCAGGACCGGCTTGCCCGCCTCGGCGGCCTGGCGGACGAACCGCAGGCCGGACATCACCGTCAACGAGGAACCGAGGACCAGCAGCGAGGCGGCCCCGCGGACCAGCGCGCGGCAGTGTTCGACCCGCTGCGGCGGCACGGATTCGCCGAAGAACACCACGTCCGGCTTGAGGACACCGCCGCAGACCGCGCAGGGCACCACCCGGAAGTCCCCGACCTGGTCGTCGGTGAGGTCGGCGTCACCGTCCGGGTTGATCCCCGCGGCCACGGGCGCGAATCCCGCGTTGGCCTCCTCGAGTCGCCGGGCGAGTTCGCGGCGGGGGCTGAGGGCGCCGCAGGAGAGGCAGACGACCCGCTCCAGGCTGCCGTGAAGCTCCACGACGCCCTCGCTCCCGGCGGCCTGGTGCAGGCCGTCGACGTTCTGCGTGATCACCCCGGCCAGCAGGCCGTGCCGGGCGAACGCGGCCACGGCGCGGTGCCCGGCGTTGGGGCGGGCGCGGCCGAAGGTGCGCCAGCCGAGGTGGCTGCGCGCCCAGTACCGGCGCCGGGCCCGCGCGCCGCCGGTGAAGTCCTGGTAGGTCATCGGGGTGTGCCGGCCCAGGCTCCCGCCCTCGCCGCGGTAATCGGGGATGCCCGACTCCGTGGAGATGCCCGCGCCGCTGAGCACCAGCACACCGCCGGTGCCCAGCACGTCGGCGACCGGCTCCGGATCCGTGATGCCCGGCGGCAGATCCTCGGGAGGGGTCCAGGTCAGTGTGGGACGCATCCGCATGCCGCCAGGGTACGGAACGGGTCCCCCGGCCCGCCTTCCGTCGACGCGAGGTCGTCAGCTCGGAGAGCCGTCGAGCACTCTCCGCAAGGGAGAGTGAGCGCACGGCGACGCACGGCGACATCGACGGCGGACGCGGGACGACGGCGCGGTGAGATCCTCCCCACGAGGCGTATACGGTGGCGAGGGCTGGGCATCCGGGCGTCATGGACATGAAAGTGACACCGGTTCCGGACTCCGAGGGCCGCGGACCGAGAGGCGGCGAGACCCTCCGGGCATGGTCCCGTTCCGTGACCCGCCTCCGAGCCCTCGCCTGGCACCTCGTCCGCTCGTACGGCCGACCCGCATAGGCCGCGGCGCCGCACCGGCCGGCGGCACGGACCGGCCGAACCGACCGACGGCAACCCACCCGACCAAGGACGTCCCATGACCCTCGTGGAAGAGCATCAGAGACCCACCGCCGCCCGCGCCCAGCGGCTGCGCAGACGGCTGGAACGACTCCTCGGCATCGCCGCGACGGAAGGAAACGAACTCGTCGCCCTGCGCAACGGCGACCGGATCTTCCCCGCCATGCTCGACGCCATCAAGGGGGCCGAGCACACCATCGACATGATGACGTTCGTCTACTGGCGCGGGCAGATCGCCCGGGACTTCGCCGCCGCCCTCGCGGAGCGCGCAGCGGACGGCGTACGGGTGCGCCTGCTGCTGGACGGCTTCGGGGCCAAGGCGATCGAGCAGAAGCTCCTCGACGACATGGACGCCGCGGGCGTGCAGGTGGCCTGGTTCCGGAAGCCGCTGTGGCTGTCGCCCCTCAAGCAGAACCACCGCTGCCACCGCAAGGCCCTGATCGTCGACGAGACCACGGCGTTCACCGGCGGCGTCGGCATCGCCGAGGAGTGGTGCGGCGACGCCCGCAACCCCGACGAGTGGAGGGACACGCACGTGCAGGTGCGCGGTCCGGCCGTGGACGGCATCGCCGCGGCCTTCGCGCAGAACTGGGCCGAGTGCCATGACGAGCTGTACGACGAGCGGGACCGCTTCACCGAGCACGAACAGCCCGGCGACTGCGTCGTCCAGGTCGTCCGCGGATCGGCGAGCTTCGGCTGGCAGGACATGCAGACCCTGATCCGGGTCATGCTCACCTCCGCCGAGCAGCGCTTCCGCCTGGCCACCGCCTACTTCGCCCCCGACACGTACTTCGTCGACCTGCTGTGCGCGACCGCGCGGCGCGGCGTCACCGTCGAGATCCTGCTGCCCGGCCCCCACACGGACCAGCGGGCCTGCCAACTCGCGGGCCAGTACCACTACGAGCGCCTGCTGGAGGCGGGCGTGTCCATCCGCGAGTTCCAGCCGACGATGATGCACGCAAAGATCATGACGATCGACGGCGTGGCCGCGCTGATCGGTTCCACGAACTTCAACCGGCGCTCCATGAGCCACGACGAGGAGGTCATGCTCGCCGTCCTCGACGAGGACTTCACCGCGGGCCTGGACCACGACTTCGACGCGGACCTGCGGCGGAGCACCCCCGTGGACCCGTCCCGCTGGAAGCGCCGCGCCGCCCTCCAGCGCCTCGCCGAGGCCGCCGTCCTGCCTGTGCGCCGCTTTCTCTAGCCAGTCGCTTCCGGTTCGGCGGGCGAGGTCTCGCCCGGTGGCCGCTGGATCCTTGCCGGGCCTTCCCCGCTCCCGCGGAGTCAGGAGTCCGTGGTCCGCAGGAAACGGATCGCCTTCAGCGCGATGACGCAGCCCATGAGCACCGTGCCGCAGATCATCAGGGGGCCGCTGCCGATGAGGATCCCCGCCAGGAGGGCGACACCGCTGACGCCGTCGAGGACGTCCCACCGCTCCTCGGCCCGTCGACCGGGGCCTCGACGGCGCATCCGGCGCAGGACGGCGTAGAGGGAGAGGAGCTGCAGGACCACCAGGGCCGTGAGCACCCAGCGAAACGCGACAGGTATGTCCACGCCCCGAAAGGTACGCCCGTGTCGATCACCCGAAGCGGCCGAGCGGTGAACTGGGGGCGAACTCTGGTGGGGACACCGAGGGTGGCACGCACGTCACGCGCCATGCGCTCGCCCGAGCCGGAGCACCGGCCCGTGCCCGAGCGCGCTTCGGCGCGGTGTCAGAAGGGCTCGGCTTCGGCGGGACTCCTGGTTACGGCGGCTTCGGCTGATCCCGCACTGTGCAGCAGCGCCCGTGCGGCCGTGGCGAGCCTTCGGGCGGTGACGTGCGGTTCGGCGTCGGGCAGGACGAGATGGCTGATGGTCATGCGGACGATGATGTCCGCCGTCATCTCGAGAGCCTCCGTGAGCTGCCCCGGGTAGCGGGTCCCCAGCCATTCCCGCACCAGGTGCCGGCCCCCGTCGAAGATCGGGTCCGCCCGGGCGGTGAGGTAGGGGAGCAGGCTGTCGGATCCATGGCGGGCGGCTGCGATGACGGCCCGTATGAGGGGCTGGGTGTGAGCTTCCTCGAGCACGTAGCGGATGGCGGCTTCGAGGCAGGCTTGAGAGTCGGGCAGGCCGGGATCGAGCGTGTCGGCCACCCCGGCGAGAAACTGCCGGGTCTCACGGATCACCAGTGCGCGTCCCAGACCGGCTCGATTGCCGAACTCCTTGTAGACCGAGGGCCGGGAGACCTGAGCGCGTGCCGCGACGGCCGTGATGCTGACCTCGTCCCACCCGGCTTCGCATGTCAGGTCGTGTGCGGCATCGAGGACGCTTTCCCTCATCTGCTTGCGCCAGGCGATGCGCGGGGAGTCGGGTGGGTCCTCACCCGCGCGGCCGTTCGTTCTGCGCGGTCGGTCGGTTGCCATGTCACAAGCCTGTCAGCGGGTCGAGTCGCCGGAGCGGAGTGGGTCCGCGAACCGTGCGGCCGGAAGGGTACGCGGTGGTGCCGGCCCCTTGGCACGGGGGACGGGGCCGGCACCACGTCAGGAGCCCGGGTGAACCGGACGGTCAGGAACGCTTGCGACGGGCGGCGACGACGAGCCCGCCGCCGACGGCGAGCACGGCCGCCGCGATGCCGAGGGGGATCAGGGGATCGGAACCGCCGGTCTGCGCGAGCGGACCGTCCCCGCTGTGCGCGTTCGGGTCGGATCCGCCGCCGCCATCCGTCTCGTTCGGCTCCTCGGCGGGCGAGGCGGTGGTGTCGGCCGTACCGGTCGTACCGGGCTGTGCTCCCCCGGGCCGGGCCTCATCCTGCCGACCGCCGGAGCCGGAGTCGCCGACGGGAGCGGAAGCGCCCTGCGGCACGTCACCAGTGCCGAAGCCGTGGGCGCCACGGTCGGGCGCGCCACCCGCCCGGCGCGTGCCGGTGGTGACGGCGGCGAACGGAGTGGCCGTCCCGATGGCCGGGGAGCCGTCACGCAGCCGGAAGGTCGCGCCCGCCGTGGTGCCGGCGTCGGCGAACTTCGGGTCGGCGACGATGTCGTGCGGACCCTTGACCTCGGGAGCCTTGCCGCCGAAGTAGACGTTGTAGTCGTAGGTCACGTCCGCGTTGCGGGACTTGCTGTTCGTCGCCTGGCCGGGCCGGCCGTACGCGATGTTGTTGAGCAGCCGGACGTCGGTGCTGTCGTGGGCGAAGATGTTGGCGTAGCTCTTCATGCGCGTGCTCCGGCCGTTCAGGTACGCCGTGTTGTGCACGATGTCGACGTGCCGGCTCTTGTAGGAGTGGATGCCCGAGCCGCCGTTGTCATAGGAGAGGTTGCCGGCGACCAGGACGCGTCCTCCGTAGGCGGGATGGTCGGCGTCGCCCTTGAGCGTGTCGATGATGATGCCGTTGCCGTCGGAGTAGCAGCGGCACTTCTCCCACTTGATCTTGGTCTCGTTGTCGTGGACGCGGTTGCCGGTGATGCGGATCTTGTACGTCCTGGCGTCGGAGCCCCCCACGTCGCGCGGGGTGAGGACCGAGATGCCGCTGGTGGCATAGACCGTGTACCACGAGTTGGAGTACACGTGGTTGCCCGAGATCGTCAGGTGGTCGGATTCGATCGCCGATATGCCGCCGCCCGCGCAGGCGTGAACCGTGTTGCCGGTCACCTCGATGTGGTGCGACACCGCACCCGTGGACCTGTCTCGTTCGATCGAGATGCAGTTGGTGTTGTAGGTGGGGTCGCCCTTCCTCGATCCGCGTTCTGCCCCGGCGAGGTTCAGGGCGGCGTTGTTGCCCCTGATCTCCAGGTTCCTGAGGGAGATGTAGGACGCGCCGTGGACGCTGATGCCGTTCCACGCCTTCACCGGGTGGATCACCGGCCGGTGGCCGGGATGGGCGGTGAAGGTGATGGGTGCGCCGGGGCGGCCCGAGCGCCTGACGGTCAGCACGTTGGAGCCTGCTGCGCGCTCGGAGTAGGTGCCGTTCATGATCGAGACGGTGTCGCCGGGACCGGCGCTGTCGGCGGCCTTCTGGAGGGTGCGGAAGGGCGCGCCGGTCGAGGTTCCCGGGTTGCTGTCGCTGCCTTCCGCGCTCACGAAGTAGGTGCGGTCCGCCGCATGGGCCGAACCGGCTCCCATGGTGACGATGCCGAGGGGAGCGGATGACGCGACAAGCGCGGCGGTGACGGCGATGGTGCGGGTGCGTTTCATTGGTGCCTGGTCTCCGAAGTCGTCCGGACTGAAGCGGGCCGTGACTCCCCTCGGCCGAAGGGCCGTGCGCGGGAGGGCGCCGGGAAGAACAGGGCGAGGGCGTCACGCCGTGTCAGGGCGCCGGCCCGAGGTGGCGCGACACACCCTGCTGCGCTCCGAAGTCCGCTGTGGGGGTGGGGTGTTGATGTGTGGTGTGAGCGACAGTTACAGAACTGGATATCGAACGCAACCCTGTACCGCCTGTAAACGTTCTGACGCCCTATCAGGCAGGTGTAACGGCGCCGGCCGGCGGTGACGAGCGCCCCGAGGGTTTGCTCACGCCCTCCGTGAGTTCCCCGAAAGCCTCACGGCCATGGTGGAGGGCCAGAGCGGCGCGGACGAGGAACCGTTGTGCGGGCCCGGGTGCGCCCCGCGTGCCGGCGTGGACACCCCGCGGGTGCCCCGCGGCCCCTGCGTAATGGGCGATACATTTGTGCCGTCCGATTCGCCCCACACCAGTCTCGCGCCGGCGCGTGTTCTCATCGGGGCGTCGGTCTCCGCCGTGCTCGACCGGGTCGGAGGCGAGGGGTACGCGCGGATGAAGCCGGCCGAGCGTGGCCCGCAGCACCGGGCCGCTGGGTCCGAAGGCGCCGTCGGGGGCCCGGACACCCGCCCCCTGACCACGAGCCGACGAAAGCGCCGGGTCTTTCACGCCCCCCGTGCGCGCGGCTCCTAGCGGCGTCGTTCGTGGCGCCAGAGGACGTGGACGACGCGCACCACCGCGAGCACTCCGGCGAGCCAGGCCCCGGCGATCACGAGGAACCGCTCGAAGGCGGGAGGGAGGTGCCAGACAGCGGCCGGTCCGGCGATCGTGCCGAAGACGACCGCGGCGAGGAAGCACGCGCTCAGGAGCGCATAGCCGATCTCGACCGGGATCGCGTCTCGTTCCGCCTGGGTTCGGCGCCGTGTCGTCATGGGGGCACCCTCGCACACTCGTGGGCCGGCTCACGCCCGGGTTCGGTCCGACCGCCGACCGGCCGCTTCCGGCGAGGCCACGGGGTCAGGACGGTCGGGCCCGTCACCTGTCGGATGGCACCTCGTCGCCGGGCCGCAGCGGGTCGTCCGCGAGGTGACCGGTCGTCACCAGGCCGCCGTCCGCGGTGCGGTAGGCCAGGACGCCCGTGCGGAGGTAGCCGTCGGTGGTGAAGCGGCGGGCGTTGCGGGCGGGGGCGCGGTAGTAGCCGCGCGGGGTGTACGGGCCCCGGGCGAGGAGTTCGCCGGGTTCCCCGTCGGGCAGGTCCTCGCCGTCGGCGGCGACGATGCGGATCTCGTCGTCGGGGGAGAGCGGGCGGCCGTGTGCGGCGAGCGGGGGGTCTTCCGGATCGGCGGGCGGAGTGAACACGAGCGGCCCCTCCGCGCCGCCGACGACCCGCTGGAGGCGGCAGCCCGACCCGGGGCCCGTTCGTCCGACGGGTTCCCGGTGGTGCGACCGTACGGCCGGCGGGTCGCCGATCTGTACGAGACGCAGGCTGGTCACGTCGGCCCGCGCCGCGGGCAGCGCGTCGAGCCACAGCTCGGCGACGGCCGGTCCAGCCGACACGATCGTCACCCTCTCCCGCTCGATGACCGGGAGGCACGCGGCGGGTTCCGGGGCGTCGACCAGGACGACGGTGCCGCCGACGGAGAGGGTGCCGAGGATGCCGGGGCAGCCGAGGGCGACGTTGTTCTCGGGCGGCAGCGCCGCCAGATAGGCGTCGCTCCCGGTCAGCGCCACCAGCTCGGCGGCGGCACGCATCTGATAGGCGTAGTCGTTGTGGGTCCGGGGAACGAGCGGGGGTACGGAGCCCGGGCGCGTACCGGCCGAGAGCAGCATGAACGCCACGTTGTCGGCGCTCAGCGCAAGGTCCCGCTCGGGCGGGGCGTCGACGGAGCCCAGCGGAACGTGATGACAGCCCGACGGGTCGATCGTGAATCCGCCGTACGGGGAGGCCGTGCCCGGCGCCTCGTAGGTGAACACCCGCCGCAGGAAGGGTCCGTCGGCCGCGATGCCCGCCGCCATCGCCGTGTGGTCGAAGCCCCGGTACGTCGACGGACCGACGTAGCCGACGGCCTGGGTGAGCCGCACGAGGCCGGCCACCTCGTGCGGCGGCAGCGAGAGCGGGCACAAGACGGGCACCGCGCCGGCCCGCATCAGCGCGAACACCGTGACGACGAACTCGGGGACGTTCGGCAGCTGGACGACGACGCGTTGCCCGGGCCGGAGGGCCAGCAGCCGGAAGCCGGCGGCCATGCGGCCCACGCGCCGGTCCAGGGCCGCGTACGTGAGCCGTGTGGCACCGTGCACCACGGCGGTTCGCGGCCCGTACTCCACGGCCCAGCCGCGCAGCAGGTTGTGCAGCGTGTTCCCGCGCCAGTGGCCGGCGGCCCAGTAGCGGTCGACGAACTCCTCGGGCCAGGGCGTGCAGCCGTCGAGCATCGGTGTCATGAGGTTCCTTCTGTACCGGCGAGGGCCGGGCCGCCGCGACGTCGGGCTGTCTCCAGTCCAGCCCGCCCGCGCCGTCGCGCACAAGGTGCTGTCCCCACCAGGGAAGCCGGCTCCCCTCGGCGGAAACACCAAGGGCCGCCGCCGCGCGGGTCGTCGGGATCGCCGCTCGCGTCAGCGCGCGGGTCGTCGGGTCGGTCGTTCGCGGCGGCGCCCCTGTGGGCGGGTGGTGAGCCGGGTCCCGCCCCTATCGCCGCGCCGTCGTGCCGGAGGGCCGCGAGCGAGGCGTGTACGTCTTCCTCCCGCATACGGAAATCTATTCTCGCGAGAGTAGACATTGAGTGGCGGTGTGGATATGGTTTCTCACGTAGCCCAGTCAAGAGAAGCCCGGCAGGGACGAACTGCCGGGCAGCAGTACCCGCAGTTGCGGTTCGCAGGACGGTGCGGCGGTGGAGTTCCGAAGCCAGGCTCGAAGGACGGCGACGGGACTGACGGCCGGACCGGGTGGCCCGTGGTGATGAGGGGCCGCCACGGCACAGAGCCGTGCCCGGCGCGGGCACGGCCGCAGCAGAGAGCAGGACGCAGTACCCGCTTGACAAGAAGTAGTCGATCACCGAGTAAGAACGGAGGAAGCCGCGCCATCAGGATCGCCCGGGCGGAAGCCTTGAGCCCGGGTACCGCAGGACTATCGACAGTGAGGTGGTCTCCGGTCAAGCAACCGCGATCCCCGCGCCCTCGACAGCAGTCCCGTCGAGGCCGCGGAAACAGGAAGCCGGCGCAGTCCCCCGGCCGGCGGATGGTGTAGCAGTTCCTTCGGGGTCCTGGTGCCGTACGGCACCAGGACCCCTCGACGCGTTCCAGAGAGAGGTGCAGATGACAGCAGACGACTCCTACGGCCGTCTCGACGACGACGACTACCCCGCCTACACGATGGGCCGGGCCGCCGACATGCTCGGCACCACGCCCGCCTTCCTGCGCGCCATCGGCGAGGCCCGCCTCATCACCCCGCTCCGCTCCGAGGGCGGCCACCGTCGCTACTCCCGATACCAGCTGCGCATGGCGGCCCGGGCCAGGGAACTCGTCGACCAGGGCACCCCCATCGAGGCCGCGTGCCGCATCATCATCCTCGAGGACCAGCTCGAGGAAGCCCAGCGCATCAACGCCGAATACCGCCGCGCCGCCGCCTCGGTGAAGGCGACGGCCGAAGAGACGGGCTGTGGTGCCAACGCCTGACGGAGCACTGCCCCGTCGCCCCCCGGTCGCCCGTGAGCGCGATGCCGTGACGGGCGGACGATCGGAGGACCGCAGCAGCGGGCAGGCGGCGGACACGAACCGTTCCGGCGCCGGAGCGCCGACCCGCGGCCGCTGCCGTGGCGATGCGGCGAGGCCGCCCGGGTCCTCCAGGGGACGCAGCGGCCGCGAGAGGTGGGCCGCCGCCTTCGCCCCTACGGCCTGGTGCTCACATCCGGCGTCCGGTACCTCGCGGGGCAGCGCAGACCCGCATAGGGATCTGCCGGGTCTCGCAATGCCTCGACGCGGCGCGGAGCGATGAACGCTTGGCCCGGCCGCCGGACGGCGACCTGGGCGCGTACTGGTCCTCGTACCTCGACGACCTCCAGGCACGTCGCCACACCGGCACGGCTGTCCCCGCGGGGACGCCTTCGTCTGCCGGACGACCTTCCCCCGGCGGTGGTCCGGGCGGTCGAGGCCACCGCGACCTCCCTGGGTGACGACGGGTGGGTCGAAGCGGAGATCCCGACCGAGAGCGCGTCGCACGCGTGCGGAGAACTACTGAGGCTCGGCGGCGCCGTCGAGGCCGTCGCACCGGCGGAACCGCGCAGAGCCATGGCCGGGACGGTCGCCGTCCTGGCCCGGGCGTACGGCGTCGCCGGGAGGGTGTCCGGAGGGATTCGGGTCGGGGTGGAGGCGGCCACCGGCGAGTGACGGCCGGGGGTTCCGGACGGGGCGCCTAAGAGTGACGGCCGCCGGGCGGGGCAGTCGAGGGGTGCACCGGGTTCACCAGCGAGTGAGGAGACAGCGATGCAGAGTGCCCCCGAGCCGGAGCTTCCGGACCGTGTGCCGGCGAGTGACGACGCGGTCACGCCGGATCTGCCTCCGGCGGGGACCGGCGCACCGGAGATCCGGGTGCCGAAGACCGGCAGGCCCGAGTCCGAGGAGCCCGACCAGAAGGAGGGGGAACAGGAGGCGGGGGAGGAGCGCGACGGCGAGGGGACCCCTGCCGGCCCGGGCACGCCCGCACCGCAGGAACCGACCGGTTAGTCCGGGCGGGCGGCCGCGCCGGAAGCGGGAGAACGCGTGAGGGAGGGCGGGGGTGCTTGGGCGCCCCCGCCCTTGTGTCGGCGCGCCTCGGCCACTCCGCCCTCGTCCGGTGCGGGCCGCCCCGTCCTTCTCCCGTGGAATCCGGTCCGCGCCGCCGGCATGATGAAGCCCAGAGTGCCCCGCCCTCGTGCTGTCACGGCCCTGAGATGCCTCCCGGGCGGTGCTCCGAGGCCGCTGGTCGCCCCCTGGCCTGCGGCGCCCTCGCCGCCGCGCCACGGCGGACGGCGGCGACGGCCCGGCGGGGGCGACCGGTCAGCCACGCCGCCTCCCCACCCTCCCCCCTCGGCCGCCATGTGGGCGTGAGGGTCGCGGAAAGGGTTCTCCCCTGTCGGGTCAGGGCACCCGCGTGCGGTGACGTCGAGATCCCCTTCCGCCCCTTCCGGCCCTCCCGAGAGGAGCCCCGACGGGCACCACGTGATCATCGGCGGCCGGCGCTGGCGTGCCACCGACCCGGCCGTCCCGGACGAGGCCGGTGCCCGGCTGCGGCGCCATCTGATGGCGGCACGGCGAGCGGTGGGCGCCGCCCTCCGTGCCGGCGATCGGGAGGCCGAGCGCGACGCCCGGGCCAGGGTGCACACCGCGAAGACGGCGCTGGGAGAGCGCGGTGCGCCGTGGTGGGACCAGACCGACGAGGAGCGGCGGACCCGCTGGGAGGAGGGTCTTGCCGCGCTCGACGAGGGAGAGACGCGGCCGTGAACGTGCCGGCTGCGCGGTCCCCGCTCGCTCGCCCTGCCGAGGAGACCCCTGTGCTTCCGCAGGCCCCACGCGTGGGGCCTTGGTTACCTATGCGTACCGCACATACGGAAGGTGACAGCGGCGACTGTCGGGGCCCATGTGAGCCGTGACAACGTCGTGTCCGTCACCGACCGAGGGAGTGCGTTGTGAACAAGGGGTACGCGGTCTTCTGCGACGCCGACCGTCACTTCTACGACGCGCCGCACCGTCTGGTCTTCGCCGACGGAGCGGGCGACTCCCTCTACGGGCCCGCCACGCTTCCCGTCCCGGAGGGCTGGAGTGCCCACCGCACCGGTGACTGGCTCGCCCTGCGTCCCGTGGACCGCCCGCTCCCCTCACAGGGCTGGAAGATCCACGTCTCGGCCGGTCTCGACAACGCGGAGAAGGTCCTCGCGACGGTTCGCGACCACTGCCTGGAACACGAGGTGGCCTTCAAGTTCGTACCGAGCCGCTATCTGCTGCACCAGCGCAACGCCAAGTACGCGGACCGCGCGGCGAGCGGCAAGTTCGTGACGGTGTACCCGGCGGACGACGAGCAGTGCGAGCGCGTGGCCACCGATCTGGCGCGACTGCTCGACGGCGAGCCCGGCCCCTACATCCTCAGCGACCTGCGGTGGGGCCGCGGCCCCGTGCACCTGCGGTACGGCAGTTTCACCCGGCGGCACTGCTACGACGAGCACGGAGAGCTGCGGCCGGCCATCGAGGACGGCTCCGGCACCCTCGTACCCGATCAGCGCGGGCCCGTCTTCCGCGTGCCCGACTGGGTGACTCCGCCTCCCTTCCTGCGGCCGCACCTCGACGCCAGGGCCGCAGTGACCGTCCAGGAGATGCCGTACGAGATCGACAAGGCGCTGCACTTCTCCAATGGCGGCGGCGTGTACGAGGCCCGGCACCGGAAGACCGGCAGGCGGGTCGTACTGAAGGAGGCGCGCCCCTACGCCGGGCTGGCCGCCGACGGCGCCGACGCCGTGATCCGGCTGCACCGCGAGCGCGCCGCGCTGGAGCGGCTGTCGGGGCTCGCCTGCACACCGGAGGTCCTCGACAGCTTCACGATCGGCGACCACCACTTCCTTGCCCTGGAATTCGTGGAGGGCAGGCCGCTCAACACCTTCTTCGCCCGCCGGCACCCGCTGATGGAGGCCGATCCCCCGGCGGATCGGCTCGCCGAGTACACCGACTGGGCCCTGCGGATCCACGGACTCGTCGAGCAGGCGGTGGCCGCGGTGCACGCCCGCGGGATCGTCTTCAACGACCTGCACCTCTTCAACATCATGGTGTCCGAGGACGAGTCCTCCGTGGTGCTGCTCGACTTCGAGGCGGCCCAGCCCGCCGCGGAGGGCGGCCGGCAGACCGTCGCCAACCCGGCCTTCGTCGCACCCGCCGACCGGCGCGGCTTCGACGTCGACCGCTACGCCCTCGCGTGCCTGAGGATCGCCCTCTTCGTCCCCCTGACGAGCCTGCTCGCCGTGGACCGGGCCAAGGCCGCGCACCTGGCGGAGGTCGCGGCGGCCCGATTCCCGCTGCCGTCCGGCTTCCTCGACGCGGCGGTACGGGAGATCACGCGTGATCCCGGCGGCGATCCGCCCCGCGACCGTGGACAGGCACCCGGGCGCCCGGTGGGCCGCGACCGCTACCTGCCGGAGGAACCGGGGGACTGGCCACGCAGCCGCGACTCGATGGTGCGAGCGATCCGGGCGTCGGCGACGCCCGACCGGGAGGATCGTTTCTTCCCCGGTGACATCGCCCAGTTCGCCACGGCCGGCGGCGGCATGTCCTTCGGTTACGGCACCGCGGGAGTCCTCCACGCCCTGCGCGAGAGCGGGGCCGCACGGTGCCCGGCGGCGGAGGACCGGCTTCTGCGGCACGCCAAGCAACCCGAGTCCGGCACCCCGCTCGGCTTCTACGACGGGCTGACCGGCATCGCGTGGACCCTCCAGCGGCTCGGGCACACGGCGTCCGCCCTCGAACTGGCCGAACTCGTCCTCGACCAGGACCACGACGGGCTCGCCCCCGATCTGCACGGCGGAACGGCCGGAATCGGTCTCGCCCTGGACGCCCTGGCCACCGCCACCGGCGAGACCGGCCTGCACACGGCGGCGATGCGGTGCGCCGAACTGACGGCCCGCCCGTCCCGGGCGTCCTCCCGGGACGCGCAGGCGCCGCCGGGCCGCGTGCGGACCGGTCTCCTGCACGGCGCGGCAGGCCGGGCCCTGCTGTTCGTGCGGCTCTACGAACGCACCGGGGACACCGCGCTGCTCGACCTCGCCGCCGAGGCGCTCCACGACGACCTCACCCGCTGTGTGCGCGGAGCCTCCGGCACCCTGCAGGTCGACGAGGGCTGGCGCACGATGCCGTACCTCGGCGCCGGCAGCGTGGGCATCGGCATGGTGATCGACGACTACCTCCTCCACCGCCGCGACGACGCCCTCGACCGGGCCCGCCGCGAGATCGTGCAGGCGGCGCAGGCCACCTTCTACGCCCAGCCGGGTCTCTTCCGCGGCGCCGCCGGGATGGTGCTCCACCTCGCCCGCACGAACGCCGGCGGCCCCGGCACGGCCCCCGAGGACGTACGCCGCCAGGTCGGCTGCCTGACCTGGCACGCGATGTCCTACGAGGGTCATCTCGCCTTCCCCGGCGAACAGATGATGCGGCTTTCCATGGACCTCGCCACCGGCACCGCGGGCGTCCTGCTGGCCCTCTCGGCAGCGCTGGGCGACCGCCCGGCCCACCTGCCGTTCCTTCCGCCGCTTCCGCGGCCCCAAGAACCGGCCCCGCACCGGGGTCGTACAGCACCACCGTCCCCACACGAAAGGAAACGATCATGAACCTGTTCGACCTGCAGTCGCTGGAGACCCCCAAGGACGAGGCCATCGGCGACGTCGAGACCGGCAGCCGCGCCAGCCTTCTGCTCTGCGGCGACAGCAGCCTCAGCGTGACGACCTGTAACTGACCCCATCCGGCTCCCGCGCACGGCGCCTCCGGCGCCGGCACGGAGTCACGGTGCCCCTGGAGCGCGGCTCCCGGGGCACCGGCCGTCGGGGACCGGACGCGCGCGGCCCGGCGAGAGAGCCGTCCCACCGAGGAATCGCCCGAGGGGAGAACTCGGCGGGGAGCCGCCCGAGGGGAGCCCGAGGGGAGCCCGCGAGGAGAACCCGAGGGGAGTCGCCCGAGGGGAGAACCCGCGAGGAGTTCTCCAGGGGCAGAAGCCGCGAGGACCTCCCGCCGGAGAACCCCGCGAGCAGTTCCCGCGCGGCGGCCCCCGCGCGACTGCCCCGCGCGGAGTGCTCGTGACGGGTTCCAGCGAGGAGAGAGGGGTCGGATGACCTCGCCCACCGGTACCGACCGGCTGCTCCGCGGCGCCGTACGGCACACCGCGGGCACCACGGCGGTGCTGCTCGCCTGCTCGGCCGCCGGCGCGGCCTGCTCGCTCGCGGTCCCCGCCCTCGCCGGCAGGACGCTGGACCTGCTGCTGCGCCGGCACCCCGACGCGGGCACGTGGCTCGTGTGGGCCGCCGTCCTGCTCGCCGCGGAAGTCCTGCTGGAGACCACCGCGGTCCTGCTGACCCAGCTCACCAACGCCCGCGCCACCGCCTGGGTCCGCCTGCGCGCGCTGACCGGCCTGCTCGGCACCGCCCCCCACCGGGCGGCGCCCCACTCCGGCGGCGACGTCGCCGCCCGGCTGTGCGTCAACGCCACCGACACCGGCACCGCACCCGCGGCTCTCGCGAGCTCGGTCACGTCCGTCCTCGTCCCGGTCGGTGCCCTCGTGGCGCTGGCGCTGATCGACCCCTGGACGGCCGTCGTCTTCGTCGCCGGCCTGCCGCTGCTCCTCCTGCTGCTGCGCGCGTTCGCCCACCAGTCCTCGGACTCGGTCGGCCGCTACCAGCAGGCGCAGGGCGCCGTCGCCGCCCGGCTGAGCGAAGCGCTGAGCGGCGCCCGAACGATCGCCGCCGCGGACACGGCACGCCGGGAGGAGGAGCGCATCCTCGCCCCGCTGGAGGACATGACCCGGCACGGAACGCGCATGTGGCTCGTCCACGGCCGCGCCGTGGCCCGCAGCGGCGTCCTGCTCCCCCTGCTCACCACGGCCGTCGTGGCGGTGGCGGGGGCCGGCCTCGCGGCGGGGGAGGTCACCGTCGGCGAACTGCTCGCCGCCTCCCGCTACGCGGCCCTCGCCGCCGGCATCGGAGGCATCGCGGCACCCCTCGGCACCCTGGTCCGCGCCCGCAGCGCGGGCCGCCGCACCGCCGAACTCGCCGATCTCGAACCGATGCCGCACGGCTCCGCCGTCCTGCCGGCCGACGGCCCGGGCGACCTGGAACTGCGGGGCGTGCGGGTGGTGCGCGACGGTGTCCCCCTGCTCACGGACGTGACGCTCGCGATCGACGGCGGGTCGACGGTCGCGATCGTGGGCCGCTCCGGCTCCGGCAAATCGACCCTGGCCGCCGTCGCGGGCCGGCTGACCGACCCCGAAGAGGGACGCGTCCTCCTGGACGGCGTCGACCTGGCCGGGCTGACCCACGCCGAACTGCGCGGGGCCACCGCCTACGCCTTCGCGCGCCCCGCCTTCGACGCCGCCGCCACGGTCCGTACGGCGCTCGCCGCCGGGACCGGCCCCGCAGCGGGCCCCGCCACGGCTGCGAGGGTCCGCGAGGCGGCGGCGGCGGCGAGCGCCGACACCTTCATCCGTCTGCTGCCGCTGGGATACGACACGCCCCTGGACGACGCGCCCCTCTCCGGCGGCGAGGCCCAACGCCTGGGAATCGCCCGGGCGTTCATGGGGACGGGTCGGCTGTTGATCCTCGACGACGCCACGTCGAGCCTCGACACGGCCACCGAACGCCAGGTGGAGCAGGCCCTCACCACCGCGCTGCGCCCGTGCACCAAGCTCGTCGTCGCCCACCGGGTGTCCACCGCGGCCCGCGCCGACCGGGTGGTCTGGATGGAGGCGGGCCGCGTGCGGCGGTGCGCGCCGCACCGCCGGCTGTGGGAGGAGGACCCGGACTACCGCGCGGTCTTCCTGCCCGAGGCACCGGCGCCGTGCGCACCGCCTCCGCCCGGCGGCGCGGGCGCGGGCTCCGGTGCGGGCGGCCAGACGGCCGAGGCGCACGCGGATGCGGACGCCCTGGCGGGCGCCGGTGCCCATGCCGCCGGGCGGACGGGCGACGGGGCTCATCCGGGCGCCGGCACGAGGGCGCCCCGGTCGGCGGCTTCGGCCTCGCCGCGGCCGGCCCCGACCGGTGTCGCCCAGCGTCCTCGCCCCACCGGTCCGACGACCCGCGACGACCCCGGGGCGGGCGAGTGAAAGGGACATCGGGCACGGGCCGGACGACGGGAACGACGACACGGCGGAGCGCCGGCGGAACGAGGCCGGACGCCGCGGAACCGGGACCGGTCGCCGCGGAGGCGCGGACCTCCCGGCGCGTCATGGCGTCGGGCCGGGTCTTCCTCGGCCGCCGTACAGGCGTGCTGGTCAAACTGGCCGCATGGTCCGCGGCCGAGTCCGCGCAGACCTTCCTCGGGGGCTACTGCGTGGCCCGCTCCCTGGACGACGGATTCCTGCGGGGCGCCCTGGCGACCGGGCTGCTCTGGCTGGCGGGCGCCGCCGTGGCCATCCTCCTCGGCGCTCCGGTCGTCCGCGGGGTCTTCACCCAACTTCCTCACCTCACCGAACCGCTCCGCGACCACCTCGTGCGACGATCGGTGGCGCGCGCCCTGCGCGCGGCCACCGCCCCGGGCGGATCAGTGGACACGACCGCGGTGTCCCGGCTGACGAGTCAGACCGAGATCGCGCGGGACAGCTTCGCCGGACTGGTGCTCGCGGCCCGCTCCTTCGTCTTCGTCGCCGCAGGAGCCCTCGTCGGCCTCCTGTCGCTCGCGCCGCACTTCCTCCTCGTCGTCCTCCCGCCACTCGTTCTGGGCCTCGCCCTGTTCGCGGCCTCCCTGCGACCCCTGGCACGGGCCCAGCACCGCTACCTCGACGCGGACGAGGCCGTGGGGCGGCGCGCCGAGATCACCCGCACCGCCCTGCGGGACATCGTCGCCTGCGGCACGCAGGAGACGACCGCCGCGCGCAACCGGCGGGCCGTCGAGGAGGCCGCCGCCGCCCAGCGCGCCATGGCCCGCTGGGCGGCCGCCCGCACGCTCTCCGTGGCGACGGCGGGACAGCTGCCGGTGTTCCTGCTGCTCGCCGCGACGCCGTGGCTCCTGCGCCAGGGCGTCACCGCGGGCGCCCTGGTGGGGGCGCTCACCTACGTCCTCCAGGCGCTGCTGCCCGCCCTGCACACCCTGATGACCGTCCTGGGCGCCGCCGGAGCACGGCTGTTCGTCATCCTCGACCGGCTCACCGGGCCGCTGCCCGCATCCCCTCCCCGCCCCGCCATCCCCGAGCCCGCACCTCCCGGACGCGCGGGCCGCGCCACCGCCGCGCTGGAGCTGCGCCGCGTCCGGGCCGCCTACGGACCGGGAGCCCGGGCCGTACTGGACGATCTGGAACTGACCGTCGAGGACGGCGAGCACATCGCGGTCGTCGGCCCCAGCGGCATCGGCAAGTCGACCCTCCTGCACGTCGTGGCGGGACTGCTGACGCCCGACCGGGGGGACGTACGGCTCTTCGGCCGCCCCGTCGGAGACCGCCGCCCGCCGGAACTCGCGGCGCTGCGCGTGCTCATCCCGCAGGAGGCGTACGTCTTCACGGGCACCCTGCGGGACAACCTCCGGTATCTGCGGCCCGGCGCCTCCCGGTCCGACGTCGAGGAGGCCGTACGCGCCCTCGCGCTGGAACCGCTCGTCGACCGTGTGGGCGGGCTCGACCGTGCCCTGACGCCTGATGCCCTCTCACTCGGCGAACGCCAGCTGATCGCCCTGGGGCGCGCCCACCTCTCCGCGGCTCCGCTGCTGCTGCTCGACGAGGCGACCTGCCATGTGGACCCCGTCGCGGAGGCCACGGCCGAACGCGCCCTGCGCGCCCGGCCCGGGACGTCGGTCGTCGTGGCCCACCGGCTGTCGTCCGCGCTCCGCGCGGACCGGATCCTCGTCCTCGACGGCACCCGCGCCCAGTACGGCACGCACGAGGAGCTGCTCGTCCGTTCCGCCCTCTACCGTGACCTGGTGGGGCACTGGAACGACGTGCCGGGGTGAGAGGGCGCGTCCGCGGACGCGTCACGCGGTGGCGGTCAGGTCCACCCGGCGCCCTGGGCGATCCGGATGGCGTCCACCCGGTTGCGCGCGCCGACCTTGCGGATGACGCTCGCCATGTAGTTGCGGACGGTTCCCTTGGACAGGTACAGCGTCGCGGCGATCTCGGCGACCGGCGCCCCGTTGGCGGCCAGCGAGAGAACGCTCAGCTCACGACGGGTCAGAGGCATCTCCGCGGCCTGGAGGAACCCGAGGGCGAGTGTGTCGTCGATGAAGCGCTCCCCCTTGGCGACCCGCTGCACGGCCTCGAGTAATCGGCACTTCGAACCGTTCTTGTCGACGAACCCGGTCGCCCCCGCCGCGTGCGCCCTGCGCAGTACTCCGGGGCGCTGTGCGGGGATCAGCGCCAGCAGGGCGGAACCACCCGCCGGCGCCGCCGCGGGTGTCGACGGCGGCACGGAGGCGGTGGCCGGTACCACCGCGGTGGTCGGGAGACATTCGGCGTCCGCGACGTACACGTCCGGCGCCGACGCCACGGACGCCGGCCCCTGCGGCCAGTGGGGCAGCGAGGAGACGGCAAGGACCCCGCTCGACCGCAGCAGGTCCACGAGCGCGTCACGCAGGAGCTGTGCCTCGTAGACCACCGTCACTCTTATCATTCCCACCCCTTCGTTTCTCCGCCATGCGATCGGAGCATGGCGCGAGCAGTCACCCCCACCCCTCTGCCCTCGCCTTCCGGACGAGAACGCGGCACCAGGGGCACGGGGGGCGCACTCCGGAGCGCTCGGGCCGAAACCCGTGCCGTGGCTCCGACGGCGGCGCAGGCCGCGGCGGGACGGCGGCGAAGGGAGCGAGCGGGGAATGTCCGGATCCCACCGCCCTGTGCCGGACAGGGCGCGACCCGGACGGCGTGACGCGGGTCGCGCTCAGACCTCGGGAAGGGAGGGATCGGGCGTCCAGGGATCGGGCGCGCCGATGGCCCAGCGCTCGTGGTCGCGCCAGGCCCCGGCGATGTAGAGGTAGTCGGGCGACAGGCCTTCGTAGCGGAAGCCGAGGCGCCGCACCAAGGCCAGGGACGGCTTGTTCGCCGGCTGGATGTTCGCCTCCAGCCGGTGGAGCCGCAGCTCCTCGAAAGCGTGCCGCAGGACGAGGGCGAGCCCGTCGGCCATGTAGCCCCGCCCCGCGGACGGAGCGAAAGCCGCGTAGCCGAGGGACGCGCCCTGATACCGGCCTCGGATGATCGAGTTGATGTTGACCGTCCCGGCGGCCACACCGCTCTCCCGTACCCGGATGAGGAACCCGAGATTGGTGCCGTCGTCGAAGCGGCCCATCCAGCGCTGGAACTCGGCCGCGTTCGTGGGCAGTTGCATGTACGGCCCGAAGAGCTCGGCGCTGGCCCTGACGAGCGAGCAGAACTCGTCCTGGTCGGCGAGGGTGAGCGGGCACAGTTCGACCCGTGACGAGGTGGTGGACATGAGCCCATGCTAGGACGTGCGGCGAATCCCGCCTGGCCGGGAACGCCTGGCACGCACGCCCCGTGGCGCTTCGGGCACGGAGGTGCCCCCGGCCGCGTCGTCGTCGGCCGTCGGGCCTCCGCCCCGTCGGGCCTCCGGCCGACGGGGCGGAGGGGTGGCGCCGTGCCGGTGCGCGTGACACCCTGGCGGCCGTGATCATCAGGGTGAGTGAGGCACGCGTACGTCCCGAACGGTTCGAGGAGTTCCGCGAGATGATCGTCTCCGCGGTACGCGAGTTCCCCGGCCGCTACGCGGGGCTGGTCGACCATGAGGTCCTGCTCGCGCCGCCCGACTCGCTGCTGTACGTCAGTCGCTGGCGCGGTGAGCAGGACCTGGTCGAGTACGCCGGCGAGCACTGGAGGGACCAGCCCGTGGTCCTCCCGGGCGAGGACGAGTACCTGGACGCGCCCCTGCGCGTGCGGCACTTCACGACCGCGCCCCTGGGCTGACCGGCGGCACGGCTCTGCGCGGAGCGCCCGGCAAGGGGCCCCGCGCGGCGGCTCGCGGGCTCGCGGGGAAGAGCCGGGCAGGGACCCCGGGCCGCGGCTCGCGGGGGAGCCCCCGAGGCAGCGGCGACAAGGCAGCCTCCGCGGCCTCTCCGGGTCACCTGCCGTACAGGAAGGAACGGGCGGGGACGAAGAGTTCGTGGCCGGTCGGGAAGCGGACGCGTACTCCGGACTCCGTCCACGTCGCGGACTCGATTCCGCTCGCCCCCAGGGCGGCGTCCACGTCCACCCAGTGTCCGTAGGAGGCGCCGGGATCCCTGCCGACGACCATCCGGTAGGACTGCTGTCCGGACAGGCTGTACCGGTGCACCAGCGACAGGAAGTGCGGCGACCCGTCGGCGTAGACGACGGCGGAGGGCGCGGAGCTGCGGTACGTCACCTCGGTGCGCGGCCACCACGCCGCGGTCAGGACGACAGCGCTCAGGAGCACGCCCGCGACGACGCCCAGCACGATTCCGGCGATTCCGGTCGTCCCGCGGCGCCGTACGTTCCGGCCCGGCGGTTCGAACGTGGCTGTACCGATGATGGCCTCCCCTGCGGACGCCGCTCCGCCCGGGTGACCGGAGACGGCTTGAGGAGAAGGACGCGGAGCGGTGCCGATCGGTTGTGGCGGGCCCGCGGTCATGTGTGACGCGGCTCCGGACCGGGCGGCGCCGCCGTGCGGCGGGGGAGCAGCAGCGGCGTCGCCAGCAGGAGCAGGCCGGCCAGGCCGACGGCCGTGCGGGCGCCGACCAGAGCGCCCAGCAGGCCCCACAGGGCCGTCAGCAGCGCGGTCGTCGCCTTGGTCGTCACCGACCACGCGGTCAGCGTGCGCACGACCCGGCCCGCCGGGGTGCGCTCCAGGCGATAGGTGGCGGAGACGGGGTTGAAGACCCCGCAGCAGAGGATGAGCCCGAACTCGACGCACATCACCAGGACCAGCCCGCCGGTGCCCGGCCCCAGGAAGGGCAGGCCGACGAGCCAGACCGCGCGCAAGGCCCCGGACGCCACCAGGATCCGGTGTCCCCCGAACCGGGTGACGAGCGGTCCGGCCAGCCGTGAACCGAGCAGGCCGCCGATCGAGGGCGCGGCGAAGGCGAGGCCGTACTGCCAGGGGGCGAAGCCGAGGTCGCCGAGCATCAGGACGGCCAGCAGCGGCGAGGAGGCCATCACCAGGCCGTTGAAGAGGGCGGTGTTGAGGAACAGCGGGCGCAGCGCCGCGTCGGCGAGGACGAACCGCCAGCCGTCGAGCAGCTCCCCGGCCCGCATGCGCGTGGCCCGCCGGCGTTCGGGCCGCGGTTCCCGCCCGCCCGTCGCGCGGATGCCCGCCGCCGAGAGGAGGTAGCTGACCGCGTCTGCCACGACCGTCGCCACCGGCCCGAGCAGACCGATCGCCACGCCGCCCAGGGGCGGTCCGATCAGGGTGGTCGTCCAGGCCGTGGACTCGAACCGGGCGTGGGCGACGAGCAGGTCATCGGCGGGCAGCAGCGTCTTCACATAGGCGCCGGAGGCGGCGCGGAAGGTGATGTCGCCGGCCGCGACGACGACCGAGACCAGCAGGAGCTGGACGAAGGTCAGCGCGCCGAGCGCGAACGCGACGGGGACCGTCAGGAGCGCCGCGCAGCGCGCCAGGTCCATCGCGATCAGCACGGGCCGCTTGCGACGGAACTCCACCCACGGGCCGAGCGGCACGGCCACGGCCGCGCCGACGGCGGCCCCCACGGAGGAGAGCGCGGCGACCTCGGCCGGTCCGGCGTGCAGCACCTGGATGGCGATCAGCGGGAACGCGCCGAAGGCGAGCCACGTGCCGAGCGCGCTGGTCCCGTAGGCACCCCAGAGCCACCCGAAGGGCCGCCCCAGCCGCCGGCCCCGCAGCCGCCCCGGCCGCTTCCCGCCACCCATGCCCGACACCCTCCACCCTCCGTGACCACCTCGCCCCCGCGGGCGCCCGCCATGACGCCGCGGGGACCCGGGCGCCGGACCGGGCGGTCCCGCGCCGAACCCCCGCGGCGCCCGCGGTCCTCCTCGCCGGACCGTCCGCGGGAACTTGGACCACCGTGCCGTCCGCCACGGCGCCGACCGGAGCCGCGGGTCAGCCGCCGGGGCCCCCGGCGGAGCGGCCGGGACCGCTGCCCCAGTCCAGGCGGAGCACGGCGAGGTCGTCGGAGTGCCGACCGGCGTTCCGCGCGTGCGTCTCCTTGATGAGGAGGTCGACATGGGCGGCCGGGTCAGCCGGCGGCAGGTCCTCGATCATGGCGAGGAGCCCTTCGACGCCGAGCCGCTCGCCCCGCGCTCCGTCGTGGCCTTCCGTCAGACCGTCCGTGTAGAGGGTCAGGGCTCCGGTGACCGGCAGGGGAATGACCGTGGACGGCCAGCTGCGCAGCTCCGGGGCTATGCCGAGGGCGATGCCGTGCGCGGCGGTGAGTTCCCTGGTCCCCTCGACCGTGGTGAGCAGCGGTTCGTGGTGGCCGGCGAGATGGAGGGTCGCGGTGGCGGCGTCCTGGTCGAGGGTGAGCAGGGTGCACGTGGCGAACAGCTGCTGATCGTCCCGCTCCGCGATCAGGATGCGCTCCATCAGGTGCAGCAGGTCGTTGCCGCGATGTCCGCCGAGCACGAGGGAGCGCCACGCGATCCGCAGGCAGACGCCGAGCGCGGCGGCGTCGGGGCCGTGTCCGCTGACATCGCCGACGACGGCGTGCAACAGGCCGTCGTCGCCCTCCACCACGTCGAGGAAGTCACCGCCCAGCAGGGCCATCTCTGCGCCCGGCAGGTAGCGCGAGGTCACCCGCACCTTCGAGGTGCCCAGGAGCGGGCGGGGCAGCAGGCCCCGCTCCAGGCGGGCGTTCTCCTCCGCCCGCAGCCGGGCGGCCTGCGCCTCGGCGCTCGCGCGTTCGGTCTGGCTCCGGTAGACGGCGTAGCGCACCGTCCGGTCCAGGAGGTCCGCCTCGACCTTCCCCTTGACGAGGTAGTCCTGGGCCCCGGCGGCCATGGCCTCCGTGCCCGCCTGGGCCTCGGACAGCCCGGTCAGGACGATCACCGCCGTGTGCGGGGCCAGCGCGCGGACGGCGGCGACCGCGTCGGTGCCCGACACGTCGGGCAGGTGGAGGTCGAGGAGGATGCAGTCGATCGCGCTGCCGACGAGCGCGGAGCGGGCCGCGTCCAGGGTGGTCCGGGTGGTCAGCTCGAACCGCAGCCCGGTGTCGAGGAGGAGCTCCTCCACGAGCACGGCGTCGCCCAGGTCGTCCTCGATCAGCAGAATGCGGTACACCGGCTCGCCGAACGTCCCCCCGAAAGCGGCGGTCGTGGCCGCGGTCATCGTTCCTGCTCCGGGGCGGGGCGGAGGGCCTCGGCAGGAGCGTCCGGGCCGGAGCCGAGGTTCTCCATCGGCTCGGGTGCCAGGGTGAAGGAGATACGGGCACCGTCGCGGTACTCCGTGTCCACGGCGATGGTGCCGCCGTGGAACTCGACGATCTTCTTGCACATGGCCAGGCCGATGCCGCTGCCGGAGTACACGTCCTTGGTGTGCAGCCGCTGGAAGATCACGAAGACCTTGTCGGCGTACTCCGGCGCGATGCCGATGCCGTTGTCGGTGACGGTGAACCGCCACAGCTCCCCTTCGCGGGCGGCCGTGACGTGGATCCGCGGCGCTTCGCCCGGCCGGCGGAACTTGACCGCGTTGCCGATCAGGTTCTGCCAGAGCATGCCCATCTGGGTGGGATCGGCGATCAGGGTCGGCAGCGGATCATGGGTGATCGTCGCATCGGACTCCTCGATGCCGACGCTCAGCGAGGACAGGGTCTGCCGCAGCACCTCGTCCACGTCCACCTTCTGGTGGGCGTTGTGCAGCCGGCCGACCCGGGAGAAGTCGAGGAGGTCGTTGATGAGGGTCTGCATGCGGTTGGCCCCGTCGACCGCGAACTCGATGTACTGATCGGCCCGCGCGTCGAGCTGCCCTCCGTAGCGCCGCTGAAGGAGCTGGGTGAAGCTGGAGACCTTGCGCAGCGGCTCCTGCAGGTCGTGGGAGGCCACGTACGCGAACTGCTCCAGCTCGGCGTTGGAGCGCTGGAGGTCCGCGGCCTGCGCGTCGAGTCGCAGCCGCGCCTCCTCGGTGAAGGCCAGTTCCCGTACGAGTCGCCTGCGCATGGAGTCGATCTCGCCGCTGAGACGGCGCAGGTCGGCGGGGCCGGTCGGGGTGATGGGATGGTCGAAGTCGCCGCCGGCGATGGTGCGGGCGTCGGCGCCCAGCCGGTCCAGGGGCAGGGTGATGCCACGGCGCAGCCCTTCGAAGACCAGCATGGCGAGGAGGACGATGAGCAGTGCGATGGCGCTGAACACCCAGTTCCGCATGGCCAGGGTGGCCATCAGGTCGTCCCTCGCCCCGGCCCGCTCCGCCCGCAGCCGTTCCTGCTGACGGCTCAGGGCCGCCCGTACGGCGTCGAAGGCGGCCTTGCCCTCCCCGGCCCGCCGGGCGGCCAGCGGTGGGGCGGCGCCGGGCGGCGCCGCGGCGATCGGCCGGGCGATGCGCTCATGCCACCTCGCCACGCCGTCCTGTACGGCCCGCAGATCGGCGAGCCCGTCGTCGTCACCCTGGAGCAGGTCGGTGAGCCGCTTCTCGTCCTGCTGCTGCTCGACGAGACCCTGCCGGTACGGGGTGATGAATTCCGGCGTACCGGTGAGTCCGTACCCGCGGATTCCGGTCTCCTGGTTGAGAATGGCCGATTCCAGGCGGATCGCCGTGGTCAGCGCGGGAGACCGGACGTCCACGAGGTTCTTGCTGAGGGATTCGGTCCGCTGCAGGACCCATGCCCCGGTGGCCCCGAGCACGGCCAGGACCGCCAACGACACGGCCACACCTACGCGCAGCCACCGCCGGGTCGTCCACGCGGACAGCCCTCGTAGACGCGGTTGCCTTGCATCGCCGGTCATGGTGTGAACTCCTCGTGGTGACGGCCGTTTCGAACGGGGGGCCAGCACACTTTAGAGGGCGACAACGCTTGTTGTCGCGGAGCTCCTCGGGGACCTAGAGTGCAAGGCATGCCCGGCAAGAACTTCGAGATGCGGACCACCCCGCAGGAGACGGACTCCCTCACGGACGCGGCGGTCGGCAACCTCGCGCAGCACCTCGCTCGTCGGCTGCTGAACGTCTCCTCCCGGACCGCACCGGACGACCCGGCCGAGGCACTGGCCCTGCTCCACGTTCTGGACCACCTCCAGCGGGCCGCCGAACGGCTCCAGCGGCAGGCGGCCGCGGCCGCCGCCCGCGCGGGCGCCGGCTACCCGCAGATCGGCGCCGCCTGCGGCATGACCCGTCAGGGCGCCCGCCGCCGCTGGCCGGGCCTCTTCCACCACTCCTCCGACGAAAGAACCACGGAGCATCCGATGATGACCACCCCCGCCCGCCCCTTCGACGTCCTGCTCGTCGAGGACGACGTCGCCGACGCCATGCTCATCGAGGAAGCCCTCTCCGAGCGCGGGGCCCGCAATCTGGTCCAGGTCACCGACGGAGTCGCCGCACTGGAACACCTCCGCGCGCCGGGCACCCCGCGGCCCGACCTCATCGTCCTCGACCTGAACATGCCCAGGATGAACGGCCGCGAGCTCCTCAAGGTCCTCAAGACCGACGAGGACCTGCAGAGCATCCCCGTGGTCGTCCTCACCACCTCCACCGCTCCCGACGACGTCACCGGCGCGTACAGCAGTCACGCCAACGCCTACGTCACCAAGCCGGTCAACCTCGCGGAGTTCGAGCAGGCCGTACAGAGCATCGACGCCTTCTACCTCGACACCGCCACCCGGCCCCGCCCCTGAAGCGGCCCCGCCCCTCGGCGGGCCCGTGACCGGCCGCCGCCCTCACGGGAGACGCGGCGCGGCGAGGTACGGGCCCGCCTGAGCACGGCTCGGGCCGGGCCGGGTCGCGGCCGGGCTCTCCACGGCGGTCATGAGTCCGGTGGCGGGGGGCGTTCCGGTCGACCGGGACGCCCCTGCGCGGGGACCCGGGAGGGCGCGAGCCTCTGTGGATCCGGGTCGACACGGGCCTCTCCTCCCCTCGGCGAGGAACGCGCGCCCCTCCCCGGATCGGCGAGGACGCGCGCGCCTCTGCGGACCGGGGAGGACGGGCCGCCACTATCGGTGCATGACGACGCGAGACGAATCGGGCGCGTTCGGCCCGCAGAGCCCACTGCCGCAGCTTCCGGAGGACTGGGAGCGATGTCTGGCCGTGGCGGCGCATCCGGACGACATCGAGTACGGCGCGGCCTCGGCCGTCGCCCGCTGGACCGCTCAGGGCAAACGGGTGACGTATCTGCTCGCCACCCGTGGCGAGGCGGGCATCGACGGTCTGCACCCCGCCGAGGCCGGACCGCTGCGCGAGGCGGAGGAGCGGGCCGGAGCCCGCGAGGTCGGCGTGGACACGGTGGAGTTCCTCGACCATCGCGACGGCGTGGTGGAGTACGGCCCCGCGCTGCGCCGCGACATCGTCCGCGCGATGCGCCGGCACCGGCCCGAGGTGGTGGTGACGGGCGCGTACACCGTGCGGATGGTCGCCGGTGTCACCAACCAGGCCGATCACCGCGCGGTCGGTCTCGCGGCCCTGGACGCCGCGAGGGACGCGGGCAACCGCTGGATCTTCCCGGAACTGGCCGACGAAGGCCTCGAGCCCTGGGGCGGCGTCCGCCTCGTGTGCATGGCCGGCCCCGAACGCCCCACCCACGCCGTGGACGTCAC
Source organism: Streptomyces sp. NPDC053755 (assembly GCF_040677675.1). Lineage (NCBI taxonomy): Bacteria > Bacillati > Actinomycetota > Actinomycetes > Kitasatosporales > Streptomycetaceae > Streptomyces > Streptomyces sp. NPDC053755. Next base: position 2,634 of record NZ_JBFASK010000053.1, on the reverse strand, counting down.
CGGAGAACCCCTGGAACGCGGCATCGCCTCGCTGTCCGCCCACGCCGCGTACACCAGCGGCCTGGGGGAGCAGAGCTTCGAACCCCGCCCGTTCCTGACCTGGGCGGCGCGGATGGGCGGCCCCGCGCTCGGCGTCGAGGCGGCGGTCCTCTTCGACGTCCACCACCTGGCGTTCGAGGGGAAGCCGCCCTGGGAGGCTTAGGGCGTGTTGCGAAAGTCCCGCCCGGCACGCCCTGGAGGCACCGGGCCAAGCCGGCCGGCCCCGCCGGCCCCTGCCGTCGGCGGCCCGCCACGGGGAACCGCGGCGGCGTCGTCGTCCGGCGAGGGCGCGGCGGGGGCGGGGCCCGGCACGCCGTCAGCGCGTGGCCAGAAGCTCCAGCGTGTCGATCACACGGTTTGAGAAGCCCCACTCGTTGTCGTACCAGGCGACCACCTTGACGTGGCGGCCGTCGACGCGGGTGAGTTCGGAGTCGAAGATCGAGGAAGCGGGGTTGCCGACGATGTCGGCGGAGACGAGCGCGTCGTCCGAGTACTCCAGGACTCCGGCCAGCGGGCCCTGCGCGGCGGCCCGGTACGCCTCCAGGATCTCCTCGCGCGTCACGTCGCGCGCGACGGTGGTGTTGAGCTCGACGATGGAGCCGACCGGGACGGGGACGCGGATCGAGTCGCCCGACAGCTTGCCGTCGAGGTTCGGCAGCACGAGGCCGATCGCCTTGGCGGCACCGGTCGTGGTCGGCACGATGTTGACGGCGGCGGCGCGTGCCCGGCGCGGGTCGCGGTGAGGCCCGTCCTGCAGGTTCTGCTCCTGCGTGTAGGCGTGCACGGTCGTCATGAAGCCGTGCTCGATGCCCGCCAGTTCGTCGAGGACGGCGGCCAGCGGCGCCAGCGCGTTGGTGGTGCAGGAGGCGTTCGAGACGATCGTGTGCAGGTCCGGGTCGTACGCCTCGGTGTTGACCCCGTAGGCGAGGGTGACGTCCGCCCCGTCGGCCGGGGCGCTGACGAGCACCTTCTTCGCGCCCGCGTCGATGTGGGCGCGGGCCGCCTTCGCGGAGGTGAAACGGCCGGTCGCCTCCAGAACGATGTCCACCCCGAGCTCGGCCCACGGCAGCTGCGCGGGCTCCCGCTCGGCGAGCACCGTGATCCGGCGGCCGTCCACGACGAGGGTGTTCCCCTCGACGGTCACCGGGCGGCCGAGACGGCCGGACGTCGTGTCGTAGGCGAGCAGCCGGGCAAGGGCGGCAGGCTCCGTCAGGTCGTTGACGGCCACGATCTCCAGAGCGCTGTCCCGCTCCAGCAGGGCGCGCAGCACGTTGCGTCCGATGCGGCCGAATCCGTTGATGGCGATGCGAGTCATGAGGGGTGTCCTTTCCGGGTCGACACCAGGCTCGCCTGCCATGCGCGCCGTCGACAGTGGCGAGATCGCCACGGTTCACAAGGATCCCGCCAGACCGCCAGACCGCCAGACCGCCAGACCGCCAGGCCGCCGGGCTCGGTCGCAAAGGCCTACTCGACCTGCGTGAACGTGCGCCGGTACTCGCTCGGCGTCGTGCCGAGGATCCGCTGGAAGTGCAGGCGCAGGTTCGCGCCGGTGCCGAGCCCGGCGTCGGTGGCGATCTGTTCGACGCTGCGCTGTGACCGCTCGAGGAGTTCGCGGGCAAGGTCGACACGGGCGCGCATGACCCACTGCATCGGCGTGCAGCCGGTCTCCTCGACGAAGCGCCGGGAGAAGGTCCGCGGGGAGACCCCGGCCCGCCGCGCCAGGATGTCGAGGGTGAGCGGCTCGCCGAGCCGGCGAAGCGCCCACTCGCGGGTGGCGGTGAACCGCTCGCCGAGCGGCTCCGGCACGCTGTGCGGTACGTACTGGGCCTGGCCGCCGCTGCGGTAGGGGGCCGCGACCAGGCGCCGGGCGGCGTGGTTGGACGCGGCCACCCCGAGGTCGCCGCGCAGGATGTGCAGGCACAGGTCGATGCCGGACGCCGCTCCGGCAGAGGTGAGCACGCTGCCCTCGTCGACGAACAGCACGTTCTCGTCGATCCGGACGAGCGGGCGCTTCGCCGCCAGTGCCTGGGCGTAGTGCCAGTGGGTCGTGGCGCGCTTGCCGTCCAGCAGTCCCGTCGCGGCGAGCGCGAAGGCCCCGGTCGAGATGGCGGCGAGCCGCGCGCCCCGTGCGTGAGCGGCGATCAGTGCCTCGACGACGGCCGGTGGCGGATCGTCGCGGTCGGGGAACCGGTAGCCCGGCACGAACACGATGTCGGCCCACGCGAGAGCGTCGAGGCCGTGGGCGACGTCGTACGACAGGCCGTCGCCGCCGGTCACGAGACCGGGCGCCGCCCCGCACAAGCGCACCTCGTACGGCATGCTCGCGCGCGTGGTGAAGACCTGCGCCGGAATGCCGACGTCGAGCGGCTTCGCGCCCTCGAGCACGAGGACGGCGACGCGATGCAGGCGGGAGGTCGGCACAGGTCAAGGCTACGGGGGGAGGTGGCCGCGACACACCCACGCCCCCGGCTGGGCGACGACGGCACCGTCCTCGCGGAGCTGCCCGTCACCGACGTGACGAAGCACGCCGTTCGGCGAGGTCCCCTGGGGGTCGGGAGCCCCGCGCCGGCCTGCTCACCGTCGCGTGGGTCCTGG
>NZ_JBFASK010000052.1:0-33402 GCF_040677675.1 Streptomyces sp. NPDC053755 | reverse complement strand
CGAGCGTGCGTGCCAGGCGTCGCGGGGCAGGCGGGACTTTCGAAACACGCCCTAGCGGCCCGTCAGGTCGTCCCGGCGACCTCGGATCGGCGAGGACCGCCCCGGATCGCCCGGATCGCTCCCGCCCGGCGTACGAACGGATGCGGCCACCACCCCGGTACGGCCCAGCGTCCAGGTCCGGGGTCCGGTCGGTCGGACCGACCGGACCCCGGAGCCGGGGCGTAGGTCCGATCCACCGGACCGACGGGCACCCGGAGCCGGGGCGTAGGTCCGATCCACCGGACCGACGGGCACCCGGAGCCGAGCCGTACGCGGGCCAGGCCCGGACCGCGGCTCACCCGGACGGAGGCCCTCCGGAAACCGCGACCCACCCCACCGTCCCGGGGGAGCGTCCGGGAAGTGTCGGCGACCGACGACGACGCGCCCGGGGGCACCTCCCGTGCCCGAAGGGCTAGGGCGTGCGGGGCGTCGCGGCCCAGGCGGGACGGTCGCGGACGCGACCTAGGAGTGGCCCAGGTCCTCCGGGGTGCCGTCCGGTTCGGAGACCGAGCCGGAGTCCTTGGCCGGGCGCAGGGGGAACTCGTCCGTCGCCATCGAGTCGTGGACCGGTGGCGCCGGGCGCGGGGGCTTCGGCATGACCGCGGCCTCGGAGTGGCCGCCGCAGCCGTAGGCGAGGGAGACGACGCGCCCGTCGGCCGGGGAGAACTCGTTCGCGCACACGCCGAACGCCTGCTTCAAGGAGCCCGCCAGCGGCACGAGGAACGCGCAGGACTCGCAGGACGCCGGCGCGGCCTGCGCCATCGGCGTCTTCGCGCCGAACGCCTCGTCCCAGCGGTCCGCCGCCACGTGCAGCCCGTACCGCGACAGGACCCGCGCCCTGCGCATGCCCAGTTCCTCGGCGACGGAGGCGATCGCGCCCCGCGACGGCGTACGGGAGACGATCTCCGCGTCCTCGGCGTCCAGGTGGTCCGCCATCTCCTCGGAGACCGGGCTGTTCGGCGGCGGGGCGTCCTCGCCGGTGTAGCCGGGTTCGAGGCGCAGGTCGTCCTGCTCCGTCGGCAGCAGGTCGCCGGGCCCCATGTCGCCCGGGCGCAGCCGCTCGCTCCACGGCACCCACTCGGGGGCCAGGAGGGCGTCGGAGCCGGGCAGGAGCACGGTCTCGTCGAGGGTGACGTCCTTGGCCCGGGAGGCACGGGCGACGGTCACCGCCCAGCGCCAGCCGCGGTAGCCGAACTCCTTGCACTCGAAGAAGTGCGTGACGACCCGGTCGCCCTCGGCGACGACCCCTACATGCTCCCCTACGATTCCGGGGGCGGCTGCCTCCTCGGCGGCCTCCCTCGCGAGGTCGACCGCCTCGGCGCACAGGCGGTCGGGGGTACGCGGGGTACGCGGGGTACGGCTTCGCGTCGTCGCAGCACTCACAGGTCTCGCTTCTCTCCTACGCCGTCTCACGGGTGCGCCGGCCGAGGAGCGGGAGCGATATCACCGGGCGGCGGGCGGAGCGGACCAGAGGGCCGCATCGACGTCCGCACCCGACATGTCTCGCGTGTCTCGGGCACACCTATCGTCATCCATTCTGCGGGATGCCGAAGAGGCGCGCGGCCGAGAACTTCCGCCGGTGGCGCGCTACGCACGCTACCCCCTCCGCCGCCCGGCGCCCACCTGCCCGTCCCAAGTGGCCCGTATCCCGGACGTCCCAGGGGGTTTCGCCGGGGCGGACGGGTGGTCCGGGACGGCCCCGGAAGACCCGCGGAGATCGCGAAAGATCGCGGAAGATCCCCGGAGATCGCGGGAGATCGCGTCCGGGCGGGGCCCTGCCCGGACGTCGTAGGGCCGCGCTTCGGTTCGTACGGGAGGGGTGTGGGGCACTATGACGGGGTGGCAGCCGCACGGTCGTCCGCACGATCCCACGATCATGCCGGGCCGCTCCGCAGAGCGGGCCGGTCGGTCGGGCGCGCCCTGCGCCGGCCGTTCACGGGCACGGCGCGAGGGATCAGGAAGGCGACCCACGCGCACGGCGCCGGTGAGTCGGGTCTCGGGAAGCTGATCGAGCTGCACGCCGTGAACGGCGCCGGCGACGTGATGATCACCGTGGCGCTCGCCTCCACGGTGTTCTTCTCCGTGCCGACGGACGAGGCCCGCGGCCGGGTCGCGCTCTACCTGGCGATCACCATGGCTCCCTTCACCCTGCTGGCCCCGGTCATCGGCCCGCTCCTCGACCGCATCCCGCACGGGCGGCGCGCCGCGATGGCCGGGGCGATGCTGACCCGGGCGGTCCTCGCCCTCACGATGTCCGCGGTGGTGGCCACGGGCGGCATCGAGCTGTACCCGGCGGCCCTCGGCGTCCTCGTGGCCTCCAAGGCGTACGGAGTGGTCCGCAGCGCGGTCGTGCCACGTCTCCTCCCCCCGGGCTTCTCGCTGGTCAGAGCGAACTCCCGGGTCACCTTGGCGGGTCTCCTCGCCACCGGCATCGCCGCGCCGATCGGGGCGGGACTCCAGCAGATCGGCCCGCCCTGGCCGCTGTACGGGGCGTGCGTGCTCTTCCTGCTGGGGGCGTTCTGGGCGTTCCGCATGCCGCACAAGGTCGACTCGGCGAAGGGCGAGCGCCGGGCGCACCTGCTGACGCACGGAGAGGAGAAGCCGAGTCTGCGGACCGTCGGCCCGGCCGTGCTGCACGGTCTCCAGGCCAACGCCGCGCAGCGTGTGCTCTCCGGCTTCCTGATCTTCTTCCTGGCCTTCCTGCTGCGCGAGCACCCGCTGGGGGACCAGAGCGCCGCGGTCTCCCTGGCGATCGTGGGCGTGGCGGCCGGTGTGGGGAACGCGTGCGGCACGGCGGTCGGCTCGCTGCTGCGCGAACGCGGCCACGGGCCGGAGGTGATCATCGCCACGATGATCACCATCGTGCTCGCCACGGCCATCTGTACGGCCGTCTTCTTCGGCGGGGTGATGGTGGCGGTCCTGGGCGCGGTGGCGGGCCTCACCCAGGCGCTGTCGAAGCTCTCGCTCGACGCCCTGATCCAGCGGGACGTGCCGGAGGTGGTGCGGACGTCGGCGTTCGCCCGCTCGGAGACGTTGCTCCAGATGGCGTGGGTGGTGGGCGGCGCGATCGGCATCTCGCTGCCGCTGAACGGGACGCTGGGCATGGCGGTCGCGGCGGGCATCCTGGCACTGGGCGCGCTCCTCGCGGTCCGGGGCCTGCTGAAGGCGGCACGGCGGCCCCTGCCGCGCAAGCGACCCGCCTGAGCCGAGCCCGGACACGGCCCGGGACAGGGTCGGGGCCGGCGGAGCGCGGCGGGGCCGGGTGGGGCCGAAAACGCGGCGCGCCGCACCCCCGCGTGGCGTAGCTCGACACGCCCGATAGCCTTCGGGCCATGACCGTTGCGTTCTTCACCGGCTCGCGCCGCCGGGCCGCCGTCGCCCTCGGGGCCGTCGCCGCCGGCCTCCTCTCCCTCTCGGCCTGCGACAAGCCGACTCCGCTCGCGACCCTGACGGTCGGGACCGATTCCGTGCACTCCGAGGCCTCCTGCTACAACGACGGCGACGCCATCAAGGAGTCGCAGGTCCAGCAGTGCCTCAACAAGAAGCCCGAGAAGACCCTCACCGTCTCGATGGACGACAAGATCCGGTTCGGTGTCGACCCGGAGATCGCGGAAAAGGGCTGGACCATCTTCCTGGGCGGCCAGCAGGCCGAGCCGGAGCCGTACAAGAAGACGTACCGGACCATTCCGGCCAGCGCCTTCTTCTCCAGCCAGACCGGTGAGAGCACCGACAAGTCGCAGGTCACGATCGTCGAGACCGACGGCAAGAAGCTGACCGGCATCTGGCACTTCGAGCTGAAGAAGGACTCCTGATCCGCCGGTGGTCCTCAGGATCCTGATCGTGACGGCCGTGGCGGCGGAGGCGGACTCCGTCGCCGCCGGCCTCACCTTCGGCGGGCCGGGCTCGGGTGAGCACCCGCTCCCGGGCGGCTTCGTGCTGCGCCGCCATGCGCGTACGGCCCCGGAGACGGCGCCCCCGCCGCCCTCCGGCCCGCACCCCGGCGCCCGCCCGGGAACGCCTGCCGGATCCGACGCCATGCCCGCCCGCGGAACCGACACAGGACCCGCCGACGGAGCCGCCCCCGGTTCCGGCTCCCGCTCCCCCTCGCGAACCGCCTCCGGCTCCCAGGAGCCCGGGCACGTCCTCGTCGACGTCCTCGTCGGCGGCGTCGGGCCGGCCTCGGTCGCCGTCGCCACCGCGACCGCCCTCGCCTGGGCGTCCCGCGAGCACGCCTCGCCTTCCGCCGCTGGGGACCCCGGCCCGCCGACGCCCCCGCCCGCCACCGCGCTCCCCTACGACCTCGTCGTCTCCGCCGGGATCGGGGGCGGCTTCCAGCCGGGCGCGCCGATCGGGTCCGTCGTCGTCTCCGACGCGATCGTGGCCGCCGACCTGGGGGCCGAGACCCCCGACGGCTATCTGGCCGTCGACGCACTCGGCTTCGGCCGGTCCGTGCACCGGGTGCCCGAGCAGGTGACCGGGCGGATCTCCGCCGCGCTCGCCGGCGGCGGGCAGCGCCACACCGTCGGGCCCGTGCTCACCGTCTCCACCGTCACCGGCTCCGCCGAGCGCGCCGCCGAGCTGGCGAGGCGTCACCCGGGCGCCGTCGCCGAGGCGATGGAGGGGTTCGGCGTGGCCGAGGCCGCCGCCGCGTACGGCGTGCCCGTGGTCGAGATCCGGGCGGTCTCCAACGCCGTGGGCCCGCGGGACCGGGGAGCCTGGCGGATCGGCCGGGCCCTGGACGCCCTGCGCGTCGCCTTCCAGCTGCTCAGCCACTCCGTCCTCGTGGAGCCCGCCCCATGACACCCAAGCTCAAGATCGCGTACTCGCCCTGCCCGAACGACACCTTCGTCTTCGACGCCTGGGCTCACGGCCGCCTGCCCGACGCGCCGCGGCTCGACGTGACCTTCGCCGACATCGACCTGACCAACGGGTGGGCCGAGAGCGGCTCCTCCCCGTACGACGTGCTGAAGGTCTCGTACGCCGTCCTGCCGTGGGTCCTCGACGAGTACGCGCTGCTGCCTTGCGGCGGCGCCCTGGGCCGTGGCTGCGGACCGCTGGTGCTCACCCGGGAGGAGGGCGCGGGCGCGGACCTCGCGGGCAAGACGGTGGCGGTGCCGAGCGAGCGCTCGACCGCCTATCTGCTCTTCCGGCTCTGGGCGGCCGACGTGGTCCCGGGAGGCGTCGGGAACGTCGTCGTCATGCCGTTCCACGAGATCATGCCGGCCGTGCGGGACGGGAAGGTCGACGCGGGGCTCGTCATCCACGAGGCCCGTTTCACGTACCGGGACTACGGCCTGCACGCCCTCGCCGACATGGGCGCCCACTGGGAGGACACCACCGGCCTGCCCATCCCGCTCGGCGCGATCATCGCCAAGCGCTCCCTGGGCGCGGACACGCTGCGACGGCTCGCGGACACGGCCCGCGCCTCCGTGCGGATGGCCTGGGACGACCCGGCCGCCTCCCGGCCGTACGTCCTGGAGCACGCGCAGGAGATGGACCCCGCGGTGGCGGACCAGCACATCGGGCTCTACGTCAACGAGTTCACGGCCGACCTCGGCGAGGCCGGCTACGCGGCGGTCCGCGGCCTGCTCACGCGCGCCGCGGCCGAGGGGCTGGTGCCGCCCCTCGGCCCGGACGCGCTGGCGTTTCCCTGAGACCCCGAGGGCTCCGCGCGGCTCACACGTCGAGCTGGTCCGCCACCGCCCGCAGCAGGCCCGCGATCTTCTTGCCCTGCGCCTTTTCGGGGTAGCGGCCCCGCTCCAGCATCGGGGTGATGTTCTCCAGCAGCGTCGTCAGGTCCTGGACGATGGACGCCAGTTCGTCGGGCTTACGGCGCTGCGCAGCGGCGACGGACGGGGTCGGGTCGAGAACGGTCACGGAGAGCGCCTGGTCGCCGCGCTGCCCGGCCACGACGCCGAACTCCACGCGCTGCCCGGGCTTGAGCGCGTCGACTCCGGCAGGGAGCACCGACGAGTGGACGAAGACGTCGCCGCCGTCGTCGCGGGAGAGAAAGCCGAAGCCCTTCTCGCTGTTGAACCACTTGACCTTGCCGGTAGGCACGTCTGTCCTCGTCCTCGTACTCGATGGGTGCGCCGGGAGTCCGGCTCGGGATAGCAAGACAGCGGGTCACCCGACCCGCCGGCACCAGGCTAATAGGCATCCGGCTGCTGACAAGACGTCGCCGGTTTGTTCCTCCGGCCGGGGAACTACCCTGGCCGAATGCGTAGTGAAACCCCTTCGGCCCCCTCGGACGACAGCGCCCCGGGTGACGGACTCGTCCGGGCCGGTGCGATCGTCTTCGTCATCGGCGCGGTGGCCACCCTCGTCACGGTCGCCCCGCTCTTCCTGGGCACCGATCCGTTCCCGCCCGTCGCTTACGCGGTGTGCATGCTGATGGGCGTCGGATTCCTCGTCGCGGGCGCCGGCGTGCTGCGGTCGATCGCGGCGCAGCGGCGGCAGGCACGGGGAGCGGCCGTCCCGGGACGGTAGCGCCTGCTCCGGGGAGCCGCCGGCGCGGGGGCGGGGAGGCGGGGGCGGTCAGGGACGGCCGGCGGAGCGATACGCCTCCAGCCAGGCACGGAAGCCCCTCAGGTCGGCCAGGACGACGTCCGCGCCGGCCGCGCGCAGCTCCGTCTCGTCGCACGGGCCCGTCGCCACGGCCACCGACAGGGCGCCCGCCGTCGCGGCGCCCCGGACGTCTCCGACGTGGTCGCCGACGTACACGCTCGCGCCGTGCTCGCGCAGCGCCTCCGCCTTGCCCTCGGCCCACAGGCCGCCGATCACGGCGTCCGGGTCGATGCCGAGGTGGGTGAGGTGGAGCTTGGCGTGCGCCTCGTTCTTGGCGGTCACGACGATCGTCCGGCCGCCCGCGTCGTGAACGGCTTGAATCGCATCCCTCGCGCCGGGCAGCGGGAGCGACGGCCCGATCGCGTACGTCGGGTAGAGCGCCCGGTACTGCGCGACCCGCTGCTCGATCTCCTCCTCCGGGAACCAGTGCGCCAGCTCGTGCTGGAGCGGGGGCCCGAGCCGGGAGACCGCGAGGTCGGCGTCGATGGCCACACCGGTCTCGGCGGAGAACGCCTCGTAGGCGGCCTTGATGCCGGGGCGGGAGTCGATCAGCGTCATGTCGAGGTCGAAGCCGACGGTGAGCGGGAGTCGTGGCAGCGTCATGCGGCCCATTGTGCCCAGACGTTCGAATCGGTCCGCCGCCCCGCGCTCGCCCCGTCCCCGCCGGGGCGCGCCCCCCTTGGCCTGGGGCGGGCCGCTGCCTCAGAGCCGGCGGGCGCGCCAGAGCAGGAAGAGGGACGAGGCGACGGCCGCCGCGCGCAGCACCCACGGCCAGGTCTCGGAGAGGGCCGCGCCCATCGCCTCGCCGCCCTGGGCGATCGGTGCGCCCCAGCGGCCCTCGACGCGGCCCCAGATCCAGACGGCGCCGGCGGTGAGCGTGAGCCCCGGCAGGATCACGACCGCCCACCGGGCCTCGGCGCGGGTCAGGCGCCGGGAGGCGTAGGCGAGGAGCCAGCCGGCCGCGAGGGCGACCAGGGAGCCGAAGGCGGCTCCGCCGAGGAGCAGCAGCGCGGCCAGCACCAGGAAGGGACTGCCCAGCCGCAGGCGGCGCGGGCCGGGCGGGGCGTCGGTGGCGGGCACGGGGTCCGCGGCCGGTACGGGAGCCCGGCGCCGCAGCCGTGCCAGAGGGCGCGTCCAGCGGCGCCCGGCCGGCTCCGCCTCCGGTGCCCGCGGGCCCTCCGTACCCTCCTCCGCCTCGTCGGCCGGCGGCTTCAGCAGCTCCGGGATCTCCACCCCGCCCCTGAACCCCGGCACCAGCTCGTCCCCCGGCCGGGCCGGGGCCTCGGTGCTCCACCAGTCCGGCTCGGTGTCGGCGGCCCCCACCTCGTCCTCGCCGGCCAGATGCGGCGGGGTCGGCCACCGGTCCTCCGTGCGCGGCTTCGGCACCGCGGGCGGCTCCGGCGCGAGCGGGCGCCCCGTCGCCCGGTCCACGACCTCGTCCGGGGTTCCCAGCGCGGCGAGGATCCCGCGCACCGCCCCGGGGTCGCCCTCGGCGTCCGTGGCGCGCCGACGGTCGATCTCGTTCCGGAGGGACGACACGAGCCGCATCCGTGACGCGGACGGAAGCTGCCGTTGCTGCGCCAGATCGCCGACCCGGCTCAGATAGTCGAAGACCAGCTGGTCGCTCTCGATCCCCACAATGCCCCTCCGCAGCCCGTACGCCCCGACGTTAGCGCCTGCGCAGGGGCTAACGTGGGGCGGATGGGGATCGGTGAGCTCGATCGGGAGGCGCACGTGCCCGCAGAATCCAGTGCCGCCACTGCGCCGCGCACGCTCGCGGAGGCGCTGCGCGCCCGGGGGGACGAAGGGCTCGCCGCGCTGCTGCGCGCGCGCCCGGACCTGCTCTCCCCGGTGCCGAACGACCTGACGCAGCTCGCCACCCGGGCCGGGACCCGCGCCTCCGTCGTCCGCGCCCTGGAACGGCTGGACCGGTTCGCGCTCCAGACGGCCGAGGCGCTGGCCGTGGCCCCGGACCCCGCGCCGTATCCCGTGCTCCTCGCCCTGCTCACCGGCGACGACGGGGACGCGGAGATCGAGGCGGCGCTGCCGCGCGCGGTGGAGGCGCTGCGCGAACAGGCGCTGGTCTGGGGCGAGGACGACCGGCTGCGGCTGGTGCGGACCGCCCGCGAGCTGCTCGCCCCCTCGCCGCAGCACCCGTCCCCGACCGGGCTGGGGCCGACGGTCGCGGAGGCCACGGCCGGGATGTCGCCCGGCCGGGTCCAGGAGATCATCGCTGCGGCGGGGCTGCCGGCGACCCACGATCCGGTGTCGGCGGTGGCGGCGCTGACGGGGCTGTTCACCGACCGGGAGCGGATGGGCGAGCTGCTCGACACGGCGCCGTCGGACGCCCTGGCCGTCCTCGACCGGCTCGTGTGGGGGCCGCCGTACGGCGAGGTGTCGGCGAACCCGGCGCCGCCCGTGCGCTGGCTGCGCGACCGGGGCCTGCTGCTGCCGGTGTCGACCCGCACCGTCGTGCTGCCGCGCGAGGCGGCCCTGCACCTGCGGGGCGGCCGCGCGCACCGGATGCCGGAGCCGCATCCTCCGGTGCTGTCCGTGGTGCGGGAGTACCGTCCACAGGTCGTGGACAGCGCCGCGGCGGGCCAGGCGCACACCGCCCTGGCCACGGTCGAGGAGCTGCTGAAGGGCTGGGACCAGGGGGGGCCGGCCGTCCTGCGGGCGGGCGGCCTGTCGGTACGGGACCTCAAGCGGACGGCCGCCGCCCTGGAGGTCTCCGAGCAGGCCGCGGCGTTCTGGCTGGAACTCGCCTACGGCGCGGGGTTGCTGGCCTCGGACGGCGAGGCGGACGAGCGGTACGCGCCCACCCCCGCCTACGACGACTGGCTGGACCTTCCGGCGGCCGAGCGCTGGGCCCGGCTCGCCGTCGTCTGGCTCACCGCGACCCGCACGTCCGGGCTGGTCGGCGGCCAGGACGCGAAGGGCCGCACCCTGTCCGCGCTCGGTCCCGACCTCGACCGCGCCATGGCCCCGGAGGTGCGCCGCCGGGTGCTCGCCCTGCAGGCCACCGTGGAGCCGGGATCGGCGGCGGACCCGGAGACGCTGCTGGCCAGGCTGCGGTGGGAGCGGCCTCTGCGGTCCCCGTCCGCCGGGGGGCCGGGCGGAGCCGCAGGGCGCGCGGCCCCGGCCGTCGGCGCCCCGGCCGCGAGCGGGCCGCTCGGCGGCGGCACGGCCACAGCGGCGACGGCCGCGACGGATCCGCGCACGGCGACCGGCACGAGCACCGGGGCGGGACCGGCGGCGGGATACGGGGCGGGACAGGGGATCGGCTCCCACGCCGGCTCCGGCACGCCCGGCCGTCCCGCCCACACCCCCGACCTGCGGTCCCGGATCGCCCTGTGGACCCTCGAAGAGGCCGAGATGCTCGGCGTCACCGGCCGGGGCGCCCTCTCCTCCCCCGGACGTGCGCTGCTCAACCTGCCCCTCGCCGAGGCGGCGCACGAGCCGGTGAGCGGCGGCGGGGTCGAACTGTCGGTGGCGGCGGGCCGCGCGGCGACCCTGCTCGCGCCGCTCCTGCCCGAGGCCGTCGACCACGTCCTGCTCCAGGCCGACCTGACGGCCGTCGCCCCCGGCCCCCTCCAGCGCCCGCTCGCCGACATGCTCTCCGTCCTCGCGGACGTGGAGTCGAAGGGCGGCGCGACGGTCTTCCGTTTCACCCCCGGTTCGGTCCGCCGCGCCCTCGACGCCGGCCGCAGCGCGTCGGACCTGCACGACTTCCTGACCGCCCACTCCCGTACGCCGGTCCCGCAGCCCCTCGCGTACCTGATCGACGACGTGTCACGCCGGCACGGGCATCTGCGCGTCGGCGCGGCGTCGGCGTACGTCCGCTGCGACGACGACGCGCTCCTCGGCGAGATCATGGCCGACAAGCGGTCGGCTTCCCTCCGGCTGCGGCGTCTCGCGCCGACCGTCCTGGCCGCGCAGACCGACCCGGCGGCGCTGCTCGACGGGCTGCGGTCGATGGGCTACGCCCCCGCCGCGGAGTCCGCGGAGGGCGATGTCCTGATCACCCGCGCCGACGCCTACCGCACGCCCGCGCGCACCGCGCCCGTGCCGGTGCCGGACGGGCCTCCGGTGCCCGACGCGACCCTGCTCGGCGCGGCGGTCCGGGCGATCAGGGCCGGGGACCTGGCCGCCACGGCGGTGCGCAGGGAACGCCCCGACGGCGATCCGGGCCGCCCCGCGCCCACCGGCGGCGAGCTCCCGCGCACCTCGCCCGCCGAGACCCTGGCCACCGTCCAGGCCGCTGCCATGACCGGCTCGGCCGTCTGGATCGGCTACGTCAACGCGGAGGGCGCCGCCAGCCAGCGGGTCATCGCTCCGGTCCGGGTCGAGGGCGGTTTCGTGACGGGCTACGACCACACGGCGGACGAAGTCCGCACGTACCCCCTGCACCGCATCACGGGCGTCGCCGAACTGGCGGAGGACCAGGTGTAGGGACCACGGCCCGCCCCAGGGAGGGCGGCCGGCCCGGCCGAGATCCCGTCCGGCCGGTCATGCCGCCGCTTTCCGCGACACGACGGATACATTGAGTCACCGTCCTGTCTCTGCGAGCGAAAGCGGTCGGGCATTGGTGTCGGCACCGGCGGTCACAACGGACAACGCTGCGGAACCCCTCGTCTCCCCGGTCAACTCGCACAACGAGTGGGACCCGCTGGAGGAGGTCGTGGTCGGCCGTCTCGAGGGCGCGGTCATCCCGCCCACCCATCCGGTCGTGACCTGCAACATCCCCCCGTGGGCGGCACGGTTGCAGCGCCTGGCGTCCGGGCGGCGCTATCCGCGCGCGCTGATCGAGTCCGCGCAGGAGGAGCTCGACGGGTTCGTCGCCCTCCTGCGGTCCCTGGGCGTCACGGTCACCCGCCCGGACCCGGTCGACTACAAGCGGCGCTTCGGCACCCCCCACTGGTCGTCGCGCGGCTTCTGCAACGCCTGCCCCCGCGACAGCATGCTCGTCATCGGCGACGAGGTCATCGAGACCCCGATGGCGTGGCCGTGCCGCTACTTCGAGACCCACTCCTACCGAGAGCTCCTCAAGGACTACTTCCGCCGCGGCGCGCGCTGGACGTCGGCCCCCCGGCCCCAGCTCACCGACGAGCTGTTCGACGCGGACTTCCGCATCCCCGGGCCCGGCGAGCCGATGCGGTACATCCTCACCGAACACGAGCCCGTCTTCGACGCGGCCGACTTCATGCGCGCCGGTCGCGACCTCTTCGTCACCCGGAGCAACGTCACCAACCGCATGGGCATCGAGTGGCTGCGCCGCCACCTGGGACCCGGCTACCGCATCCACGAGATCGAGAGCCGCTGCCGCACGCCCATGCACATCGACACCACGTTCGTCCTGCTCGGCCCCGGCAGGGTCATGGTCAATCCGGAGTACGTCGACGTCGACCGCCTGCCGGACGTCCTCGACTCCTGGGACGTCCTGGTCGCCCCCGAGCCCGACCCGATCGACGAGCGCCTGCTCAAGCTCACCTCGATGTGCGGCAAATGGCTCAGCATGAACGTCCTGATGATCGACGAGAAGCGGGTGATCGCCGAGCGGCACCACACCGGGACGCTGCGCGCGCTCGAAAGGTGGGGGTTCGAGCCGATCCCCTGCGACCTGCTGCACTACGCGCCCTTCGGCGGCTCGTTCCACTGCGCGACGCTCGACGTGCGGCGGCGCTCCACACCCGACTCGTCCGTCCGCTGAGCGGCCTCCCCCTCCGGGGGCGTCCTACGCGGTGATGTTCCCCGTCAGCAGCATGACGAGGAGCACGCCCCAGCCGACGGTGGCGACCAGGAGCGGGAACCCGAGCGCGAGCACGCACCCCGAGACGCCCAGGCCGACGCGCGCCGGGCGCCGGCGCCGGGTGCGGGCGCCGAACCAGGCCGGGAGGATCAGCGCGAGAGAGGCGGCGAGGCTCCCGGCGAAGAGGAACGAGCCCGGAGCGAAGAGACTGTCCGTCCGGGCCGCCAGGCCCGCGAGGAGGGGCGCCGCCACCGTCGCGCCCAGCGGCACCACCCACCACCACGGGTCGGGCGCGTCGCCGTGGCCGCCGCGCGCGGGGTGAGCCGTGGGGAAGCCGTGGGTGCCGGGCGGGCTCCACCGCGGCCGGGTGCGGTTCGTCATACGCCCAGTCCACCGCCCCGGGCCCCGTGGCGCGCAGCGGGCAGGTACTCACACCGCGCGTCGCCCGTACTCATCCGCGATGCGGGACACTGGGTGTTTGGCCGTTACCGGAACGGCACGGGAAGGACCTGATCAAGCGTGAACGGACCTCTCATCGTCCAAAGCGACAAAACCCTGCTCCTGGAGGTCGACCACGAGCAGGCGGACGCCTGCCGCCGCGCCATCGCCCCCTTCGCCGAGCTGGAGCGGGCCCCCGAGCACATCCACACCTACCGGGTGACCCCGCTCGGACTGTGGAACGCCCGCGCGGCCGGCCACGACGCCGAGCAGGTCGTCGACGCGCTGGTGGAGTTCTCCCGCTATCCCGTGCCGCACGCCCTGCTCGTGGACATCGCCGAGACGATGGCCCGCTACGGCCGGCTCACCCTCTCCAAGCACCCCACCCACGGCCTCGTGCTGACCACCACCGACCGTCCCGTCCTGGAGGAGATCCTCCGCTCCAAGAAGGTCCAGCCGCTGGTCGGCACGCGGATCGACCCGGACACGGTCGCCGTCCACCCGTCCGAGCGCGGGCAGATCAAGCAGACGCTGCTGAAGCTCGGCTGGCCCGCCGAGGACCTCGCCGGATACGTGGACGGCGAGGCGCACCGGATCGACCTCGCCGAGGACGGCTGGGCGCTGCGTCCGTACCAGAAGCAGGCCGTCGAGGGGTTCTGGCACGGCGGCTCCGGTGTCGTCGTGCTGCCCTGCGGCGCGGGGAAGACCCTGGTCGGAGCCGGTGCGATGGCGCAGGCGAAGGCCACGACGCTGATCCTGGTCACCAACACCGTCTCCGCCCGGCAGTGGAAGCACGAGCTGGTCAAGCGGACGTCGCTGACCGAGGACGAGATCGGCGAGTACAGCGGTACGCGCAAGGAGATCCGGCCGGTCACCATCGCCACGTACCAGGTGCTGACCACGAAACGGAAGGGCGTCTACCCGCACCTGGAGCTGTTCGACTCGCGGGACTGGGGCCTGATCGTCTACGACGAGGTGCACCTGCTGCCGGCGCCGGTCTTCAAGTTCACGGCGGACCTGCAGGCGCGGCGGCGGCTCGGCCTGACCGCGACCCTGGTCCGCGAGGACGGCCGCGAGTCGGACGTCTTCTCGCTGATCGGCCCGAAGCGGTTCGACGCGCCGTGGAAGGAGATCGAGGCGCAGGGCTACATCGCGCCCGCCGACTGCGTCGAGGTCCGGGTCAACCTCACGGACTCGGAGCGCCTGGCGTACGCGACCGCCGAGACCGAGGAGAAGTACCGCTTCTGCGCGACGACGGCGACGAAGCGGAGGGTGACGGAGGCCCTGGTGCGGAAGTTCGCCGGCCAGCAGATCCTCGTCATCGGCCAGTACATCGACCAGCTGGACGAGCTGGGCGAGCACCTGGACGCGCCGGTCATCAAGGGCGAGACGTCCAACGCGCAGCGCGAGAAGCTGTTCGAGGCGTTCCGCCAGGGCGAGATCAGTGTGCTCGTGGTGTCGAAGGTGGCGAACTTCTCGATCGACCTGCCGGAGGCGACGGTCGCGATCCAGGTGTCGGGCACCTTCGGTTCGCGGCAGGAGGAGGCGCAGCGCCTGGGCCGGGTGCTGCGGCCGAAGGCCGACGGACACCAGGCGCACTTCTACTCGGTGGTCGCCCGGGACACGATCGACCAGGACTTCGCGGCGCACCGGCAGCGGTTCCTCGCCGAGCAGGGGTACGCCTACCGGATCATGGACGCGGACGAGCTGCTCGCGGACGGCTGAGCCGGGTCGCGGCGGACGGAACGCGGCGGACAGGAGAGGCCGGTCGGGGCGGACGGGGCGCGCGCACGCGGCCGTGGCGGCGGTCAGTCCGGGTCCGCGACGCGGCCGGGCCGGGGGTTTTCGACCCCGGCCTCCTCCGCGTACCGGCCGAGGAGGACGACGTCGACGGCCGCGCCGCCGAAGACGCGTATCGCGCGCAGCGTGGTGGACACGGGGCGGGAGGCCGCGCGGGCAGCTCGGCCGGAGGCCGTGCGGGTGGCGGGGATCGACGAGGCCGGGGTGAAGGTCGCTGAGGTCATACCCCCATGATGGATTTCGGACATTCCGAACACATCGCCCTGGAGGTGGAGCCCGGGTCCCCCTCGCGTCGGACCCCGACCCCTACGGGTCGTCCACGGCGGAAAACCGTTCGCCCCTCCCGTACGCGGAAGCTACACTCTCCGACTTCCCCGCCTCCCTCCGTGGAGTGCCGCCGTCCGGCCGGAAACCGGCGGCCGCCCCGTCGTGTCCGCATCTCCTGGAGGCACCGCCATGTCCGCTCCGGACGACCCGCTCGCGCGCGAACGCGCCCATCTCACCGCGTCCCGCGCCGCCCTGCGCGCGATGCGCGAGGACGCCGAGGCGCTGGACATCAAGGACGTCACCGCGAACTGGGTCAACGCGGTGGTCCTCCAGGCGCAGATCGAGGAGCGGATCAAGGCCCTCGCCGATCTCGCCCACACCCCGCTCTTCTTCGGCCGGCTGGACTATCTGCACACCACCCAGGAGGGGCAGCGCTTCTACATCGGGCGCCGGCACGTCCACGACGCCGACGGCGATCCGATGGTGATCGACTGGCGCGCCCCCGTCTCCCAGCCGTTCTACCGGGCCTCGCGGAAGGACCCGCAGGACGTCGGGCTGCGACGCCGGTTCGGCTACACGGGCGGTGACCTCACCGCGTACGAGGACGAGCACCTCACCGACCCCGGGGAGCCGGCGCGCACGAGCAGGCTGCTCCAGGCGGAGATCGAGCGCCCGCGTGTGGGCCCGATGCGGGACATCGTCGCCACCATCCAGCCCGAGCAGGACGAGATCGTACGGTCGGGGCTCTCCGGCACGGTGTGCGTGCAGGGGGGGCCGGGCACCGGCAAGACGGCCGTGGGCCTGCACCGTGTCGCCTACCTCCTCTACGCGCACCGCGAGCGCCTCGCCCGCACCGGCACCCTGGTCATCGGGCCGAACCGGTCCTTCCTCCACTACATCGAGCAGGTGCTCCCGGCCCTCGGCGAGCTGGAGGTGCGGCAGGCGACGGTGGACGACCTCGTCGGGCACGTGGAGGTCCGCGGGACGGACGAGGCGGCGACGGCGGTCGTCAAGGGCGACGCCCGTATGGCGGAGGTGCTGAGCCGGGCGGTCCGGTCCCATGTCACGCTGCCCACCGAGCCGCTGACGGTAGTGCGCGGCTCGCGCCGGTGGCGGGTCCCCGCGTACGAACTGGAGGAGATCGTCCGGGAGTTGCTGGAGCGGAACATCCGCTACGGCGCCGCACGTGACGCGCTTCCGCAGCGGATCGCGCACACGGTGCTGGTGCGGATGGAGCAGGCGGGCGAGGCCCCGGACGACCGGGTGCAGGAAGCGGTGGCGCGCACCCCGGCGGTGAAGGCGGTCGTGAAGGCGGTCTGGCCGGCGGTCGACCCGGCGAAGCTGGTGCTGCGGCTGCTGAGCGACGCCGACTTCCTCGCCGCCCACGCGGAGGGTGTGCTGAGCGCCGACGAGCAGAAGCTGCTGCTCTGGACGAAGCCCGCCCGTTCGGTGAGGTCGGCGAAGTGGTCGCCGGCGGACGCGGTCCTGATCGACGAGGCGAAGGACCTGGTGGAGCGGACGCACTCGCTCGGCCACGTGGTCCTGGACGAGGCCCAGGACCTGTCCCCGATGCAGTACCGGGCGGTGGGCCGGCGGTGTTCGACCGGCTCGGCGACGATCCTGGGCGACCTCGCCCAGGGGACGACGCCGTGGGCGACGGAGAGCTGGGCGCAGGCGCTGGGACACCTGGGGAAGCCGGATGCGGTGGTCGAGGAGCTGACGGCGGGCTTCCGCGTGCCGCGCGAGGTCATCGCGTACGCCTCCCGGCTGCTGCCCCACATGTCCCCTGGCCTGGCGGCGGTCGAGTCGGTCCGTGAGAACCCCGGTTCGCTGACGGTCCGCGAGATCGAGGGGGACCTGGACGCCGAGGTCGTCGCGGCCTGCGTCGCCTCGCTCGCGCACGAGGGCTCGGTCGGCCTGATCGCCGCCGACGCGCGGATCGCTCCCCTGGCGGAGGCGCTGGCCGCCGCCGGCCTGTCGTACCTCTCCCCGGGCGAGGAGACCACGGCCGAGTCCCGGCTGACCCTGGTCCCGGCCTCCCTGGCGAAGGGCCTGGAGTACGACTACGTGGTCCTCGACGACCCGGCGGCGGTCGTCGACGGCGAACCGGACGAGCGGACGGGTCTGCGGCGCCTGTACGTGGCGCTGACCCGGGCGGTCTCCGGCCTGACGGTGCTGCACTCCTCGCCGCTGCCCCGCCAGCTGGGGCAGGCGGCGGAGGGCTCCCGAGGGGACGCTCACCGGTAGCCGGGCGGCGGTCCGGCGTCCGGCGGCGGAGGCCCGGCGTGCCCGGCGGCACAGGGCCGGTGTCCGGCGGGCCTGCTTCGTACACTGGCCGGCATGGCATGCCGCATCAGTGAGCTGGTCCTCGAAGCCGCCGACCCCGAGCGGCTCGCCGCGTTCTGGAGCGAGGTCCTCGGCTATACCGAACTCGGCCGGGAGGCCGACGGAAGCATCGAGATCGGGCCGCCCGACGCCGGATTCGGGGGCCCGCAGGCCACTCTCGTCATCAGTCCCAGCAGCGAGCCGAGGACCGGGGGTCACCGCCTCCACTTCGACGTGAACGCCACCGACCGCGACCAGGCCGCCGAACTGGAGCGGCTGCTCGCTCTCGGCGCCACGCCCGCCGACGTCGGCCAGACCGGCACGGAGGACTGGCACGTCCTGGCCGACCCGGAGGGCAACGTCTTCTGCCTCCTGCGCCGCCGGCTCCAGCCGCTCCCGTAGCTCAGGTCGCGAGGAAGGCGCGCACGCCCTCGGAGACGGTGTCGTCGCCGAGCAGCGCGTTGTGGTCGAGGCAGCCGGCGGCGTTGTTGGCGGCGCCGGTCAGCGGCACGCTGCTGTCGGGGGCGACGACCTCGTCGCAGTTCGACCACCAGGTGGCATAACGCACCGGCCCCGGGGTCTCGTCGCCTTCCGCGAGCCGCTTCTGGACGTAGGAGCCCGGCGTCATGTCCCGGCATGCCTGGTCCCACAGGGCGCAGGCCCAGGCGGTGCCGGTGCCGTGGTTGGGGCCCGCGAGCGAGACCCAGTGGGCGACGGAGGACGGGCCGGCGGCGTCGAACTTCACGTACCAGCGGGTGACGAGGCTGCCGAAGGAGTGGGCGACGAGGTCGACGCGGCTCGCGCCGGTCCGCCGCTTGACGTCCTCGACGTACGCGGCGAGCCGGCCCGACAGGACCTCGTTGACGGACTGGTGGGTGTCGTAGCCGAACGAGAACAGCTCGGCGTCGGTGTACCCGTCGGCCCGGAGGTCCTCGCGCAGACCGCCCCAGACGCCGGGGTCGGCGTTGTAGCCGTGGACGAGGACGACGGGTGTGCGGGCGGCCGTGGCGGTGGCCCGGGCGGTGGCGGCCGGGCCGAGCAGAGCCGCGAGGACGACACCGGCGGCGAGCAGCGGAGCGAACCTGACGCGGAGCACACGGAGCTTCGACACTGTTCCTCCGATGCGGTGTCACGCATGAGCGGTGAGGAGCATGGTGGGGCCTGCGGGCTGAGATGAACAGCCCTCTGCGAGAAGGGAGTTCACCGCCGACCCCGCCGA
The DNA here is from genome assembly GCF_040677675.1 of Streptomyces sp. NPDC053755. NCBI lineage: Bacteria > Bacillati > Actinomycetota > Actinomycetes > Kitasatosporales > Streptomycetaceae > Streptomyces > Streptomyces sp. NPDC053755. Next base: position 14,998 of record NZ_JBFASK010000052.1, on the reverse strand, counting down.
CTCCGGCTCCTCACACCCCGGCGGCGAACTCTTGGCCAAGGGGCCGGCGCTCTTGGACCGGGGGGGCTCTTGGCCAGGGGGACGGCGCTCCTGGGCCGGAGGCTCCCCGGCCGGAGGGCTCTTGAGCCGGAGGCTCCCCGGCCGGAAGGCTCTTGAGCCGGAGGCTCCCCGGCCGCCGCGCCCCTCACCGGCCCTCGCCCGCTACGCGTCGATCGCCTCGCGCCAGGTGCGGACCGCGTCCGTGGAGACCGGGTGGGTCCAGCCGTTCGGGCGGGCCGCGCCGCCGATGTGGAAGGCGTCCAGGCCGGCCGCGCGGAGTCCGGGGAGGTGGTCGAGGCGGAGGCCGCCGCCCACGAGGATCCGGGGCTCGTAGCCCGGCTCTCCCGCGCGCGCCGCCTCGGCCTTGAGGACCGGGAGGCCGTCGTCGACGCCCGTCGCCGCGCCCGCGGTCAGGTAGGTGTCGAGGCCGGGCAGGTCCGCGAGCTGCTTGCGCAGGGCGTCGCGGTCGGCCGCCCGGTCGACGGCCCGGTGGAAGGTCCAGCGGCAGCCCTCCAGGACGGCGATCAGCCGCTCGACGGCCACCAGATCCACGTCGCCGTGCGCCGTCAGGAAGCCCAGCACGAACTCGTCGGCCCCGGCCTCCCGCAGCTCCGAGGCGCGGGCGACCAGGGCGTCCACGTCGCCCGCCGCGAAGCCGTCCGTCAGCCTGAGCATCACGCGGAGCGGGATGTCCACGGCGGCGCGGATCGTGCGGAAGCCGGTCAGGCTCGGGGTCAGCCCGTCCGCCGCCATGTCGGTGACCAGTTCGAGACGGTCCGCCCCGCCGGCCTGGGCCGCGACCGCGTCCCCTTCGTCGAGGGCGATCACCTCAAGGACTGCACGGTTGCTCATCGAGCCCATTCCTCCATGAATGACGGCTACAGGTCTAGTCCAATGACCAGACTAGCCGTGCGTGTGCTCTCCCGCATCGTGCGCGCCGCCCCCGGTCGGCGCCGGCGCCTTCTCCGGCGCCGCGTGCCCGGCGCCCGCGTGCACCGTGAAGGCCGCCGTGCGCACCGTGCCTCCGTGCTGGAAGTCGAGGAAGAGACGGTACGTCCCCGGGCTGGGCGCCGTCGCCGTGAAGGAGACGTCCGGGCCGGGGCCGCCCTCCTCGGGATGGACGTGCAGGTAGGCGAGGTCGCCCTCGCGGAGTGCGACGAGGTGACCGTACGCGCCGAGATACGGCTCCAGGTCCGTGACCGGCTTTCCGCCCTTGGTGACGGTGAGCTTCAGCCGGCCGGCCTTTCCCGGAGCGAGCGCGCCGGCCAGGGCGACCTGGTAGCCGTCGACGGTCGCGGTCGGCGCGGCGGCCGGCATCGGCCGGGGCGCGTACGCGCCGGGTACGGACAGGTCCACGCCCAGGGTCACGTTCTTCGCTCCCTCGATCGCCGGCTTGAAGTCGGCGAAGGCCTTGTAGCCGCCCGCCGCCGGCAGGTCGACCGGCGTCGACCAGGTGCCGTCGGCCGCCCGGACGGGGTGCAGGTGGCGGTAGACCGTCAGGTCGCGCGAGGCGACGATGAAGTGCAGCTCCTTGCCGTGCTCGGTCTCGTACGCGGTGACCTTCCGGCCGGCGCCGTCCTTGACGGAGAACGTCAGCACACCTCTGCCGACGGCCGGCCGCGGCGTCTCGAGGGCGAGGGTGTAGCCGCCCTCCGAGACCTGGAGCCCCCCGGCGGCGGGTGCGGCCGCCTCGCCGTGCCCGGCGTGCCCGTCCCCGCTCCCCCGTGGCACCTCCGCTTCGCCCGTGGCGGCCGCGTGCTCGCCGTGCGCGGCCGGCCGCGGCTCGTCCGCGGGTCCGACGCCCTTGCCCACCCCGTAGGCGGCCCCGAAGGTCGCGGCGAGCGCGGCGGCATAGGCGGTGATCTTCACTCCGGTGTTCATGACAGCTCTCCCATGCGTGGGCGACCGTTCCTTCCGATGCACTTCACAGTACCCCTGGGGGGTATGAAGTCAAGCCGAGGGAGACGCTTGCGCCGAATACGGGCGGGGGGTATACATGAACCGAGCCGCGATACCCCCTCAGGGTATCTGGCGCCCTTGATCACCGACCGAGGAGGAACCCATGTCTTCCTGCTGTACTCCTGACGGCGGCTGCTCGACCGGCGCCGGCGAGGCCACCACCGCCGCCGCCGACGCCACCACCACCGTCTACGCCGTCACCGGCATGACCTGCGGCCACTGCAAGACCGCGATCACCACCTCCGTCGGCGAACTGGCCGGCGTCCTCTCCGTCGACGTCGACGTCTCCGGCGGCCGGGTGACCGTCACCACGGGCGGCGAGCCGGACGACAGCGCGATCGCCGCCGCGATCGACGACGCCGGCTACGCACTCACCGGCCGCGCCTGACCCCCGGCGCACGCACCACCACGGCCGCCGGGGCCCGTCCCTCCCGGGCCCCTGCCGCCGAGTGCCGGCGCACATGATCGGCCGCCACGCGAAGCGCACCCAGCCTCAGGAAAGAGGAGCCATGACCACGACCACCCCGGGCGCCGCCCAGGTCGAGCTCGCCATCGGCGGCATGACCTGCGCCTCGTGCGCGGCGCGTATCGAGAAGAAGCTCAACCGCCTGGACGGGGTGCAGGCCACCGTCAACTACGCCACCGAGAAGGCGAAGGTCACCTTCGGCGCGGACGCCGCCGTCTCGGTCGCCGACCTGATCGCGACCGTCGAGGCCACCGGCTACACCGCCCAGGAGCCCGCCCCGCCGAAGGCCCCCGCCACGGGAGACGCCGGGCCGTCCGACGAGGAGAAGGCCGACGAGGAGCTTCGGCCCCTGAAGCAGCGGCTGATCACCTCCGTCGCGCTCGCCGTCCCCGTCGTCGCGATGGCGATGGTCCCGGCGCTGCAGATCGAGTACTGGCAGTGGCTGAGCCTCACGCTCGCCGCCCCGGTCGTCGTCTACGCCGCCTGGCCGTTCCACCGGGCCGCCTGGACCAACGCCCGGCACGGCGCGGCCACCATGGACACACTGATCTCGGTCGGCACGATCGCCGCGTTCCTCTGGTCGCTGTGGGCGCTGTTCTTCGGCACCGCCGGCACGCCCGGCATGACGCACCCCTTCGAGTTCACGATCGCCCGCACCGACGGCGCCGGGAACATCTACCTGGAGGCCGCGGCCGGCGTCACCGCCTTCATCCTGGCCGGCCGGTACTTCGAGGCCCGCTCCAAGCGCAAGGCCGGCGCGGCGCTCAAGGCGCTGATGCGGCTGGGCGCCAAGGAGGTGACGGTCCTCAGGAACGGCCGCGAGGTCACCGTGCCCACCGCCGAACTCGCCGTCGGAGACCGCTTCCTCGTCCGCCCCGGCCAGAAGATCGCCACCGACGGCACCGTCGTCGAGGGCTCCTCCGCCGTGGACGCCTCCATGCTCACCGGCGAGTCCGTGCCGGTCGAGGTCGGCGTCGGCGACCCGGTCACCGGCGCGACCCTGAACGCCGGCGGCCGGCTGGTCGTCGAGGCCACCCGCGTCGGCGCCGACACCCAGCTCGCCCGCATGGCCAAGCTGGTCGAGGACGCGCAGAACGGCAAGGCCGCCGCCCAGCGCCTGGCCGACAGGATCTCCGCGGTCTTCGTGCCGGTCGTCATCGCCCTCGCCCTCGGCACGCTCGGCTTCTGGCTGGGCTCCGGCTCCGGCCTGACCGCCGCGTTCACCGCCGCCGTCGCCGTCCTGATCATCGCCTGCCCCTGCGCCCTGGGCCTCGCCACCCCGACCGCCCTCATGGTCGGCACCGGCCGTGGCGCCCAGCTCGGCATCCTCATCAAGGGCCCGGAGGTCCTGGAGACCACCCGCAAGGTCGACACCGTCGTCCTGGACAAGACCGGCACCGTCACCACCGGCCGGATGACCCTCCTCAGGGTCCACACCGCCGAAGGCACCGACGAGACCGACGTACTGCGCCTGGCGGGCGCGCTGGAGCACTCCTCCGAGCACCCGATCGCCCAGGCCGTCGCCACCGGCGCCGCCGCCGAGGTCGGCACGCTCCCCACGCCCCAGGACTTCGCCGGCATCCCCGGCCTGGGCGTCCAGGGCGTCGTCGAGGGCCACGCCGTCCTCGTCGGCCGCGAGAAGCTGCTCGCCGAGTGGGCCATGGAGCTCCCGCCGGCGCTCAAGACCGCCAAGGAGGAGGCAGAGAAGGCCGGGAGGACCGCCATCGCGGTGGCCTGGGACGGCGACGCCCGGGCGGTCCTGGAGGTCGCCGACGCCATCAAGGAGACGAGCGCCGAGGCGATCGGACGGCTGCGCGCACTCGGCCTGACCCCGATCCTGCTGACCGGCGACAACGAGGCCGTCGCCCGGTCCGTCGCCGCCGAGGTCGGCATCGACGAGGTGTTCGCCGAGGTCATGCCGCAGGACAAGGTCGACATCGTCAAGCGCCTGCAGGGCGAGGGGCGTTCGGTGGCCATGGTCGGGGACGGCGTCAACGACGCCGCCGCCCTGGCCCAGGCCGACTTGGGCCTGGCGATGGGCACCGGCACGGACGCCGCCATCGAGGCCGGCGACCTGACGCTCATACGAGGGGACCTGCGGGCCGCCGCCGACGCCATCCGGCTCTCCCGCAGGACCCTCGGCACCATCCGCTCCAACCTCTTCTGGGCCTTCGCCTACAACGTCGCCGCCCTGCCGCTCGCCGCGGCCGGACTGCTCAACCCGATGATCGCGGGCGCCGCCATGGCCTTCTCCTCGGTCTTCGTGGTCGGCAACAGCCTGCGGCTGCGCGGCTTCCGGGCCGCCGACCACTGACCCGCGCCGCCGCCCGGGGCCCGTCCGACGAGGAGGCAGGCGGAACGGGCGGGGTGAGGGCGGGCGAGGCGCCGGAGCCCCAGGACCGCAGGACCGCAGGACCGCAGGACCGCAGGACCGCAGGACCGCAGGACCCTACGCCACCAGGTGTACCGCCAGGCCGGTGATCAGGGCGCTCGACGCGAGAGCGGTGCCGAGGCGGCCCCGGGCGCTCGTCAGGGTGCGGCCGAGCAGGGCGCCGCCCGTCGCCAGGAGGAGCTGCCAGCTCGCGGAGGCGGTGAGGGCGGCCAGCACGAAAGCGGTCCGGTCGGGAGTCGTGGCGGGGGCCGAAGGGCCGGTCGCCAGGACCAGGGCCGCGAAGTAGATCACGGTCATGGGGTTGAGGACCGTGATGCCGAGGAACGTGAGGAAGGCGCGCCACGGGGTGGTGGGGTTGCCGTCGCCGCGCCGTCCGGCGAGCGCTCCCACGCGGTACGCGCGTACGGCCGTCCACGCGGAACGGGCCGCCAGGGCGACCAGGACCAGCGCCGAGATCCACCGCAGCGGGGTCATGACCGGCGTGAGCAGCGGGACGAGGGCCGAGCCGCCGAGGACCGCGACGAGGGCGTAGAGCCCGTCCGCCGCCGCGACGCCGAGCGCCGCGCCCGCTCCGGTACGCCAGTCGGTGCGGGCGGTGACCGCCACGAGGTAGGCGCCGACGGCGCCGACCGGGATCGCGATGCCGTAGCCGGCCAGCAGGCCGGCCACCACCGCGGCCGTCACGCGACGGACGGGATCGCGCCTCCGGGGGAGCCGGGCCGCTGCTGTCGGCGGTAGGCCGCGCCGTCCTTCGTACGGGAGAGCAGGCCGCCGGTCACGAGGTGGCGGCGCAGCGCCGGGAAGTCGTCGTGGACGGTGAGCAGCGCTTCGTTGACCTCGCGTTCGCTGTAGGAGCGGGCGGGCTCGAAGAGCGTCTCCGCCAGGTGGGCGAGGAGCTGCTCGCGGCGGGCCGGCCTGCGCGGGATCGCCTTCAGGCGTCCGGCCGTCGAGAAGAGGTCGGTGACCGGGCGGGGCTCGGGAGGGGAAGTCATAGGCGGAAGGGTGGCGCGCGGAAAGCGGGCCCGGCAACGGGTTTTCCCGGCCCCCGCGCTACGGCCGCCCGGCGCCCCCGTACGGGAGCCGGCCCGGCCGGTCAGCGCCGCCCCGCGCACCGGGAGCCGGCCCGGCCGGTCAGCGCCGCCCCGCGTACCAGGAGCCGTCGAGGGCGGCGGCGAGGAGGTCGAAGACGTGCTCGGCCTCCGGGACGAGGACGGCCGTGATCCGGTCGTCGGGGTCCCCGGCGAGGGTCAGTTCCTGGATCCGCCGGAACAGCAGGCGGTGCGCGGCCGCGATGAGGGCGGCGGCCGCCCGGGGGGCGAGGTCACCACCGGCACCGGGCCGCTCGCCGGCGCCCGCCTCGGTGTCGAGGGCGGCCAGGGCGGTGGCGAGTTCGTCCTCGCGCCGGTCGTGGAGTTCGCGCAGCCGGGCGGTGAGGGTCGGGCTGTCGACGATCATGCCGGCGAAGGCGGGGCCGGCGAACCCGGCCACCGGGTCGTGGTGTTCCAGGGCGGTGAGGCACTCCCGCCGCAGCGCGTCGAGCGGCGACTCGCCGTCACCGCGCCCGGCGACGGCGGCGGCCAGGCTCGCGGTGAAGGCCTCGTGGTGGTCGAGGGCCATGTCCTCTTTGCGCGCGAAGTAGTTGGTGACCGTCTTCTTCGCGACGCGGGCCGCGTCGGCGATCTCGGCGATGGTCGTCGCCTCGAAGCCCTGCTCCATGAAGAGCCGGGTGGCGTGATCGGAGATCAGCCGGCGCGTCTCCTGCTTCTTGGACTCGCGAAGTCCCATCTCGGTACCCATGGAGCAATCTTACACTTATAGCAAAAATAGTCTTGACGTAGAGAATCGACTCCCCATAAAGTTACGTCCGTCGCAAAGTTCGTCCGAACCGATTCTTCGCCACTCCCGGGAGCCTTCTTGAACGTCGCCACCTCCACCCTCTCGCTGACCGTCGACGACCCGGAGGCCTCCCGGGACTTCCTGACCACGTACCTCGGTTACCAGGTCGTCATGGCCGACGACGGTTTCGTCTCCCTGCGCCGGGAGGACGCCGCCGTCGACATCGTCCTGCTGCGACAGGGGCTCGAGGTCCTGCCGGCGGACCAGCGCGACCAGCACGCGGCCGGCCTGATCCTCGCCCTCACCGTCACCGGCATCGAAGCCGAGGAGGCGCGGCTGCGGGAAGCGGGCGCTCCCCTCACCATGCCGCTGCGCGAAGAGCCCTGGGGCGAGCGCCTCTTCCAGATGACCGACCCCAACGGCGTCGTGGTCCAGCTCGTCGAGTGGGTCACCCCGTCCGCCTGACGCCCACCTGGCGGGCCGACCTCCAGGCCACTCCCTCACCCCCGCGGCACTGCACGCACGCATACCCCTGAGGGGTACGCCCCCGAGGCGCGCGCAGGGGGCGCGGCAGGGCCGCCGGAAGGCGGCCTTACGGGCGACGGGGCACGGCACAATGCGCGTATGACCGCCGAAGAAGAGCACGCCGAGCACGCACCCGACCCCGCGCTGCTCCAGCGCTGGACCTCGACCCTGCGCGCGGCCCGGGCGGGGCGTGAGGGCCCCGACCCCCTCCCGTACGGACTGAACCTGCTGGCCCGCTGGGCCGAGCCGCAGCGCAAGTACCACACGGTCGACCACCTGCGGGCGGTGCTCGACCGCATCGACGAACTCGCCGACCTGGGGGGCGAGGGCGGCGAACTGGAGCTGGTCCGCCTGGCGGCCTGGTTCCACGACGCGGTCTACCGCCCGGACCGCTCGGAGAACGAGGAACGCTCCGCCGCCCTGGCAGAGAAGGCCCTCACGGAGGCCGGCCTGACGAGCCATGAGGTGACGGAGGTGGCCCGTCTTGTGCGCCTGACGGTCACCCACGACCCGGCGGAGGGCGACATCAACGGCGAACTGCTCTGCGACGCGGACCTGGCGATCCTGGCGAGCGACCCGGATACCTACACGGCGTACACGAAGGCGGTCCGCGAGGAGTACGCCTTCGTCCCGGACACGGCCTTCCGCGAGGGCCGCGCGGCGGTCCTCCGCCAGCTGATGTCCCTCCCCCGCCTCTTCCGTACGCCGTACGGCGCGGCGGCCTGGGAGGGAAGGGCCCGGACGAACCTGAGGGCGGAGCTGACCGCCCTGACGGCGACGAACTGCCCACCCCCGCCGCCGCGCTGAGGCTCCCCGGGGTCTTCATGGCGGGTTGCGAGGCGTGCGCCAAGGACGACGAGCCGCCGTCGCCGACGAGGAGTCCTTCCTCACCGGACCGGCGATCGCAGAAGGCCGCTGGGGTCCCTGACCGGCTCAGGGACCCCAGCGGCCCTCCCCATTCCCCCCCGCGTCCACATCGCAAGACATCCCCCACCCCCAGGAATGTCAGGCACAACCACCCCGTTGACACATGTCATGCCGTCTCCCTCCGCCGAGCCCACGACCTCCCCCGCCCCCACCGCCGCCCCCGCCCGCATGCCCCTGGCCGTCTACATCCTCGGGCTCTCCGTCTTCGCGCTCGGCACGAGCGAGTTCATGCTGTCCGGGCTTCTGCCGCCCATCGCCGAGGACATGGGGGTCTCCATCCCCAGCGCCGGGCTGCTCATATCCGCCTTCGCCATCGGCATGGTCGTCGGCGCCCCGCTGCTCGCCGTCACCACCCTCCGGCTGCCCCGCAAGACGACCCTCGTCGCCCTGATCACCGTCTTCGGTCTCGGCCAGATCGCGGGGGCCCTCGCGCCCGGCTACGGCGTGCTCTTCGCCTCCCGTGTCGTGAGCGCGCTCGCCTGCGCCGGGTTCTGGGCCGTCGGGGCCGCCGTCGCCATCGCGATGGTGCCGGTCGGCGCCCGGGCCAAGGCGATGGCGGTCATGATCGGCGGTCTCTCGATCGCCAACGTCCTCGGCGTCCCGGCAGGCGCCTTCCTCGGTGAGCACCTCGGCTGGCGCTCCGCCTTCTGGGCCGTCGGCGCGGCCTCCGCCGTCGCGCTCGTCGGCGTCGTGACCCGCATCCCGCGCATCCCCCTGCCCGAGACCACTCCCCGCCTCAAGCGCGAGCTGGTGATCTACCGCGACCGCCAGGTGCTCCTCTCGGTCGTGGTCACCGCATTCGCCGCCGGCGGCGTCTTCTGCGCGTTCTCGTACCTCGCGCCGGTGATCACGGACGTCGCCGGGATCGACACCCGCTGGGTCTCCGCGATCCTCGGCCTCTTCGGCATCGGCGCCCTGATCGGTACGTACATCGGCGGCCGCGTCGCCGACGCGCACCTCTTCGGGGTGCTGCTGAGCGGCATCACCGCCTCGACGGTCTTCCTGGTCGCCCTGGCCCTCTTCGCCTCCAGCCCGGCCGCCACGATCGTCCTCGCCTTCCTCCTCGGCGTCTCGGCCTTCTTCACCGCCCCGGCCCTCAACGCCCGCATGTTCAACGTGGCCGGCGCCGCCCCCACCCTGGCGGGCGCCACGACCACCGCCGCGTTCAACCTCGGCAACACCGGTGGCCCCTGGCTCGGCGGCACCGTCATCGACGCCGGCCTCGGGTTCGCGTCGACGGCCTGGGCCGGCGCCGCCATGACGGTCGTGGCCCTGGCCGCGGTCGCCCTGTCACTCCGCCTGACCCGGCGCACGCCGCCTGCTTCCGGCCACGTCGTCGCTTCCTCCGCCTCCTCCGCCGCCCCCACCTCGCCTGCCTCGTCCGCCTCACGGCCGAAGGCGGGCCTGGCTCGGGTGGACTGACCCCGACCGCCCCGGGCCCCCCTCAGAGCCGTGTGCGACGATCATGCATCGCTCACACCCATGGGGGGTTCATGCCAAGGGCATCGGCGTCCGCGAGACGCCCCGTTTCCGCCGTACTCGTCTCTCTCCTCGCCGTCCTCGGGACGCTCCTGCTGCCGGCCGGGACCGCCACCGCGCAGCCGGCGGCCGAGGAGTGCGTGCCCGTCGCCGAGGGGCGGTACGCGGGCGAGTTCACCACGGCCGGACAGACCTCCTGCCTGGAGCTGCCCACCCCGCAGGGCGCCCGCATCGCGGCCCTGACCTCACGCGGAGGCGCCGGCGTCCGCGCCGCCGTCCAGGTCGTCGACGCGGACGGCACCGAGCAGTGCGCGCCGGTCGCGCTCGCGTCCGGGACCTGCGCCCTCACCGGCACCGCGCCGTTCCGCGCGACGGTCCGCGCCGCCGACTCCACGGAGACCGGCGCGTACGGCGTCCACTTCGTCCGGACGGACGTTCCCCAGCCCGGCTGCCAGGCGCTGCCCGCCGCCACCTTCGCCGACGACTCCGCCGCCGTACGGATGGCCACCGGCGACGATGTGTTCTCGCACTGCCTGACCATCCCGGCGGACGCCCACTCCCCCGCGGAGCTGTTCCGGTTCCGGTACGCCTTCCCGGACGACCGGGACCTCTTCCCGGACTACACGCAGAGGCTGATCGACACCGACGGCAACGGCGCGGAGTGCTACACCCACCCCGCACCCGGCCAGCAGCTCCCCTTCGACGTCCTCAGCAGCTGCTCGCTCGCCCCGGGCAAGGCGTACACCCTCCTGCTCGAAGGCCAGAACGCGCCCGCCACGCACACCGTCGTCCGCCGCGACGTGACCGCCGCGGCCAAGGGCTGCGCCACCTCCCCCGCGACCGCCATCGGCGCCCCGGCCGTCCAGGCCGCCTCGGGGGAGAACGGCACGCTGCGCTGCCACCGGGTCACCACGGGCGCCGCGACGGACCGTCTCTCCATCGACGCGCGCGACACGGGGGACATCACCCACACCCTCGTCATGAACACCCAGGGCCGGGTCATCTGCCGGCTCGTGACCCACGCGTGTGACGCCACCGGCTCCACCGGCTACCAGGTCGTCACCCAGGCGCCGGAGGGCTGGTCCCTTCCCGAGTCGTACCGCCTCGACGCCTGGCGGACCTCCACGGCCGCGGGCCTCGCGGCGGAGTGCCCCCGGGCCGTGGCCTTCACCACCGGCCACGGGCCGCTGACCGGCACCCTCTCGGAGGAGCGCACCGCGGCGTGCGTCGTACTGCCGACCGTGGACGGGGACCGCCTCACCGCCCACGTCACGGAACCCGACGGCGGGACGCCCCTCGCGCGGCACACGCTGTACGGCAGCCAGGGGCAGCAGCGCAACCACACGTCGGAGTACACGGCCGACGGCCAGAGCCTCTTCGTCCTCTCCCTGCCGGAAGGCACCGAGCGGACCGCGTACCGCGCCTCCCTCTCCTGCGTCAACGCACCCTGCGGCGCCGAGGAGCCGTCCGTCGGCACCGTCACCCCGGGCACCGCCCAGGCCGGTACGGTCGCGACCCTCACCGTGACGGGCACCGCGCTGAGCAAGAGCACCACGGTCAGGCTGACCGGCGGTCCGGCGCCGCTGACCGCCACCACCGTCGAGGTCTCCGAGGACGCGCGGACCCTGAAGGCGACGGTCGACCTGCGCACGGCACCGGCCGGCAGCTGGTACGTCAGCGTCCTGGCGTACGGCAAGGAGTACGCGCGCGGCTCGCTGACGGTGACGCCGGCCGCCTCCGGACACGGCACCTACAAGCCGGTCACCCCGACCCGGCTGATGGACACCCGCAGCGGCCTCGGCGTCGCCCAGGGCAAGGTCGGCCCGGGTGCCACGGTCACCCTCCAGGTGACGGGCAAGGCGGGCATCCCGGCGGCCGGGGTCACCGCCGTCGTCCTCAACGTCACCGCCACCGCCCCCACCTCCGGCAGCTTCGTCTCGGTCTACCCCGACGGCACCACCCGCACCAGCGCCTCGAACCTCAACTTCACGGCCGGCCAGACCATCCCCAACCTGGTGGTCGTGCCCGTCGTCAACGGAAAGGTCGCCTTCTACAACCGCGCCGGGTCGGTCGACCTGCTCGCGGACGTGGCGGGCTACTACACCACCGACGGCACCGGCTCCACCTACAGGCCGGTCACGCCCACCCGGCTGATGGACACCCGCGCCGGCCTCGGCGTCCCCCAGGCCAAGATCGGGCCGGCCGGCACGGTGACGCTCCAGGTCGCGGGGGTCTCCGGCATCCCGGCGGCCGGGGTCACCGCCGTCGTCCTCAACGTCACCGCCACCGGCCCCACGGCGACGAGCTTCGTGTCGGTGTACCCGGACGGCACCGCCCGCACGAGCGCCTCGAACCTCAACTTCACGACCGGGAAGACGATCCCCAACCTGGTGGTCGTGCCCGTCGTCAACGGAAGGGTGAGCTTCTACAACCACTCCGGCTCCGTGGACCTCCTGGCCGACGTGGCGGGCTACTACACCACCGACGGCACCGGCTCCACCTACAGGCCGGTCACGCCCACCCGACTGATGGACACCCGCGCCGGCCTCGGCGTCCCCCAGGCCGAGGTCGGGCCCGGCGGGACCGTGAGCCTCCAGGTCGCGGGGGTCTCCGGCATCCCGGCGGCCGGGGTCACCGCCGTCGTCCTCAACGTCACCGCCACCGGCCCGACCTCGGCGAGCTTCGTCTCCGTGTACCCGGACGGGACGACCCGCACCAGCGCGTCGAACCTCAACTTCACCGCGGGCCAGACGATCCCCAACCTGGTGGTCGTGCCCGTCGTCAACGGAAAGGTCGCCTTCTACAACCGGGCGGGGTCGGTCGACCTCCTCGCCGACGTGGCCGGCTACTACACGTCGTAACGGGGGCGGTCCTCCCCGGGCGCCGGCCGGCCCTTCGGCCGGCGCAGCCCCGCCTCCGTGATCCTCCGGACGAGTTCCTTGGAACCGACCTCGATGGCGCCCGCCGCCACCGCGTCCGCGTACCGCTCCGACGGGATGTCGTAGTGGTCTCGCTCGAAGGCGCGGGGCGGGGCGCCGATCGAGGCGGCGAAGGCGTGCAGCTCGTCGTGCGAGACGTCGCTGACGAGGTGCGACCACATGCGGCCGTGGCCCGGCCAGGTCGGCGGGTCGATGTAGAGGGCCACCTCAGACCCCCGCCGCCGCGGCGGTCCCGGCCCCTGCCGTCTCCGCGCCGGCCCTGATCGCCCACGCGCCGGTCCCTGCCGCCTTCGCCCCGGCCCCCGTCGTCTCCGTACCGGCCCCGGCCCTCACCGCAGGCCGCCCACCGGAGCCACGACCACACCCGCCTTGCCGCAGACCCAGTGCGGGTCCGGCCCCAGCTCCGGCTCCACGTCCAGGGCGTGCGGGTCGCCCGACGCGCAGACCGGGCAGAGCGGCCAGCGGCCGTACCGCTCCAGAAGCGCGTCCTGGACGTCCTGCGCGACGAGCCCGGCGACGTACGTGATGCCCTCGGGCCACTGCTCCACCCACCACCGCCGGTGCGTCACCGCGTCCTCGACCATCGAGACGACCTCGGCCGCGGCCACCTCACGCGCCGCCAGATCGGCGAGAACCAGGGCGCGGGCGGTGTGCAGTGCCTGCTCCAGGGAGTCGATGTCGTCCATGGACTCATTGTCACCCCATACGCCGCGACGGCGAAGATCCCCTCCGCATCCGGACCCATCAGGGGTCTTGACGCCCCTCCGGGCCGAAAATATCTTTCAGATGTGACCAATGACGTGAAGGAAATTTTCAGCGGCGGCTCCGGGACGGCGTCCGCGCCCGGCAACGCCCCGCCCGCGCCCGCGGCCCTCGCCGCCAAGGTGCGGACCCTCGCGCCGTCCATGACCCGCTCCATGCAGCGGGTCGCCGAGGCCGTCGCCGGCGACCCGGCCGGCTGCGCGGCCCTCACGGTCACCGGCCTCGCCGAACTCACCGGCACCAGCGAGGCGACCGTGGTGCGCACCGCCCGCCTCCTCGGCTACCCCGGCTACCGCGACCTGCGGCTCGCCCTCGCCGGCCTCGCCGCCCAGCAGCAGTCCGGACGCGCTCCCTCCGTCACCGCGGACATCGCCGTCGACGACCCGATCGCCGACGTGGTCGCCAAGCTCGCCTACGACGAGCAGCAGACCCTCGCCGACACCGCCGCCGGGCTCGACACCGTCCAGCTCGGCGCCGCCGTCACCGCCCTCGCCACCGCCCGCCGCATCGACATCTACGGCGTCGGCGCCTCCGGCCTCGTCGCCCAGGACCTCGGCCAGAAGCTCCTGCGGATCGGCCTGCTCGCCCACGCGCACAGCGACCCGCACCTCGCCGTCACCAACGCCGTGCAGCTGCGCTCCGGCGACGTGGCCATCGCGATCACCCACTCCGGCTCCACCGGCGACGTCATCGAACCGCTCCGCGTCGCCTTCGACCACGGCGCCACCACGGTCGCCATCACCGGCCGCCCGGCCGGACCCGTGACGCAGTACGCCGACCACATACTCACGACCTCCACCGCCCGCGAGAGCGAGCTGCGCCCGGCGGCCATGTCGTCGCGCACCAGCCAGCTCCTGGTGGTGGACTGCCTCTTCACCTGCGTCACCCAGCGCACGTACGAGACGGCGGCCCCCGCGCTGGCGGCCTCGTACGAAGCCCTCGCCCACCGGCACGCGCCCCGGACCCGCTGACCCGCCGTACCCGTCGGACCACCGCACCCGCACGGAGCAGCCCCCCACGCAGCCGAAGTCCACGCCGCCACAACCGCACCCGCACCCGCACCCGCACCCGCACCCGCACCCGCTGATCGTCAACGACGACGACGCACCGAAAGAGCAGCACGTGTCCTCTTCGTACTCCGAACTGCGCGCCCAACTCGCCACCCTCACCACCGAGGCGTTCCGCCCCGAGCTGGCGGAGATCGACCGGCTCCCCACCGCCGAGATCGCCGCGCTGATGAACCAGGAGGACCAGACCGTCCCCGCCGCGGTCGCCGCGCAGCTGCCGCGGATCGCCGCCGCCATCGACGCCACCGCCGCCCGCATGGCCGACGGCGGCCGGCTGATCTACGCGGGCGCCGGCACGGCGGGCCGGCTGGGCGTCCTCGACGCGAGCGAGTGCCCGCCGACCTTCGACACCGACCCCGGCGAGGTCGTCGGTCTGATCGCGGGTGGCCCGTCGGCGATGGTGAAGTCCGTCGAGGGCGCGGAGGACTCGCGCGAACTGGCCGCCGAGGACCTGAACGCCCTCGGGCTGACCGCGCGCGACACGGTGGTCGGCGTCTCCGCCTCCGGCCGCACCCCCTACGCCATCGGCGCCGTCGCGCACGCCCGCGAGGCGGGCGCGCTGACCATCGGCCTGTCCTGCAACGCCGACAGCGCGCTGGCGGCCGCC
>NZ_JBFASK010000051.1:0-34338 GCF_040677675.1 Streptomyces sp. NPDC053755 | reverse complement strand
CCCGCCCCCCGGGGGGGGGGGGCGGGGCCCCCCCCCCCCCCCCCGCGGGGGGGGGGGGGGGGGCCCCCCCCCCCCGGCGGGGGGCCCCCGCCCCCCCCCCCCCGCGGCTCGCGGACATCGCGGCCCAGTCCGGCGTCAGCGAGGCCACGGTCAGCCGTGTCCTCAACGGCAAGGCCGGTGTCGCCGGGGCGACCCGGCACCGGGTGCTGGCCGCGCTCGACGTGCTCGGCTACGAACGCCCCGTCCGCCTCAAACGCCGTAGCGCGGGCCTGGTCGGCCTCGTCGTGCCCGAGCTGACCAACCCGATCTTCCCGGCGTTCGCCCAGGTCATCGAGCAGGTCCTGGCCGGACACGGCTACACCCCGGTGCTCTGCACCCAGATGCCGGGCGGCGCCACCGAGGACGAGCTGGTCGAGCAGCTGGAGGAGCGCGGGGTCAACGGCATCGTCTTCCTGTCCGGGCTGCACGCCGATGCCATGGCCGACCCGGACCGCTATGTGCGCCTCGCCGCGCGGGGCGTGCCGTTCGTCCTCATCAACGGCTTCAACGAGCGCGTGGACGCCAACTTCGTGTCGCCGGACGACCGGGCGGCGGCGCGGATGGCCGTTCGGCATCTGGTCGAGCTGGGCCACGAGCGGATCGGCCTCGCGATCGGCCCCACGCGTTACGTGCCCTCGCGCCGCAAGGCGGAGGGCTTCGCCGCCGAGCTCCACCATCTGCTGGGCATCGAGCGCGCGGAGGCCGAGCGTTACGTCCGCCCCACGCTGTTCGGTGTCGAGGGCGGGCACGCGGCGGCCGACATCCTGCTCGACCAGGGGTGCACGGGGATCGTCTGCGGCTCCGACCTGATGGCGCTCGGAGCGATCCGCGCCGTGCGCGCGCGTGGCCTGGACGTGCCCGACGACGTGTCGGTGATCGGATTCGACGACTCGCCGCTGATCGCGTTCACGAGTCCGCCGCTCACCACCGTCCGCCAGCCGGTTCAGGCGATGGCGACGGCCGCGGTCGGGGCGCTCCTCGAGGAGATCGAGGGAAACCCGGTACAGCGCACGGAGTTCGTCTTCCAGCCGGAGCTGGTGGTACGCGGCTCCACCGCCCAGCCCGGTCGATGACCGGACCGGCCGGCCGGGCGCGTGGGACCCGCCCCGGGGGAGCGGGACCCTCGGCCGGCCGGCCCGGAGCTGTGGTTGAACGTAGCACCACTGCAACTCCTTGCGTAAGTCCTTGCGTTGAAGCTTCCTGCGGATTTCCGGTATGTGGCGCGAGTGTGTCCGAGGGGTTGACCCCGGGCCGGGGCCCTCGTACGGTCACGACCGAAAATAGTTGCTGCTGTCTTGCAGCAAGAGATTGCGATCCTCGCCCCCGCACCTCCCCCATCCCCCGAGGATTCAGCAGGAGGAATCATGGCCAAGAAGACCGTGGCCGCTGCACTCGCCATCGTGGCGGGAGCCGCTGTGGCCGTCACGGCGCCCGCCCCCGCGCAGGCCGCCCCGCCCGGTGAGAAGGACGTCACCGCGGTGATGTTCGAGTGGAGGTTCGCCTCCGTGGCGAAGGCCTGCACCGAGCAGCTCGGCCCGGCCGGCTACGGCTACGTGCAGGTGTCGCCGCCGCAGGAACGCATCCAGGGATCGACCTGGTGGACCGCGTACCAGCCCGTGAGCTACAAGATCGCCGGCCCGCTCGGCGACCGCACCGCCTTCAAGAACATGATCGACACCTGCCACGCGGCGGGTGTGAAGGTCGTCGCCGACACCGTGATCAACCACATGGCCAACGCCTCGGGCACGGGAACGGGCGGGACCCCGTTCTCCAAGTACGACTACCCCGGCCTGTACTCGGGCGGCGACATGGACGACTGCCGGGCCACCATCTCGACCTACCAGGACCGGGCCAACGTCCAGAACTGCGAACTGGTCGGCCTGCCGGACCTCGACACCGGCGAGGACTGGGTCCGCGGCCGGATCGCCGGCTACATGAACGACCTTCTCTCCCTCGGCGTGGACGGCTTCCGCATCGACGCCGCCAAGCACATGCCGGCCGCCGACCTGGCCAACATCAAGTCGCGGCTGAGCAACCCGGGGGTCCACTGGAAGCAGGAGGCGATATACGGAGGGGGAGAGGCCGTCTCGCCGAGCGAGTACCTCGGCAACGGCGACGTCCAGGAGTTCCGCTACGCCCGCGACCTCAAGCGGATCTTCGGCTCCGAGAAGCTCGCGCACCTCGCCAACTTCGGCGAGTCCTGGGGCTACATGTCCTCCGGCAAGTCCGGCGTCTTCGTCGACAACCACGACACCGAGCGCAACGGCGAGACCCTCAACTACAAGAACGGCTCCGCCTACACCCTGGCGAGCGTCTTCATGCTGGCCTGGCCCTACGGCTCCCCGGACGTGCACTCCGGCTACGAGTGGTCCGACAAGGACGCCGGCGCTCCGGGCGGCGGACTCGTCAACGCCTGCTACACCGACGGCTGGAAGTGCCAGCACGCCTGGCGCGAGATCTCCTCGATGGTCGGCTTCCGCAACGCGGCCCGCGGCGCGGCGGTCTCCCACTGGTGGGACAACGGCAACGACGCGATCGCGTTCGGCCGCGGCGACAAGGCGTTCGTCGTCCTCAACCACGAGGGCTCCACACTCTCCCGCACCTTCCAGACCGGTCTGGCCGCCGGCACCTACTGCGACGTCCAGAGCAACACCGCCGTGACCGTCAACGCGGCCGGCCAGTTCACGGCGTCACTGGGCGCGCACACCGCGCTCGCCCTGCACGTGAACGCCAAGACCTGCCAGGCCGGCGGCACGACCCCGCCGCCCGCGAGCAGCGCGGCCGCCTTCCAGGTGAACGCCACCACGGTCCTCGGCCAGAACATCCACGTCACCGGCAGCCACGCCGCCCTCGGCAACTGGTCCCCGGCCGCGGCCCCCAAGCTGGACCCGACGAGCTACCCCGTCTGGAAGCTGACGGTGCCCCTGCCCGCCGGCACGTCCTTCGAGTACAAGTACGTCCGCAAGGACGCGGCGGGCAACGTGACCTGGGAATCCGGCGCGAACCGTGTCGCCACGGTCCCCGCCTCCGGCCAGATCGTCCTCGACGACACCTTCCGTAACTGACCGCCCCTCCCACCAGGGCCGCCCCACCGGGGCGGCCCCCCTTCCCGTACCTCCAGGGAGAACCCCCGTGATACGCAAGAGAACGGCGGCCGTCGTGGCCACCGCCCTGTGCGCGGCGCTGGTGCCCGCCCTTCCCGCCGCCGCGGCGCCCCCGCCGCCGCCCCCGCCCTCCGACAAGGCGCTCGCCGCGCAGCCCGCGCGCCACGACCTCACCCGGGAGCAGTTCTACTTCGTCCTGCCCGACCGGTTCGCCAACGGCGACACCCGCAACGACCGCGGCGGCCTCACCGGAACCCGCCTGGAGACCGGCTACGACCCGACCGACAAGGGCTTCTACCAGGGCGGCGACCTCAAGGGCCTGACCCGGAAGCTCGACTACATCAAGGGACTCGGCACCACCGCCATCTGGATGGCGCCGATCTTCAAGAACCAGCCCGTCCAGGGCGCCGGCAAGGACGCGAGCGCCGGCTACCACGGCTACTGGATCACCGACTTCACCCAGGTCGACCCGCACTTCGGCACCAACGCCGACCTGGAGAAGCTGATCGACCAGGCCCACGCCAAGGGCATGAAGGTCTTCTTCGACGTCATCACCAACCACACCGCCGACGTCGTCGACTACCGGGAGAAGTCCTACGGCTACCTCTCC
Source organism: Streptomyces sp. NPDC053755 (assembly GCF_040677675.1). NCBI lineage: Bacteria > Bacillati > Actinomycetota > Actinomycetes > Kitasatosporales > Streptomycetaceae > Streptomyces > Streptomyces sp. NPDC053755. The sequence continues at coordinate 30,585 of NZ_JBFASK010000051.1, read as the reverse complement.
AAGGGCGCCTTCCCCTATCTGACGAAGGACGGCGTCCCCTTCGACGACGCCGACTACGCCGACGGCACGAAGCGCTTCCCGCGCGTGGACGGGGATTCCTTCCCCCGCACGCCGGTGGTGGCCCCCGACAAGAAAGACGTCAAGGTCCCCTCCTGGCTCAACGACCCGACGATGTACCACAACCGGGGTGACTCGACCTTCGCCGGCGAGTCCTCCGCGTACGGCGACTTCGTCGGTCTCGACGACCTGTGGACCGAGCGTCCCGAGGTCGTCGAGGGCATGGAGAAGATCTACCAGCGCTGGGTGCGCGACTTCGACATCGACGGCTTCCGCATCGACACCGTCAAGCACGTCAACACCGAGTTCTGGACCCAGTGGGCCACCGCCCTCGACGAGTACGCCGCCCGGCGCGGCCGCGACGACTTCTTCATGTTCGGCGAGGTCTACTCCGCCGACCCGGCGATCACCGCGCCGTACGTCACCGAGGGCCGCCTGGACGCCACCCTCGACTTCCCGTTCCAGGACGCGGCCCGCACCTTCGCCTCCCAGGGCGGCTCCGCCGACAAGCTGGCGAACCTCTTCGCCCAGGACTACCGCTACACCACCGACAAGGCCAACGCCTACGAGTCGGTGCCCTTCCTCGGCAACCACGACATGGGCCGCTTCGGAGCCTTCCTCAAGCAGGACAACCCGAAGGCCGACGACGCCGAGCTGCTCGCCCGCTACCGGCTCGCCAACGAGCTGATGTTCCTCAGCCGTGGCAACCCCGTCGTCTACTACGGCGACGAGCAGGGCTTCACCGGCCCCGGCGGCGACAAGGACGCGCGCCAGACGCTCTTCGCGTCGAAGGCCGCCGACTACCTGGACGACGACCAGCTCGGCACCGACCGCACGCACGCCGACGACGCGTACGACACCACCCACCCCCTCTACCGGCAGATCGCCGCACTGGCCGACCTCACCACGAGGCACCCGGCGCTGCGCGACGGCGTCCAGCAGCAGCGGTACGCCGAGGGCCAGGTCTACGCCTTCTCCCGCACCGACACCCGCGCGAAGACCGGGCCCGTCGAATACCTCGTCGCCGTGAACGGCTCCACCGAGGCGAAGACCGTCGAGATCCCGACCGGCTCCGCCGCGCACACCGCCTTCACCGCGATCCACGGCGGCGACGCCCGCGTCACCAGCGGCGCGGACTCCACCGTCAAGGTCACCGTCCCCGCGCTCGGCTCCCTCGTCCTCAAGGCGTCCAAGCCGCTCGCCACCCCCGCCGCCGCGCCCGCGCTCACCCTCAAGGCCCCCGAGGCCGGCGCCACCGGCACCGTCGAGATCTCCGCCGACGTCACGGGCGGCGGCCTCGACCGCGTCGTCTTCGCCGCCCAGACCGGCAACGGGAAGTGGCAGGTCCTCGGCTCCGCCGACCACGCCCCGTACAAGGTCACCCAGAAGGTCACCGCCCCCGCCGGCACCGCGCTGCGCTACAAGGCCGTCGTCGTCGACACCGCCGGCCGCACCGCGAGCGCCACCGCCGCCACCACCAGCGGCGCCCCCGCCGTCGAGCAGCCGCCGACCGCCACCCAGCGGGACCACGCGATCGTCCACTACAAGCGCGCCGACGGGAACTACGACGACTGGGGCCTCTACACCTGGGGCGACATCGCCGAGGGCGAGGGCACCACCTGGCCCGCCGGCAAGCCCTTCACCGGCCGTGACGCCTACGGCGCCTTCGCCTACGTCAAGCTCAAGCCCGGCGCCTCCTCGGTCGGCTTCATCGCGGTGAACAAGGACGGCGTCAAGGACACCGACGCCGACCGGGCCGTCGACCTCTCCAAGACCGGCGAGGTGTGGATCGAGCAGGGCAAGCCGGAGGTCCTGAACGCCGCCCCCGCGGGCGCGTACCCGCCCCAGGACACCACGAAGGCCGTCCTGCACTACCAGCGCGCCGACGGGAAGTACGACGGCTGGGGTCTGCACACCTGGACCGGCGCCGCGAACCCGACCGACTGGACCAAGCCCCTGGAGCCGGTGCGCACCGACGCCTACGGAGCCGTCTACGAAGTCCCGCTCGCGCCCGGCGCGACCTCCCTCTCCTACATCCTGCACAAGGGCGACGAGAAGGACCTGCCCACCGACCAGTCCCTCGACCTGAAGGCCCACGGCCACGAGGTCTGGATGCTCGGCGGCCAGGAGAAGTACCTGCTGCCGCAGCCCAAGGGCAGCGGCGCCGCGCTCGACCTCACCAAGTCCCAGGCCGTCTGGATCGACGCGACCACCCTCGCCTGGAACGGCAGCGACGCCGCCGCCTCCAGCGTGCTCCTCACCTCCCGCGACGGATCGATCGCCGTCGAGGACGGCGCCCTCACCGGCGACCGGCGGGTACTCCGCCTGAACAGGACCGAGCTGACCGACGCGCAGAAGGCCGCCTTCCCGCACCTCAAGGCGTACGGAGCGTTCACCGTCGACCCCCGCGACCGCGACCGCGTCCGCGACGCCCTCAAGGGCCAGCTCGTCGCCGCGCAGTACGCGGCGAACGGCGCCGTCCTGACCGCCACCGGCGTCCAGCTCGCCGGCGTCCTCGACGACCTGTACGCCCCGAAGGCCACCACCGCCTCCCTCGGCCCGGTGTTCCGGGGCGGCACCCCCACCCTCTCCATCTGGGCCCCCACCGCCCAGTCCGTCGCCCTCGAACTCGACGGGAAGACCGTCCCCATGCGCCGCGACGAGGCCTCCGGCGTCTGGTCGGTCACCGGCACGCGCGCGTGGACCGGAAAGCCGTACCGGTACGTGGTGAAGGTCTGGGCGCCCAGCGTGCGGCGGATCGTCACCAACCACGTCACCGACCCCTACGCCACCGCCCTGACCACCGACTCGGCGCGCAGCCTGGTCACCGACCTGGCCGACCCGAGGCTCGCCCCGGCGGGGTGGAGGTCGCTGGCCAAGCCCGCGGCCGTGCCCCTGCGGGACGCGCAGATCCAGGAGCTGCACATCCGCGACTTCTCCGTCGCGGACACCACCGCCCCCGCCGCCCACCGCGGCACGTACCTCGCCTTCACCGACCCCGACAGCAAGGGCTCCCGGCACCTGCGGCAGCTGGCCGCCTCCGGCACCTCCTACGTCCACCTGCTCCCGGCCTTCGACATCGGCACCATTCCCGAGAAGAAGTCCGCTCAGACCGAGCCGGCCTGCGACCTGAAGGTCTACGCCCCCGACTCCGACGAGCAGCAGGCCTGCGTGGCCGCCGCCGCGGCCAAGGACGCCTACAACTGGGGTTACGACCCCCTCCACTACACCGTCCCCGAGGGCTCCTACGCCACCGACCCCGAAGGCACCCGCCGCACCGTCGAGTTCCGGCGGATGGTCCAGGCCCTCAACGGCGCCGGCCTGCGCACGGTCATGGACGTCGTCTACAACCACACCGTCGCCGCCGGCCAGTCCGACAAGTCGGTCCTCGACCGGATCGTGCCCGGCTACTACCAGCGGCTCCAGGCCGACGGCTCCGTCGCCACCTCCACCTGCTGCGCCAACACCGCGCCCGAGAACGCCATGATGGGCAAGCTCGTCGTGGACTCGGTCGTCACGTGGGCCAAGCAGTACAAGGTCGACGGCTTCCGCTTCGACCTGATGGGCCACCACCCGAAGGAGAACATCCTCGCCGTCCGCAAGGCCCTCGACGCGCTCACCCTCGCCAAGGACGGCGTCGACGGAAAGGCGATCGTCCTCTACGGCGAGGGCTGGAACTTCGGCGAGATCGCCGACGACGCCCGCTTCGTCCAGGCCACCCAGAAGAACATGGCCGGGACCGGCATCGCGACCTTCTCCGACCGGGCCCGCGACGCCGTCCGCGGCGGCGGCCCCTTCGACGAGGACCCGGGCGTCCAGGGCTTCGCCTCCGGCCTCTACACCGACCCCAACCCCAAGGCCGCCAACGGCACCCCGGAGCAGCAGAAGGCCCGCCTCCTGCACTACCAGGACCTGATCAAGGTCGGCCTCTCCGGCAACCTCGCCTCCTACTCCTTCACCGACACCTCCGGCCGGACGGTCAAGGGCTCGGAGGTCGACTACAACGGCGCCCCGGCCGGCTACGCCGCCGCCCCCGGCGACGCCCTCGCCTACGCCGACGCCCATGACAACGAGACCCTGTACGACGCGCTCGCCTTCAAGCTCCCGGCGGCCACCTCGCCCGCCGACCGGGCCAGGATGCAGGTCCTCGCCATGGCGACGGCGACGCTCTCGCAGGGCCCCGCGCTCTCCCAGGCGGGCTCGGACCTGCTGCGGTCCAAGTCCCTCGACCGCAACTCGTACGACAGCGGCGACTGGTTCAACGCGATCCACTGGGACTGCCGCGACGGCAACGGCTTCGGCCGTGGCCTGCCCCCGGCGCCCGACAACAAGGCCAAGTGGGCCTTCGCCAAGCCGCTCCTGACGAGTGGGACGCTCACCGTCGGCTGCGAGCAGATCGACGGGGCCGCGGCCGCCTACCGCGACCTGCAGAAGATCCGTACGACCGAGCCCGCCTTCTCCCTCGCCACCGCCGGACAGGTCCAGGACGCCCTGTCCTTCCCCCTCTCCGGTACCGGTGAGACGCCCGGCGTGATCACCATGCGCCTCGGTGGCCTGGTCGTGGTCTTCAACGCCACCCCCGAGCGGCAGGCCCAACGGGTCGCCGCCCTGGCCGGCCAGGGCTACGCCCTCCACCCGGTCCAGGCGGCGGGCGCGGACGCCACCGTCAAGACCGCCTCCTACGACAGCGGTTCGGGCACCTTCACGGTCCCGGCCCGGACCGTGGCGGTGTTCACCACGCGCTGACCGCACCACACCGCACCGCGTCACGCGAGGCCGGCCGGGCCCACCCGGCCGGCCTCGCCGCGTGCCGGACCCCTCCCGCGGCCGGCCCGCCGTCCCGGAGCGGCGATGTCCGCCTGCCGGAAGGTCACTTGTGCGGTCACGGCGATCACCGCCAAGGTGTGGCCAGACAACCCTTCGACCGGGAGCCCCCATGCCGCAGATCACCGTGGACTACTCCGCACCGCTCGACCGGCGCGGGTTCGCGCTCGCCCTCCACCCGCTCGTCGTGGAGACGGTCGACACGCGGCTCGACGGCTGCAAGACCCGATTCCGCGAGGTCGAGGAGACGGTCGTCGGGGACGGCTCGACCGACGACGTGATCGTGCACGTGGAGATAGCCCTGCTGCCCGGCCGCTCCGACGAGCTCAAGGCGCGGCTCTCCGAGGCCGTCCTCGGGCTGCTGCCGGACCACCTCAAGGCGACGGAAGGGGTACGGCTCTCCGTCGAGGTCCGCGACCTCGAGGCGTCCTACCGCAAGGGCTGAGCCGGGATCCGCGGCGCCAGGGCCAGGAGCCGGCCGACCAGGTCCCCGAAGGGGCCGTCGGCCGGTTCGTCGCCCAGGATCCGGATGAGGACCTCCGCCATCTCCGGGTCGTAGGCGGCGCTCACCGAAGCCAGCGCGGCGAAGTCGTGCACCAGCTGGAGCTCCAGCTCCGCCCGCGGGATCCGCCGCCCGTCCAGCCAGATCAGCGCCGTCGACTCGGCGAGCGAGACCCAGGAGCGGACGACCAGCTCGAGCCGGGCGGAGGGGGCCGCCACCTCCAGATGGGCGATGATCTGCTCGTAGGCGGCCTGGCGTACCTCGTCGATCATCGCGTTCGTCGTGGAGGAGCCCACCGCGGGGCCGCCCCGCATCAGCGCGGAGAATCCGGGACCGTGGTCGTCCACGAAGTCGAAGAACCGGCCCATCACCCGCAGCAGCCGCGCCCCCAGCGGGCCCCGCGGCGGCTCCACGAACCGGGCCGCCAGCTCGTCGGCCGCCCGTCGCAGCGCCGCCTCGTACAGGCTCTGCTTGCCGGGGAAGTAGTGGTAGACCAGCGGCCGTGAGATGCCCGCGGCGGCGGCGATCTCGTCGATGGAGACCTCGTCGGGCGATCGGTGGCTGAACAGCTCCAGGGCCACCCCGATCAGCTGCTGCTTGCGCTCCTCGACGCCCATCCTGCGGCGCACCCCGGTCGTCATGCGAACAGCCTAACGGGCGTCCGTTACGCTCCCACCACATGAGCGCTTCCGACCAGGACACACCGGCCAAGGACACACCGGTACCGGAGACCGAGGTGACGGAGACCGAGGCAACGGAGACCGAGGCAGTCGACTCCGAGGCGACGGAGCCCCGGACGCCCGGCGCCGGGGCGGAGGGCCCTGCGGAGGCCGACGAGGCCGACGAGGCCGACGAGGCCGACGAGGCCGACGCGGCCGACGCGGCCGACGCGGCCGACGCGGCCGAGAACGGGGCGGAGGCCGGCGAGACCGAGGACGCGGACGGGTCCGTCGCGACCGGCATGACGCCCACCCAGGCCCGCCGGCTCCGGATAGCCGCCGCCTCCGTGCTGCTGGTCGCGATGGCGGTCGTCCTCGTGATCCGGCTGGCCAGCCGTACGTCCGTCCTGGTCGTCGGCGTGTACGGACTGGCCATGATCCTCTGCGGCGTGGTGATCGAACTGTCCCGCAACGGCCGCACGCGGCTGGGGACCTGGCTCCTGGTGAGCGGCCTCGCCGCCGCGCTGGCCTTCGACTGGCTGATCCTCCCTTAGCCGGACCAGCCGACCAGCCGACCAGCCGACCAGCCGACCAGCCGACCAGCCGGATCCGCCCGAACTACAGGTCGAGGACCAGCCGTTCGCCCGCGCACCGCGAGACGCAGAGCAGCATCGAGTCGGTGCGCTCGGCGTCGGTGAGCAGTTCGTCCCGGTGGTCGACCTCGCCCTCCAGGACCCCCTGGCGGCAGGTCCCGCAGAACCCCTGCTCGCAGGAGTACGGGACACCCGGCACCGCGGCCCGCACCGCGGCCAGCACCGACTGATCCGGCGCGACCGCCACCGTCCGCCCGGAGCGGCGCAGTTCGACCTCGAAGGCGCCCCCGGCCGCCGGGGCGGCGGGGGAGAAACGCTCCAGATGCGGCAGGCGCCCCGCGGGCATGGCGGCGGACACCGCGTCCATCAGGCCGTCCGGGCCGCAGCAGTACACCGCCGTCCCGGGCGGGACGTCCGTGAGGAAGCCGAGGTCGGGCAGGCCGGACTCGTCCTCCGGGACCACCGTCAGGCGGCCGCCCGCCGCGGCCAGCCGCTCGATCTCGGCGAGGAACGGCAGGGTGGAGCGCGAGCGCCCGCAGTACAGCAGCCGCCAGTCGGCGCCCGCCGCCTCCACCGCGCGCAGCATCGGCAGGACGGGCGTGATGCCGATGCCTCCGGCGACGAAGACGTAGGCGGGGGCATCGACGAGCGGGAAGCGGTTGCGCGGCCCCCGGATCTCGACCTCCGTCCCCTCGTGGAGCTGTTCGTGCACCTCGCGCGAGCCGCCCCGGCCCCCTCGCTCCCCCTCGATCAGCCGGGTGGCGACGGTGTACGCGTCCGTGTCGGCGGGGTCCCCGCAGAGCGAGTACTGACGCACCCGCCCGGACGGCAGGACCAGGTCGAGGTGGGCCCCGGGCTGCCAGCGGGTCAGGCCGGCGCCCTCCAGTCGGAGCCCCACCACGCCCTCGGCGGGCTCGGTGCGTCGGGTGACGAGGACCCTGCGGGTCACGGTGGCGAGGCGGCCGCGGCCGGACACCGGTTCCTCGAGGGCGGGCATCGGCCACAGCGGCGCCGCTTCGATGCGTCGGCGCACGGCGCGCTTGGCGCGCGTGGCGAGGAGGGCCGTCCCGGCGACGAGGACGACGGTACGCAGGCGGGGCATGGTCAGCGGCCTCCGTTGGCGCCGGGGGAGTTCGCCAGGTAGGCGACGGCCTGGGCGGTGTCCCCCTCCTGCGAGGGGTGGTAGGCGCGGCTGAGGTAGCGGGGGATGGACCGCAGGAGGTCGGGGGTGGAGGGCAGCACCCCTTCCCGTCCCTTGCGGACGAGCTGCCCGACCGACGCCTTGCCGTCGGTGAGGGTGGGGTCGTTCTCCATGAAGAAGCGGGTGCCGCGCTGCCAGAGGAAGACCATCGCGGTGAGGGCGGTCGCCCAGGTCCGGACGCGGCGACGGTAGCCGCCGTCGAGGTGCGTGAAGAGCTCGAAGGCGACCGAGCGGTGCTCGACCTCCTCGGCGCCGTGCCAGCGCAGCAGGTCCAGCATGGTGGGGTCGGCGCCCCGCCGGTCGAGCTCCTCGGCGTTGAGCACCCAGTCGCCGAGGAAGGCGGTGTAGTGCTCGATGGCGGCGATGAGCGCGACCCGCTCCATCAGCCACCAGCGGCGCGGCCTGCCCGGCGGCAGCGTCCGGTCGCCGAGCAGCTTCTCGAAGAACCAGTCGACCTGCGCGGTGTACGGCGTGGGGTCGAGACCGAGCCTCTTGAGATGGGGGAGCACGTCGTCGTGCGCCTGGGAGTGGACGGCTTCCTGCCCGATGAAGCCGATGACGTCCGCACGCAGCCTGTCGTCGGTGATGAGCGGGAGCACCTGCTTGTAGACGTGCACGAACCAGCGTTCGCCGGCCGGGAGCAGCAGGTGCAGCACGTTGATGGTGTGGGTGGTGAAGGGGTCGCCGGGCACCCAGTGGAGCGGGGTCTCCTCCCAGGTGAAGGAGACCTTGCGTGCCGTGAGTTCGATGTGCTCCGACGCCACCGGGGCAGGCTGCGTATTAGACATGGCGTCAATGTACTGAGGGGTAAGCGGTTGGCGACAGGGTCGTGCACCGGCTTTTCCCGCGGCGGCCGCCATCCGCGATCCGGCCTGGCCGGTGCCGGGGAGGCGCTCGGCCGCCGCTCGTCGGGGCGGGCGCGGTGCCCGCTCGGCGCCCGGGGATGCCTGCGGACGTCCGGGCACGCCGGTCGACGTCCGGCCTGTGCCGGTCGAGGGCCGGGAGCCGCACCGCCGCTCAGCGCAGCGCCCCCACCGGCGTGCCGTCCTTCAGCGTGCCGCGCAGATCCGCCCGGGCGCCCGGCCTCGCCTTCAGCGCGAGCAGACGACCGTCCGCCCGGCCCACGACGCCCCCCGAGGTCGTCAGCGAGGCGACGTCCTCGCTTCCGGCCGCCAGGACGTACCACTGTCCGCTCTTCGCCTGCCACAGCACACCAGCCAGCACCCGCGGGTCACGCACCCCGCAGGCCGGTGTCTCCTCGGCCTTCGCCACGAGCGCCGCCGGGACCCCGGCGGACGCCTGGAACTGCGCGAGCGCCCTGCCGCCCGTGCCGCGCCACGTCTCCGCACGGGTGCACAGCCAGGCGGCCCGGCCACCGCCCTCCGGAAGCCGCTGCCCGGCGAACCGCCAGGAGTTCACCGCCCTGACCCCGTGCGAACGGACCGCCGTCAGGCCGCACGCCGTCCCCGCCCACGCCGTCCGCGCCTCCTCGCCCGTCGCGTCCACGGGCGCGGTCGGCGGCCCCGCCGTCAGCCGGGCGGGGGCCAGTTCGCCCAGGTCGGTCAGCAGCCGCACTCCCGCCGCGTCCCGCAGCTGGAGGGCGTTCCAGACCGTGCACCCCCGCGCCGCCACCGGGCTGGGCAGCGCACGCGTGAGACCGTCCGCGTCCCGCTCCAGCGGCCAGGGCTCCTTCGACGGCGCGAGCAGGTCCCGTACCGCCGTCTCGCGGACCCACGGCGCCGTCAGATAGCGGACGTTGCCGGCCGCGCGCGCGACCACGAGCGCCGACGAGCCGACCTCGTCCGCCCCGTCCGTCCGCGCGAAGTCCAGGGCCGCCCCGCTCGTGCCCGCGGCCGGCTCCGCGTACCGCACCGCCCGCAGCCCGTCGTGGAACAGCACCACCCGGGCCCCGTCGACCTTGCCCGCGTACAGCAGCTGCGGCGAGCCCATCGGCGGCCCCACCGGTGTGCCGGGCGTCGCCGACGTCTGCACCGAGCCGCCGGGCCGGGCCCAGACCGCGAGGGCCCGGCGCAGCAGCGCCCGGTCCCCGGCCAGGCCCCCGCGCTCCGGCCACACCGAGAAGTCCCTGCGCGTCGAGCGCTGCCAGAAACCCGCCGGGACCCGCTTCAGGCCCTCCGGGTCCAGGGCCGCCTCCGCCGCCGGGTTGCGGGCGTACGACGGCGCCGCAGCACCGTTTCTGCCCCAGCCGTCCCCGGGCAGCCCGAGCAGCGTCCCGCACACCGCCACGGCCGCCGCCGCGGCCAGGGCCGCCTTGCCGTGCTGGCGGCGCCGCATCAGATCCGTCGGCCTGGCCTGGAGCGAACACGGGTCGAACTCGGGGGAGTCGAGGAGCGTGGCCGCTCCGGCGCCTCCCGCCGCCTCCACCCCGTCCGCCTCCCCGAGCGCCGCCCGCGCGTCCGCCTCCGGCACGCCGGCCGCCGCGAGCACCCGCACCACCTCCGGGTCGCCCTGGCGTTCGAGGCCGCGCAGGACGTAGGCCGCCCGCGCCGGTCCGGAGAGCGCCGAGAGCCGCTGGTCGAGGGCCAGTTCGTCGGCGCCGCCGGCACGCGGGAACAGCCGGAGCCCCCATACGTGCGGCAGCAGCGGCGGGAGCTGGGCCCGCCGCGGCAGCGCCGGGCGCCGCAACGGCAGGCCGGCGACCAGCGCCTGGCGCAGCACCTCGCCGCGTACGTACGCGTACCCGGGGTCGACGGCGTCCTCCGGGCGGCGCGCGACCGGGACGCCACCGCCGGAGACGCGGCGGCGCGGCAGCGAGCGCTGGACGAGGGCGTGCGCGGTCAGCACCCGCCGGTTGCGCCCGAGTGAGGGCGGCAGCACGAGGTACGCGATCCGGACCAGCCGGGGGTAGTGCTCGACGAGGGCGGCCTCCGCCTGCTCGACGTCGACGGGGCCGGGCCGCCCGGGGCCGTGGGGGGAGGTGGCGAGTTCCTGGGTGGTCACGTTCAGCAGAACGAGCGAATCATGCGATGGTCACCCCGGCCGTACGGCCCTGCGACCGGGGCTCGCGGGGGCGCGGCGGGCGGCTCAGGCCCCGTGGACCGTCAGCCGCTCGCGGATCACGGCCGTCACCTCGTCGGGCACCCCGAGCCCTTCCCGTACGTACTTCTCCATCGAGCCGTGCCGGACCGCCACCTCGTCGAGCGCCGCGGCGAGGTACTCCGGTACGACCCCGATGAGCGCCAGTGCCAGGTCAGGGTCGCCGCCCTGCGCCGTGAACCCCTCGATCATGGGGGCGAAGGCCTGCCGGACGGCGGCGTTGACCGACAGGTACTCCGTCATCACCGTCTCGTCGTCCGCGCCGAGGACGGACAGCACGATCGTCGCCCCCCAGCCGGTGCGGTCCTTGCCCGCCGTGCAGTGGAAGAGCAGCGGACCGGTGTGCGGATCGCCCAGCTCCATCAGGAAGGCCCGGTAGGCGGCGCGGGCGGAGTCGGTGGCCACGAAGGCCCGGTACGTGCGGACGAACGCCTCGCGCGCCTTGCCCCCGCCCAGCAGCTCCTCGGCCAGCGCCGGGTCGGCGAGCAGCGTCTTCAGCCGGGCCGCGGGCGGCAGGCCGCTCGCGGCCAGGTGGTCGGCCAGCACGTCCGCGACGAGCAGCCGCCCGCCGTCCGGGACGTGGTCCGGCCGGTCGGCGCGCTCGGCGGCGGTCCGGAAGTCGACGATGGTCCGGATGCCCAGTCCGGCCACCACCGGGTCGGCCGGGTCCATCCGGTCGAGCCGTCCGGAGCGGAAGATCCGGCCGGAACGGACGCTGCGGTTCTCGCCGAGGGAGAGGGTGCCGAGGTCCCGGAGATTGGCGACGGTGGCAGCGGGGATGGCGGGCATGGCGTCGACTCCTCCGGATCGGTCCTTTTCGTACCAAACCGCAATCGATCGGATTCCACCACTCCTGGCGTTCGGGCACCGAACGGAGGGCCGGACGGGCAGGATGAGCCCATGGTGATGCGTACGCGGCGAACGGTGGAGGCGGCGGTCCTGGCCGTCGCGGTGCTGGTGACGGCCGGGTGCGGCGCCGGGGGCGAGCCCCCCGAGGAGGCCACCGGCACCCTGGAGCAGATCGCCGCGAAGGCCGAGTGCGAGCCCGACCTCCAGACGGACGCGGCCGAGCTGCGCCAGGCGAAGTGCGCGACGGGCGACGGCACGTACGTCCTGCTCACCTTCGCCAGCGACCGCGGCCAGCGCGAGTGGATCAACGAGGCCAAGGACTACGGCGGCGCCTATCTCGTGGGCCGGAAGTGGACCGTGGCGGGGGACGAGCGGACGGTGGAGCGCGTACGCGGACGGCTCGGCGGTCAGGTCGAGACCACCGCGCCGCACGCGCCGCACTCCTCGCACTCCGCGAGCCCTTCCCACGCCGAGGGACACCACTGAGGACCACCGCGGCGGGACACCGCCGAACGACACCCCCGTAGGACACCCGAGGGGCCCGGTGAAGGGCCCCCGGGAGACGTCCTGCCGGTAAACCGCGGAGGGCGCCCCTGAGGGCGTCCCCAGGGGACACCGTCAGGGGCGCCCCGGGGGCACCCGTGAGGTCAGGTGCAGCGGCGTCCATCGTTGAGGCAGCTCACCATCCGTTTCATCAGGCGCTGGTCGAAGACGTTGATGAAGTCGCCGTGGTCGGTGATCGGCTTGTGGAGCTGTTCGGGGAAGGAGTCGACGGCGAACCCCGGCCCCGGAGGCACGTCGTACACGATCCGCTGCACGAGCTGCGGAATCGCCCGGAAGCCGTTGCCGCACCGGCCCGAGGCCGGATCGGCGAAGGCCACGTGCGTACGGTGGTTGGCGCTGTCGGTGTTCCGCCCGTCCCAGCAGCTCTGGAAGCGGAACGTCCGGACCACCTTGCTGCCCTGCGGACAGATCGGGTACTTGTCCTTCAGCTGACGGTTCTCGAAACCGGTGCACGACCAGGAGGCGTTGGCGTTGGCGTCGCCGTTGGTGAACGCCTTCGCGTCCCCGGTGATGATCCGCAGGAAGCGGGGCATCGCGGTGACCTTGGAGACCGGACTGCCGACGAAGTTCAGGGTGACCTGCGCCGGGGTCTGGATCTCGCCCACGTTCTGGTCCTTGCCGCCGCCGTCCGCCTCGGCGTCGTCCTCCGCCTGCCCGTTCTGCAGCCGCAGCACCGGCCAGTAGTAGGTGGAACGGTCGCCCTGGTTGCGGCAGGTGGTCCGCCCCCTGGCGAGATCGTCGTCCCCGGCGAAGGCGTCGTTGGCCTGGTTGCCGACGTAGTCGTGCATGTGGTGCGCGCCGTTGCTCACGCCGGGGGCGACGATCACGTTGTCCGGGTTGAACTTGCCGTTCTCGTTCCGCCCGCAGTTCGTCGTGAAGGTGCCCCGGGAGGCGCCGCTGCGCTGCCGGGGCAGCTTCACGTTCGGCGGTACGGACTGGATGTCGACGAAGTCCGAGGCCTCGGGCCCGTTGCCGGCCTGCCCCGGCTCCTCCTCCTGTCCGCCCTCCTCGCCGCCTTCCTCCCCTTCGTCCTGCCCGCCTTCCTGGCCGCCCTCGGCGGGATCCTCGTCGTCGGCGCGCAGGGTGCACGGCGCGAGGCCCTCCATCGACGGCTGCCGGAGCATCAGGCTGATCCGCTGGAGGATGTTGACGCGTTCGTTCCTCAGCGGGGTCAGGATCTGCTGCTCGGCGAAGCGCGGGTCGCTCTCGGCCCGCTGCTTGTTGTCGGCGAACCGTTGGTACGCGACGGTGATCTGGTTGTCCAGCGTGGCGAGTTCCCTGTCCACCGCGCCGCGTACGGAGCCGGGCACCTCGGGCAGCTCCTCGCCCACGTCGGGACAGTCGATCGTGGAGAGCGACGTGGCCCGGACCGCGGCCGGATCGCCCCGGCTCTCACCGGCCGAGGCGTACACATTGGCGGCGACGAGTCCGCCTCCGCCCAGCACGAGTGCGACGGAGGCGGCCACCACACGCTTCGCGCGTGTCGAACGTTTTCGTGTGCGTCCCATGCGGCTCTATACGGACGGGAGGGCCCGGGTGTTCAACCCGATTCCGACCGGACATCGGCGCGACGTCACGACGCCAGCAGAGCCGCCTCGCGCTCCGCCGCGAGACCGAGCGACGGACGGTCCGGCCGCTGGGGCGCCGCGCCGCCGATCGACTCCAGCCACGCCCAGGTGTCGGCGACCGTCTCCCTCACCGGTCGGCACCGCAGCCCCGAGGCGACGGCCTTCGACACGTCGGCGGTGTGCATCGCGTCGTACAGCTCGCCCGGCGGGATCCAGACCGGCAGGTCGGACCAGGGTTCGACGCCCGCCGCCAGGATCGTCTCCGGGTCCGTCCAGCGCAGTTCCGCGTCCGAACCGGTGACCTGGACACAGGCGTCGAGGAGGTCGCCCATGGTGGTGTGCCCGGGAGGCGAGACCAGGTTGTACGGGCCGGAAAGCGCCGCCCCGGCCGCGTCGAGCGTCCACGCGGCGAGGTCGCGCACGTCGATGTACTGGAGCGGCAGCGTGCGCGGTCCCGGCGCGAGGACCGGTCCGCCCCGGGCGATCCGGCCCAGCCACCAGGGAAGCCGGCCGACGTTCTCGTACGGGCCGACGATCAGCCCCGCCCGGACGAAAAGGCTCCGGTCGGGGCCGAAGGCGTCGAGCGCCGCCAGCTCGCCGCCCCGCTTGGCCTGTGCGTACGGCACCTCACCGGCGTCCGGATCCCCCTCGGCCAGCGGTCCGTCCTCGCCCAGACCGGCCTTCGGCGGCCAGGCGTAGACCGAGCGGCTGGACACGTAGACGTACCGCCCCGCCCGGTCGGCGAGGAGCCGCGCCGCGTCCCGCACCGCAGAGGGCGACGACGACCAGGTGTCGACGACGACGTCCCACTCCCCGTCGGCGAGCGCGGCGAGCCCCTCGGACGGCGGCACGGTGCGGTCGCCGGTCAACGTGCGGACACCGGCCGGCGGTTCGTGGCGTCCCCGGTGGAAGACCGTCACCTCCGCGCCGCGAGCGAGCGCGGCCTCGGCCACGGCCCGTCCGACGAACTCCGTGCCACCCAGGATCAGAAGTCTCATGCCACGACTGTGCACCCGGGCGGGGCCGTTCCCCCACCCGTTCCGCCACGGGAGGAAAGGGGAACCGGGCAGGGGCGCGGGACAGGCCGTCCGGCGGGACCGCGGCCGGTGACGGGGAGAGGACGCGGGCGGGGACAGGCCGTCGGGCCGGGGGCGGCAGCCGGCGGAGGGGACAGGCCGTCAGGCGGGGGTGACAGCCGGCGGGGGAGACGGCGTCCGGCGGGACGCGGCCGGTGGTCTCCCGCACCGGACGGCGGGATGGCACCATGTCCGGACCATGACGGATGCCCGGTCGCCGATACGCGCGCTGCGAGCCGCCCTCTTCGCGGCGGTGTGCGTGACCTTGGCCGCCGTGGGGCATTCGTCCATGTCTGCGCACGCCATCGACCCCGGCCGCCTGTTCGTCGCCTTCGCCTGCACGACCGCCCTCGCCTGGACGGCGAGCGGCCGGCGCCGGGGGCCGTTCGCGATCGGAGCCGGCCTGCCGGCCGTCCAGTCGGCGCTGCACCTGGTCTTCGCGTGGGGAGAGTCGCACGCCGGCACCCCCCACGCGGGCGCGCCCGGTTCCGCCCACACGCCGACGGATCACCTGCTCATGGGGGAGCCGCCGGTGGGGCACACCTCCGCGGCTCGTCCGGCCGTGGGCGACGCGCCCACGGCCGACACGCTCCTGGACACGGCCCTGGGGACGGTCACCGGCCACACCTCCGTCGGCATGTTCGCCGCGCACCTCCTCGCCGCCGTGATCTGCGGCCTCTGGCTGGCCCGCGGCGAAGCCGCGCTCTTCGCCCTCGCCCGGGCCGTCGCGGCACGCACCTTCACCCCGCTGCGGCTGCTGCTCGCCGTCGCGCCCGTACCGGCGCCGCCGCGCCCACGACCCGGCCGCACGCGTCCGCACCACCACCACCGGCTGCGCGGCGTCGTCCTCGCGCACACCCTCTCCCGGCGCGGCCCGCCCCGCCTGTCCGCACCCCGCGCCACCGCCCTCGGAGTCCACGTCTGACCCGGGGGCCGATTCCCCCTGTCGACACCGACTCCGAGGACAGTCATGACCATCGACGATCCCGCACGCCCTGACACGGCCGAGCCGAGAACCACCGAGACCGCCACCGGCGCCCTCGCCGACCCCGCCACCGATCCGGTCACCGGGCCCCCCACCCGGCCGGCCGCCGAGTCCGGCCATGGGTCACGGCCCCGGGGCTGGAACGCCCTGCGCCCCCTCGTCCTGCGCCTCCACTTCTACGCCGGTCTGCTCATCGCCCCCTTCCTGCTCGTCGCCGCCACCAGCGGCATGCTCTACGCCCTCTCCTTCCAGGCGGAGAAGGTGCTGTACGCGCACGAACTGGAGGCCCCCGTCGGGGAGCGGACCCTGCCGCTGTCCCAGCAGGTCCACGCGGCCACGAAGGTGAACCCGAACGGCACCGTCACCGCCGTCTGGCCCTCCTCCGAACCCGGCGCCACCACCCGGGTCCTGATGGCCGACCCGGACGTCGAGGAGGGCAGGTCCCTCGCCGTCTTCGTCGACCCCTACACCGGCGAGATACGCGGACAACTGCCCAGCTACGGCAGCTCCGGAGCACTGCCGCTGCGCACCTGGATCGACGAACTCCACCGCGATCTGCACCTCGGCGACCTCGGCCGCCACTACAGCGAGCTGGCCGCCAGCTGGCTCTGGGTGGTCGCGCTCGGCGGCCTGGCCCTCTGGATCGGCCGTCGCCGGAAGAACCGCCGCGCCCTGTTCGTACCGGAACGCGGACCGAAGTCCCGCCGCCGCACCCTCTCCTGGCACGGCACGGTCGGCCTGGCGGCGGTGGCCGGGCTCCTGCTGCTCTCCGCCACCGGTCTGACCTGGTCGCGTTACGCCGGTGAGAACATCGACATGGTCCGCGCGCAGCTCGGCGGCGCCACCCCGTCCGTCTCCGCCGCGCTCGACGGCGCGGCGTCCGGCGGGTCCGGGGAGCACGCGGGCCACGGCTCCGGCCACGACGCCGGACCGGCCCGGGGCGCGGACGTCGGCATCGACAAAGCGGTCGAGGCGGCGCGCGCGGCCGGCATCGAGGGGCCGACGTCCGTCACCCTGCCCTCCGAGGGCAAGGGCTACGTCGTCAAGGAGACCGACGCGCGGTTCCCCGTCCACCTGGACTCGGTGGCCGTGGACCCGGCCGACGGCACGGTCATCGACGAACTCCGCTTCGCCGACTACCCGTTGCTCGCCCAGGCGACCCGGTTCGGCATCGACGCCCACATGGGCGTCTTCCTCGGACCGTTCAACCAGCTGGCACTCGCCGCCCTGGCGCTCGCGCTCATCGTGCTGATCGTCTCGGGCTACCGCATGTGGTGGCTGCGCCGCCCGGGCCGCCCGGCCGCGCGCGGGGCCTGGCGGAGCGTGCCGCCGACGATGCTGCTGCCGCTGCTCGCGGTCACCGCCCTGGCCGGCTGGTTCGTGCCGCTGCTCGGCCTGAGCCTGCTCGCCTTCCTGGTGGCCGACCTCGCGGCCGGAGCCGTGACGAAGGTGAGGTCCCGGGACCGGGACCTCACCCGCGAGGCCTGATCAGGGCGTGTACTTGTAGCCGACCCGCCGCACGGTCTGGATCGTGTGGCGGTGCTCGGCGCCCAGCTTGCGGCGCAGCCGGGCCACATGGACGTCGACGGTCCGGCCGTCGCCGACATGCCCGTACCCCCACACCGTGGTCACCAACTGGTCCCGGGTGTGCACCCGGTGGGGGTGGGCGACGAGGTGGGCGAGCAGTTCGAACTCGAGGTACGTGAGGTCCAGCGGCTCCCCGTCGACGACGGCGATCCGCTGGGCGCCGTCGATGGTGACCGGCCCCGGGTCGGCGACGGTCTCCGTGCCCGCCGCTGCCGCCAGGGGGTCACCGGCCGGGGACGGCACCGTCACCTGCTGGTCGGCCGGCACGAGGACGAGGTACCCGACCATCGGCGGCCGTCCGGGCAGCGTCGGCAGGGTGTGCGGCGGCGCGGGCAGCAGCGTGGCGCCGGGCGGCAGGAACTCCGCCACCCGGGAGAGTTCGGCGACCTCGTTCGGATCGACGGCCCGGAGTCGGTGGCGTCCGGGACGGACGGCGGTGAGGGGCGTACTCAGGGAGGCGCTCTGGGTGGGGGCCATGACGGATCAGCTCATTTCGCGCGAGGGAACGGACGGGGAGGCGTCGTACGTCGTGCGCGTGGGCCGAAGGCCGGGGATCGGACCGTACCGATCGGGGCTTTAGAGGGCCGACGCGTTCCTCACGCGCCGACAGCACCGGTCGAAGTCGTGGTGCTGACGGGAAGGCCAGAACGGCTCGAGGTCGTGACGACCCGTCGCGATGTCGTTCTGAGTGATGGCCATATCCCTAGTCTACTACTCGGGAATGCCTCCCGACCCCGCTTTACGGGCCGGATCGCCGACGGACCGGACACGTCCCCCGCCGGTCGCGGCGCCAAGTGCCGGGCCCGGCACGGCGGAAGGGCGCCCGCCGTGGTCACGGCGGGCGCCCTTCGGCGTCGTGCGGGTGCGGATCAGACCTGGCCGGCCTTCTCCAGGGCCTCGCAGCAGGTGTCCACCAGGAGGCGGGTCACCACGTACGGGTCGACGTTCGCGTTCGGGCGGCGGTCCTCGATGTAGCCCTTCTGGTCCTGCTCGACCTGCCACGGGATGCGGACCGAGGCGCCACGGTCCGAGACGCCGTAGGAGTACTCGTCCCACGGGGCGGTCTCGTGCAGGCCCGTCAGGCGGTCGTCGATGCCGGCGCCGTAGTTCTTGACGTGGTCGAGCGGCTTCGAGCCCTCGCCCAGCGACTCGGCCGCGGTGATGATCGCGTCGTAGCCCTCGCGCATCGCCTTGGTCGAGAAGTTGGTGTGCGCGCCCGCGCCGTTCCAGTCGCCCTTCACCGGCTTCGGGTCCAGCGTCGCCGAGACCTTGAAGTCCTCGGCCGTGCGGTAGAGCAGCCAGCGGGCCACCCACAGCTGGTCCGCGACCTCCAGCGGCGCCAGCGGGCCGACCTGGAACTCCCACTGACCCGGCATGACCTCGGCGTTGATGCCGGAGATGCCCAGACCCGCCTTCAGGCAGTTCTCCAGGTGCGCCTCGACGACGTCACGACCGAAGATCTCGTCGGCGCCGACACCGCAGTAGTAGCCGCCCTGCGGCGCCGGGAAGCCACCGACCGGGAAGCCGAGCGGACGCTCGCCGTCGAAGAAGGTGTACTCCTGCTCGATGCCGAAGATCGGCTCCTGCGCGGCGTACTTCGCGTACACCTCGGCCAGCGCGGCACGGGTGTTGGACTCGTGCGGCGTCATGTCCGTGTTCAGGACCTCGCACAGCACGAGGAGGTCGTCGCCGCCGCGGATCGGGTCCGGGCAGACGAAGACCGGCTTGAGGACGCGGTCCGAGGCGTGGCCCTTGGCCTGGTTGGTGCTGGATCCGTCGAAGCCCCAGATGGGAAGCTCGGCGAGGGTGGCGCCCGAACCCGCCATGATCTTCGTCTTCGAGCGAAGCTTCGCGGTCGGCTCGGTGCCGTCGATCCAGATGTACTCAGCCTTGAAGGTCACGGGCCTCATCCTTTGGGCATGCTGCTGCGGGGACGCGCGGCGGCTCGCGACGCTGCGAGAGCTGCGGTGTCGTGCTCGGTGTCTGCGCGCAGCTTCGCAACACGGGATTTCCCGCCCGTTGCCCGATTGTGAACCCCGTGTTACTCAGCCTTCCTGCGATTCCCGCGGAGGCTGTGCGATCACCCGCGCGCGCGGAGGCCGGACGGGCCCGGCCGCCCCGACCCGCCGTGCGACCTCGGCGTATGCGGTGCCGAGCGCCGCCGCCGCGCGCCCGAGGTGCGCGTCCGCGCCGGGGATCCGGCGCGGCGGACGACCGTGCCGGATCCGGTTCCCGGGGAGCCGGAACGCCCGCGGACCGGCCGTCCGCCCCCGCGCGGTCGGCGATCGGATCGCCGGGGTGGTGCCCCTCAGCGGGGAGCGGGACGACGAAGGCGGCTCCCGCGGAGTCGGCGGCGTACGGCATCGGCCCGTATCGCCCGGCGTGCCAAGCGAGGACCCGCAGCGTCTCCGCGAGCACGGATCCCGCGAGCCCGGACCCCGCACCCCTTCCCCCGGTTCCGACCCGTCCCGACGTCCGGCCGGCGCGTCGCGCCCCCCTCGGGACGGCTGCATCCGCCGGCCCCGACACGCCCCGAGCCGTCTCCACCAGCGCCGCCGGACCCTCCGCGCCCCCGGTCGCCGCCGTGGGCGCACGCCCGCCGGCCGCCGTGGCTCACCGTTCCGTGTGTCGTATACGGGGGTTCACCCGCGCGGCGCCCGTCCGCCGCAGCGGGCCCGGGCGTGTGCGCCGCACCCGGCCCCGGCCGGGTCACGGGCACGGCACCCGCCCGGGCCCGCTGCCGGACGGGACCGGCAGACTGGGGACATGACGAAGCTTCCGGGCGCCACGCCCCGTATCGGACTCCTCGGCACCGGCCCCTGGGCCGGGCGGACCCACGCGCCCGCGCTCGCCGCGCACGAGGGCGTGGAGTTCAGCGGGGTGTGGGGCAGACGGGCCGAGGCGGCGGCCGGGATCGCCGAGGCGTGCGGCACGCGGGCGTACGACGATGTCGACGCCCTCTTCGAGGCGAGCGACGCCGTGGCCTTCGCACTGCCGCCGGACATCCAGGCGCCGCTCGCGGCGCGTGCGGCCGCCGCCGGCTGCCACGTCCTCCTCGACAAGCCGGTGGCCACGACCGTCGCGGCGGCCAGGGAGGTGGCGGAGGCGGTCGAGAAGGCGGGCGTGGCCTCCGTCGTCTTCTGCACGCTGCGGTTCGCGGAGCCGACGGCGCGGTGGATCGACGAGCAGGCGGCGGCCGGCGGCTGGTTCCTTGGGGAGGCGCACTGGCTGGGCTCGCTCTTCGCCCCCGGCTCGACGAGCGAGTACGCCGCCTCACCGTGGCGGCGCGAGAAGGGCGGCCTGTGGGACGTCGGCCCGCACGTGCTCTCCGTCTACCTCCCCGTGCTCGGTGACGTCACCGGCATCAGCTGCGTGCGCGGCCCGGCCGACACCCGCCACCTGGTCCTGCGTCACGCCTCGGGTGCGAGCAGCACGGCCACGCTCACGCTGAGCGCCCCGCCGGGGGCCGCGGAGGCCGCGCTCACACTGCACGGCGAGCGGGGACGCGCGGTCATGCCGGGCTGGGACGGTGCCTTGGGGGCGCTGGGCGGGGCGGTCGACGCGCTCCTCGCCGCGGCGCGGACGGGGGTGCCGCACGGGTGCGACGCCCGGTTCGGTCTGCGGCTGACGGAGATCCTGACGGAGGCGGAGACGAAGGCGGCGTCGGAGGCGTAGGTGGTGGCGCCGGCGGCCGCCGCCGGCGCCACCACCGTCCGGGCTCAGCCGACGCGTTCGATCCGGGCCTTGCGGATCAGGAACTTCCCCGGTTCACGCACCTGCTCGAATGCCTCGTTGTTGAGCAGCACACAGCTGCCGGAGGCCGACGTGACCTCGACGGTGATCGATTTCGCGTTGTCGAGGTTGGTCACCCTGAGCCGCGTGCCCGGAGGGAACTGGCCGCTGGACGCGGCCGGTGCGCCGGCCTCGCCGGAGAGGGTGACGGTGGACCCGGCGCAGACGACGTCACCGGCCCCGTCGGCCGGGGGCGCCGAGGCGGGAGGGGCGGGCTCGGCCTCGGCCGGCGGAGCCTGGGTCTGCATACCGTCGTCGGCGTCACCCCCACCGCCGTTCCCGGCTCCGTTCCCCTTCCCGTTCCCGTTGCCGTTTCCCTTTCCGTTGCCGGCTCCGTTCCCTCCTCCGTTTCCGTTCCCTCCTCCGTTCGCGGCCTCGTCCGCGCCCTCGGCCTCGGCGCCGCACCCGGCCGCCGCCTGCTGCCGCCGGATCTCGGCGATCACCGCCTCACGGTTGGCGATGCGGGCCGCCGACAGCGCGTCCGGCCGGGCACGCTGGTCCGCGATGAACCGCTGGTTGTTCGCCAGCGCGGTGGCCATACCGTCGCAGGCGGCCGAGGCCTGACTCGTCCCCGTCAGCACCACCGCCGTGCCCCCGACGAGTACGAGGGCACCGGCCACCAGCGTGATCTTCTTCCTCCGGCTGAGCGTTCTCCTGCGTGACACGTGAGGCTCCGTTCGTTTCCTGTCGGTTCCTGTGGCGTCAGATACGAGGAGCGGGCCCGTTCCGCTCAATCGGAGGAGGTCCTTCAGTCGCCCAGGACCTCCCGCGGAGCCGTGCCCAGGGCCTGGAGAGCAGCGCCGTACAGCCGCTCGGGGGGCGTGGCATACCCCCCGACCAGGCCGTCCGCCCCCTCCGCCCCGACCGTGTCCGGATGCCGGAACCGGCCACCGAGCACCTCGGCCGCCTCGCTCCACCCGCCCGCCGTCACGCGGTCACCCCCGTCCCCTTCCCGGTTCCCGGCCTCCCCGCCCCGCTTCTCACCGCCCCAGGGCGTCCCGTACGGCCTCCTCGGACCGGCCGACCACCGCCGTGCCGTCGTCCGCCGTGATGATGGGCCGCTGGATCAGCCGGGGACGCGCGGCGAGCGCCTCCACCCACCGGTCCCGGTTCGCCTCGTCCCGGGGCCAGTCCTTCAGACCCAGCTCCCTGGCGTCGGCCTCCTGCGTCCTGGTGATGTCCCACGGCTCGAGCCCGAGCCGCTCCAGAACGGCCCGGATCTCGTCGGGCGTCGGTACGTCCTCCAGGTAGCGGCGCACGGTGTACCGGGCGCCCTCCTCGTCGAGCAGCTCGACGGCGGAGCGGCACTTCGAACAGGCGGGATTGATCCAGATCTCCATGGTGCGAACGGTACCCGCCGAGAGCCTCAAACCCGGTCTGGCCAGGGATGATTGTCAGTGGTGACGGGTAAAATCATGAGTGAAGGTGAGGGTCCCGGGGAGGGCCCTCACCCACCGTTCGCCAGGAGGTCGCCCATGGCCGTCGCCACGATCCGGACGCTGTCCCTCGAACCCTGGAAGCCCCTGCGGAAGCAGCCGCTCCCCGCGGGCCGACCCCGCGAGTGGTACGTCAGCCACAACCGCCGCCTGAAGGCCATGCGCCTCGCGATCGCCCTGCTCGACTCGGGCGTCTACGACCCCGCGAAGGCCGGCAACGCGAAGATACGCACCACCGCCGAGCAGCTCGGCATCCACCCGCCCTCCGACACCACCTGCCGCATGGTCCGCACCCTGATCCGCTACGGCCGCTGACGAAGGCCGCGTCCCGACCGATCGCGCACCCCAGGAGAACGGCGAAGGCCGCCACCCCTCGCGGAGGGGTGGCGGCCTTCGCCGCGCTGGTGCGTGCGTACGGCTTAGAGGTCGAAGTAGAGCTCGAACTCGTGCGGGTGCGGGCGCAGCTGGATCGGGGCGATCTCGTGCGTGCGCTTGTAGTCGATCCAGGTCTCGATCAGGTCGGAGGTGAAGACACCGCCCGCCTGGAGGTACTCGTTGTCCGCCTCCAGGGCGTCGAGGACCGCCGGGAGGGAGGTCGGCACCTGGGCGACGCCCGCGTGCTCCTCCGGGGCCAGCTCGTACAGGTCCTTGTCGATCGGCTCCGCCGGCTCGATCTTGTTCTTGATGCCGTCGAGGCCCGCGAGGAGCAGGGCGGAGAAGGCGAGGTACGGGTTCGAGGACGGGTCCGGGGCGCGGAACTCGACGCGCTTGGCCTTCGGGTTCGAGCCCGTGATCGGGATGCGCATGGCCGCGGAGCGGTTGCGCTGCGAGTAGACCAGGTTGACCGGGGCCTCGAAGCCCGGGACCAGACGGTGGTAGGAGTTCACCGTCGGGTTGGTGAAGGCCAGCAGCGACGGGGCGTGCTTCAGGATGCCGCCGATGTAGTAGCGGGCGGTGTCCGAGAGGCCGGCGTAGCCCTGCTCGTCGTAGAAGAGCGGGTCGCCGTTCGCCCACAGCGACTGGTGGACGTGCATGCCCGAGCCGTTGTCGCCGAAGATCGGCTTCGGCATGAAGGTCGCGGTCTTGCCGTTGCGCCAGGCGACGTTCTTCACGATGTACTTGAAGAGCATCAGGTCGTCGGCCGCGGCGAGCAGCGTGTTGAACTTGTAGTTGATCTCCGCCTGGCCGGCGGTGCCGACCTCGTGGTGCTGACGCTCGACCTGGAGGCCGACGTTCTCCAGCTCCAGGGAGATCTCCGCGCGCAGGTCGGCGAAGTGGTCCACCGGCGGGGCCGGGAAGTAGCCGCCCTTGTAGCGGACCTTGTAGCCCCGGTTGTCCTCCTCCTTGCCGGTGTTCCAGGCGCCGGCCTCGGAGTCGATGTGGTAGAAGCCCTGGTTCGCCGAGGTCTCGAAGCGTACCGAGTCGAAGACGTAGAACTCCGCCTCGGGGCCGAAGAACGCGGTGTCGGCGATGCCGGTGGAGGCGAGGTAGGCCTCCGCCTTCTTCGCGATGTTGCGCGGGTCACGGCTGTACTGCTCGCCCGTGATCGGGTCGTGGATGAAGAAGTTGATGTTCAGCGTCTTGTCACGGCGGAACGGGTCCAGGCGGGCCGTCGACAGGTCCGCGCGCAGCGCCATGTCCGACTCGTGGATCGCCTGGAAGCCGCGGATCGACGAACCGTCGAAGGCGAGCTCCTCGGACGGGTCGAACGCCGTCGCCGGGATCGTGAAGTGCTGCATCACTCCCGGAAGGTCACAGAAACGGACGTCGACCATCTTGATGTCGTTGTCCTTGATGAACTTCTTGGCCTCGTCGGCGTTCTGGAACATCCAACTCCTCCTACTCCCGGCCCGGGGAGGGGCGGGGTTGCAGCTCGGTCGTGCGGCCAGTGCGGTGGCACACGCTGGACCCGACCATAGGCAGACGGGATTTCTCAAGCATGACCCATTTGTTTCGCCCAAGTTAACCGGCGCGCGTGTGACCGGCGTCGCGGCGGGCCGGTCCGCACCCAGGCCGAAGTGATCAAAAGCGGGCACAGTACCGTGGACGCGTGGACAACAGGCAAGCATTGGGATCGTGGCTCTCGGGACCCCGCGCGGCGGCCGAGGACGCCGGTGTGGACTTCGGTTACCGGGGGGAGCAGCTGGGTCTGCCCGAGGAGGGGCCGGGCTCGATCGCCCGCCCCGGGCGGCGGATCGGGGCCCTCGCCGTGGACTGGGCGCTGTGCATGCTGATCGCATACGGCCTTGTCACGCACGGCTATGACCAGGCGACCGGCAACTGGGCCCTGGTCATCCTGCTCGCCGTGAGCGTGCTCACCGTCGGCACGGTCGGCTTCACCCCCGGCAAGCGGCTCTTCGGTCTGCGGGTGGCCTCCGTGCAGGGCGGTCGCCTCGGCTTCCCCCGCGTGGTGCTCCGCAGCGTGCTCGTCTGCCTGGCGATCCCGGCCCTGATCTGGGACCGCGACGGGCGCGGCCTCCACGACCGCCTCGCCGGAGCCGTCCAGGTCAGGATCTGACCGCCCGGCGGGCGGACCCGCCGCAGCGAGAGGGCGCCCCCGGAACCGCGCGGTTCCGGGGGCGCCCTCTTCGCGTGTGCGGGACCTCAGCGCATCTTTCCGCCGCGCGGCATCCGCATGCCCTTGGGCATCGGACCCTTCGGCAGCGGCATGTTGCTCATCAGGTCGCCCATCGCCCGGAGCCGGTCGTTGGCGACCGTCACCTGCGGGCCGGACAGCACCCGAGGCATCTTCAGCATGGTCGTACGGACCTTCTTCAGCGGCACCTGACCCTCGCCGTTGCCGACGACGATGTCGTGCACCGGAACGTCGACGACGATCCGGGCCATCCGCTTCTTCTCGGCCGCGAGCAGCGTCTTCACCCGGTTCGGGTTGCCCTCCGCCACCAGGACGATGCCGGCCCGGCCGACCGCGCGGTGCACGACGTCCTGGTTCCGGTTCATCGCCACCGCCGGGGTGGTCGTCCAGCCGCGCCCGATGTTCTCCAGCACCGCCGCCGCCGCGCCCGGCCGGCCCTCCATCTGACCGAAGGCGGCCTTCTCGGCGCGCCGTCCGAAGACGATCGCCATCGCCAGCAGGGCCAGAATGAAGCCCAGGATGCCGACGTAGACCGGGTGCCCGATCAGGAAGCCGATCGCGAGGAGGACACCGAGTACGACGATGCCCACGCCAGCGACGACAAGCCCGACCTTCGGGTCGGCCTTTCGGGTCATCTTGTACGTGAGGGCGATCTGCTTCAGTCGCCCCTGGTTCGCAGCGTCACCGCTGCCCGTGTTTGCCTTCCTCGCCATGTCCTGAAGTTTACGTGGCCCGCGAAGCGTGGCCAGCCACGGCCTCCATCACATGCTGGGCCTCGACCCGGTCCTTGGCCCGGCGGCGGTCCTCCAGGACGGAGGTCCACGCGTTACGGCGGGCGGTGCGCTGGCCTCCGGCCAGGAGCAGCGCCTCGACGGCCTTCAGGGCGTCGGTGACGGACGGGATCGCGGTGGCGCGGACATGTGTCGCGGCCTGCATGTGGGTCCTCCCTCGAGAACGGATGAGACGAGGTGGGGGAAGGCGAGGGGAGCGGCGGTCCGGGACAACCCTCCGTGACCCAAGGGTCACGGTTCGGTGTTACCAGCGCATGACCCGGTGGTCAAACACTGATGAAGCGTGGATGCGCGCGGCCGGGTGGCTCCGAAGACGCCGAAACGGCCCGTACGGCCTCCCTGACCTGCGGAGGCGTACGGGCCGCGTCGGATTCGGCCATTACTGGCCGGTAACTACTTGTGCGCGGATTCACATCGTCGGCGGGGCCGGCCGCGCCTCACCGGTCGAGCGTGGCCTCGCCGCGCTTCTCCATCGCCTGCTGGAAGAGACGCCCCGCCCGGTACGACGACCGCACGAGCGGACCCGACATCACGCCGGAGAAGCCGATCTCGTCGGCCTCCTCCTTCAGCTCCACGAACTCCTGCGGCTTCACCCAGCGCTCCACGGGGTGGTGCCGGACCGACGGGCGCAGGTACTGCGTGATGGTGATCAGCTCACAGCCCGCCTCGTGCAGCTGGCGCAGCGCCTCGCTGATCTCCTCGCGGGTCTCGCCCATGCCGAGGATCAGGTTCGACTTCGTGACCAGACCGTAGTCCCGCGCCTGCGTGATGACGTCGAGGGAGCGCTCGTAGCGGAAGCCGGGACGGATGCGCTTGAAGATCCGCGGCACCGTCTCGACGTTGTGCGCGAAGACCTCGGGGCGGGAGGCGAAGACCTCCGCCAGCAGCTCCGGCACCGCGTTGAAGTCGGGGGCCAGCAGCTCCACCTTCGTACGGCCGTCCGCGCGGTCCGCCGTCTGCTGGTGGATCTGGCGCACCGTCTCCGCGTACAGCCAGGCGCCGCCGTCCTCCAGGTCGTCGCGCGCGACGCCGGTGATCGTGGCGTAGTTCAGGTCCATCGTGACGACCGACTCGCCCACGCGGCGCGGCTCGTCCCGGTCCAGCGCCTCGGGCTTGCCCGTGTCGATCTGGCAGAAGTCGCAGCGCCGCGTGCACTGGTCACCGCCGATGAGGAAGGTGGCCTCGCGGTCCTCCCAGCATTCGAAGATGTTGGGGCAGCCCGCCTCCTGGCAGACCGTGTGCAGGCCCTCGCTCTTCACGAGACTCTGCATCTTCGTGTACTCGGGACCCATCTTCGCCCGGGTCTTGATCCACTCGGGCTTGCGCTCGATGGGGGTCTGAGCGTTACGGACCTCCAGGCGCAGCATCTTGCGTCCGTCGGGTGCGACTGCGGACACGACCGGCTCCCTGTAGCTTCGATTCTTCGGCGCCCACCAGGGTACGCCCGTTGGTTCGTACGTCTTTCCGTCTGGCCAACCTGTGGCCGAGGCCCGGCATTCCCCGCCGGCGCTTCCTAGGCGGAGGCGGAGGCGGGGAGAGGGGTGGCCGCGGGAGCGGGCGCGGCGGCCGGAGCCGTCTCGCGCACGACCTCGCGCGGCTTCGGCTCCGCGTTCTCCAGGACCGCCCTCAGGTGCTTCTCCACCACCGGCAGGACCTCCTCGATCGTGATGTCCCGGCCCAGCTCGTTCGCGAGCGAGGCCACGCCCGCGTCCCTGATGCCGCACGGGATGATCCGGTCGAACCAGGTGTTGTCGGGGTTCACGTTCAGCGCGAAGCCGTGCATCGTGACGCCCTTGGCGACCCGGATGCCGATCGCCGCCAGCTTGCGGTCCTCGCGGCGCTGGCCCGCGTTGGACGGGGCGTACTCAGGGCCGTTCAGACGGGGGTCGAACTCCTCGTCGTTGAGCCGCGGGTCGAAGTCGAGGGAGAGGCCGCCCAGCGAGGGACGCCGCTCCACCGGGTCGCCCAGCACCCACACGCCGCTGCGGCCCTCGATCCGGGTGGTCTCCAGGCCGAACTCGGCGGCCGTGAGGATCAGCGCCTCCTCCAGGCGGCGGACGTGCGCGACGACGTCGACCGGGCGGGGCAGCTTCATGATCGGGTAGCCGACGAGCTGGCCGGGGCCGTGCCAGGTGATCTTGCCGCCGCGGTCCACGTCCACCACCGGCGTACCGTCCAGGGGGCGCTCGCTCTCCGCCGTGCGCCGGCCCGCGGTGTACACGGGCGGGTGCTCCAGGAGCAGGCAGGTGTCCTCGGTCTCGTCGGCGAACCGGGCCGCGTGCACCTCGCGCTGCTTGTCCCAGGCCACCTGGTACTCGACGGCCTCGTCGCCGAAGCCCAAGCGGACGAATCGCAGCTCACTCACGGCAATGCCTCCTCCTGGGTGCCGGAGGCCGTGGTCCGGGGATCGTCCCGGGGGGCCGGCTCGGCACCCTGCGTCATTCGCGCCCATGCCACTGTACGGCCGCACCGGACACGCCCGTCCGGCAGGTGCGGGCGGGGGCCGACACGTCAGCGACCTCCCCAATCCTCACACGATCGGATGAATGTGGGGCGAAGGTGGCGGTACGGGCGGTGAGGGCCGCTAAATTCGCGCCGTTCCATGAGGGTCCACGAGGGCTGCCACCCGGGCCCGGAAGGCAGGAGACCGCACAGCTGATGACGGAACGACCCCCGCAGCGCATCCCGAACCGCCAGCTCGCCGCACTCATCGCCGAAGCCGGGTTCTCCAACGCGGGCCTGGCCAGGCGGGTGGACCAGCTCGGTCTGGAGCACGGCCTCGACCTGCGGTACGACAAGACCTCGGTGACCCGCTGGCTGCGCGGTCAGCAGCCGCGCGGCACCACCCCGGCCCTGATCGCCGAGGTCTTCACCCGGCGCCTCGGCCGCCGCCTCTCGGCCCAGGACCTCGGCCTCGACGCCTGCGCGCCGGTCTACGCCGGTCTGGAGTTCGCGGCGACGCCGGAGGAGGCGGTCGACATCGTCAGCGGGCTGTGGCGCAAGGACTCGGGCAGCCACGCCGAGCTGCGCAAGATCGCCTTCACCCCCGCGGGTCTGGTCGTCCCCAGCCGGGACTGGCTGATCGGCCGCGCGGACGAGCGGGTGGCCCGGGGGGACGGGTACGCGGCCGGAAGGCCGGGACAGGACCCCCGCCCCGCCCCGGAGCGGCGTCCCGGGGCGGAGGGCCGGCTCGGCGGCCTGGAGGGACGCCTGGGCGCCGAACGGCACGGAGGCGCGGACGGCAGGACCGGCACCGACGTCCGGGCCGCCGAGGGTTCGGCCCGCGGCCCGCAGGACGCCCGCGTCCCGCCTCAGGGCCGTTTCTCCGTCCCCCGCCAGCGCGGCACCGACCGGGGGCCCGGTCAGCGGGTCTCCAGCGGGGACATCGCCGCCCTGCGCTCGGTCGGCGAACTGTTCCGCACCCTCGACCACGCCTACGGCGGCGGTCACGCACGCCAGGCACTCGTCCGCTACCTCGAGCACGAGGCCGAGCCGATGCTGCGGGGCACCTACGGCGAGTCCGTGGGCCGCCGGCTCTTCGCCGCCGCGGCGGACCTGACACGGCTGGCCGGCTGGACCTCCTTCGACATCGCCGCGCACGGCCTGGCGCAGCGGTACTTCGTCCAGGCGCTGCGGCTCGCCCAGGCGGCCGGCGACCGCGCCTACGGCTCGTACGTCCTGATCACGATGAGCCGGCAGGCGGTCTATCTCGGGCACGGGCGCGAGGCCGTGCAGCTCGCGCGGGTCGCCCAGCAGGGCGTCGGCGCGTCGGCGCCGCCCGTCGTCCAGGCGCTGCTGCACGCGGTGGAGGCGCGCGGGCACGGCGTCCTCGGCGAGGCACGGGCGAGCAGCGCGTCGCTCGCGCGGGCCGAGCGCGCCCTCGAAGCGGCCCGGCCGGGGGACGAGGTGCCCTACTGGGCGCGCTCGTTCGACGAGGCCCAGCTCGCGGACGAGTTCGGGCATTGCCACCGCGATCTGCAGCAGTACCGCTCGGCGGCGCAGCACGCCGAACGCTCCCTCCAGCTGCGCGCGCCGGGCTTCGCGCGCAGCCGCCTCTTCTGCCGCGTGGTGCTGGCCTCCGCCCGCCTCGGCCTCGGCGAACTGGACCAGGCCTGCGCCCTGGGCGCCGAGGCCGCCCAACAGGCCTCCGAGATGCGCTCGGCCCGCGCGATCGAGTACGTCCGCGACTTCGAGCGCCGCCTGGAGCCCTACCGCGACGCGGCGGCCGTCCGCACCTACCGCGACCGGGTGGCCGCGATCGGCTGACGGGCCGGCGGGCCGGACGGGAGCGCCGGCCCGGCGCACGGCCGGGGTGCCGCCCCGTACCTCCGGTCGGTCCCCGTTCAGGCGCCCGGGTTCCCGTCCGCCCGGCGGGGGCCCTCCGCCGGCGGGAGGTGCCCCACCAGCGGGGCGATTCGGCGGGGAGCGGTGCCTCCTGGACGCCCCGC
>NZ_JBFASK010000050.1:0-35836 GCF_040677675.1 Streptomyces sp. NPDC053755 | reverse complement strand
GATGGTACTGCAGGGGGGACCCTGTGGGAGAGTAGGACGCCGCCGAACAATCATTAGCCTCAACCCCCTGACTTCGTCAGGGGGTTGAGGCATTTTTGCGTTCAGGGAGGCCGGCGACCCCTGTGCTCCGGTCGGCCGTGGCTGAGGGTAAGGTCAGGGGGCATCAATCGGCACGTTCCCCACAGGAGGCCCCCGGGTGGAGGTCCAGGAGACTCGCGTTCAGACGGACCGGGTCCTCACCATCCCCAACATCCTCAGCATGGCTCGCCTGCTGGGTGTGCCGCTGTTCCTGTGGCTGATTCTGCGTCCTGAGTTCGGCGGCCCCAAGAGCGACGGCTGGGCCCTCCTGGTCCTGATGCTGAGCGGCGTCAGCGACTACCTCGACGGCAAGCTCGCCCGGAGATGGAACCAGATCAGCAGCCTCGGCCGGCTTCTCGACCCGGCCGCCGACCGGCTCTACATCCTTTCCACGCTCCTCGGACTCACCTGGCGCGAGATCCTGCCGCTCTGGCTGACGGCCGCCCTTTTGGCCCGCGAGCTCATGCTGCTCGTGATGGTGGGAATCCTCCGCCGGCACGGCTATCCGCCGCCACAGGTGAACTTCCTCGGTAAAGCCGCAACCTTCAACCTGATGTACGCCTTCCCGCTGCTGCTGCTCAGTGACGGAACGGGATGGCTTGCGTCACTCGCTGAAGTTTTCGGGTGGGCCTTCGCCGGATGGGGTACAACTCTGTATTGGTGGGCAGGGATCCTCTACGTGGTCCAGGTCCGTCGACTCGTGAAGGCGGATACCGCGGCCGATTAGCCCGTCTGTCCCCTGCCGAGCAACGTCGCCGGCAGTAACGAGGGCGCCCCGAGTCCCCTGAGCGGACAGGGTGAAGTCGGCCGGACCGTCGTCTCTCAAGGAGGACGCTTCCGACATGAAGGCCGTCGTGATGGCCGGTGGCGAAGGCACCCGGCTTCGCCCCATGACCTCAAGCATGCCCAAGCCTCTTCTGCCGGTCGCAAACCGGCCGATCATGGAGCATGTCCTGCGACTGCTCAAGCGACACGGTCTCAGCGAGACCGTCGTCACCGTGCAGTTTCTCGCCTCTCTCGTCAAGAACTACTTCGGCGACGGCGAAGAGCTCGGAATGGAGCTCACCTACGCCAACGAAGAGAAACCGCTGGGTACGGCGGGGAGTGTGAAGAACGCCGAGGAGGCGTTGAAGGACGACGCGTTCCTCGTCATCTCCGGGGACGCGCTCACCGACTTCGACCTCACCGACCTGATCGCCTTCCACAAGGAGAAGGGCGCCCTCGTCACCGTCTGTCTGACGCGTGTGCCCAATCCCCTCGAATTCGGCATCACCATCGTGGACGAGGAAGGAAAGGTCGAGCGCTTCCTGGAGAAGCCGACCTGGGGACAGGTCTTCTCCGACACGGTCAACACGGGCATCTACGTCATGGAACCGGAGGTCTTCGACTACGTCGAGGCCGACGTCTCGGTCGACTGGTCGGGTGACGTCTTCCCCCAGCTCATGAAGGAAGGCAAGCCCATCTACGGCTATGTCGCCGAGGGCTACTGGGAGGACGTCGGCACCCACGAGAGCTACGTCAAGGCGCAGGCCGACGTGCTCGAGGGAAAGGTCCAGGTCGATCTCGACGGCTTCGAGATCTCGCCGGGCGTCTGGGTGGCGGAAGGGGCCGAGGTCCATCCCGACGCCGTGCTGCGCGGGCCGCTCTACATCGGCGACTACGCCAAGGTCGAGGCCGGCGCCGAGATCCGTGAGCACACCGTCATCGGCTCGAACGTCGTCGTCAAGAGCGGTGCCTTCCTGCACAAGGCCGTGATCCACGACAACGTCTACATCGGCCAGCAGAGCAATCTGCGCGGATGCGTGATCGGCAAGAACACCGACGTCATGCGGGCGGCCCGGATCGAGGACGGGGCCGTCATCGGGGACGAGTGCCTGGTCGGTGAAGAATCGATCGTGCAGGGCAACGTCCGGGTCTACCCGTTCAAGACGATCGAGGCCGGCGCCTTCGTCAACACCTCCGTCATCTGGGAGTCCCGGGGACAGGCGCACCTCTTCGGCGCGCGAGGAGTCTCCGGCATCCTCAACGTCGAGATCACGCCCGAGCTGGCCGTCCGGCTGGCCGGCGCGTACGCCACCACCCTGAAGAAGGGCTCGACGGTCACCACGGCGCGTGACCACTCGCGAGGCGCGCGTGCGCTGAAGCGGGCGGTGATCTCCGCGCTGCAGGCCAGTGCCATCGACGTCCGCGACCTGGAGAACGTGCCGCTGCCGGTGGCCCGGCAGCAGACGGCGCGGGGCAGCGCGGGCGGGATCATGCTGCGGACGTCGCCCGGTGTGCCGGACTCCGTCGACATCATGTTCTTCGACGAGCGGGGAGCGGACCTCTCCCAGGCCGGGCAGCGCAAGCTGGACCGGGTCTTCGCGAGACAGGAGTACCGGCGCGCGTTCCCCGGAGAGATCGGTGACCTCTCGTTCCCGGCGAGCGTCTTCGACTCGTACACCGGGTCCCTGCTGAGGAACGTGGACACGACGGGGATCGCCGAGGCGGGGCTCAAGGTCGTGGTCGACGCCTCCAACGGCAGCGCGGGCCTGGTCCTGCCGAGCCTGCTCGGCCGGCTCCAGGTGGACTCGCTGACGATCAACCCCGGCCTCGACGAGTCGAGGCCCACCGAGTCCGCCGAGACCCGTCGGGCCGGACTCGTCCGGCTCGGGGAGATCGTCGCCTCGGCGCGGGCCGCCTTCGGTGTGCGCTTCGACCCCGTCGGTGAGCGGCTCTCGCTCGTCGACGAGCAGGGGCGGATCATCGAGGACGACCGTTCCCTTCTGGTCATGCTCGACCTGGTGGCCGCGGAGCGGCGTTCGGGGCGCGTGGCGCTGCCGGTGACCACCACGAGGATCGCCGAGCAGGTCGCCGCGTACCACGGCACGCAGGTGGAGTGGACGACGACCTCCCCGGACGATCTGACCCGGGTCGGCCGCGAGGAGTCGACGATCTTCGGCGGCGACGGCCGGGGCGGCTTCATCATTCCCGAGTTCAGCAGCGTCTTCGACGGCGCCGCCGCGTTCGTACGGCTCATCGGTCTGGTGGCCAGGACCCAGCTCACGCTGAGCCAGATCGACGCGCGGATCCCGCGGGCGCACGTGCTCAAGCGTGATGTCGCCACCCCGTGGGCCGTCAAGGGCCTGGTGATGCGGCGCGTGGTGGAGGCGGCCGGTGACCGGTCCGTGGACACCACCGACGGGGTGCGGGTCGTGGAGGCGGACGGACGCTGGGTGATGGTGCTTCCCGACCCCGCCGAGGCCGTCACCCATCTGTGGGCGGAGGGCCCCGACGACGCCTCCGCCCAGGCCCTGCTCGACGAGTGGGCGGGCGTGGTCGACAGCGCAGGTCACTGACGTACGGGACGGGTGAGCCGGGAGGTGTCGTACGGACGCCTCCCGGCTTCCCGGTGGGGCCATTCGGCGGCAGGCCGTGCGACGTGCGACGATGTGCGGCATGTCGCAGCAGTCCCCTGATCGGAGCACCGGATCACCGCCCCCTCGTCCGGACGCGTCCATGTCGCTGCTGAACAACGTGATGGACCACGCGCTCGACGACGGCTACGCGGAGGCGTCGGCCCGGCGTGAGGCGGAGGGCGGCGGTCTGCCCCGGACCCTGCGGGCCAAGCTCGGCCTCGCGGCCGGTCTCGTCCTGGCCGCGGCGGTGGTGACCGTGGGCGCGGCGGAGGCGCGGATCTCGGCGCCCGTCGTCGCCAAGGAGCGCCAGGAGCTGATCGGCCGGATCGACGCGGAGACGTCGGCGGCCGACGAACTGGAGCAGGACGTCGAGAAGATCCGCGCGGAGGTGGGGGACCGGCAGCGCAAGGCGCTCGAACAGCACGGCGGGGACCAGGCCGAGCTGGTGGCGCTCCTCTCCGGGGCGACGCCGGTGCACGGGCCGGGCGTGAAGCTCGTGGTCGACGACGCCAAGGGAACCGAGCAGGGCGGCGGCGGTCCGCGGGAGAGCAGCGGGTTCACCGACACCGGGCGGGTGCGCGACCGGGACATGCAGCGGATCGTCAACGGACTGTGGGAGTCCGGGGCGGAGGCCGTCGCGATCAACGGTCAGCGGCTGACGTCCCTGTCCGCGATCCGGGCGGCGGGCGACGCCATACTGGTCGACAACAAGCCGCTGGTGCCGCCGTACACCGTGCTGGCGGTCGGGGACGGGCAGCGGCTGAGCACCGCCTTCCAGGACAGCGCCGACGGGCAGTACCTGCACGCGCTGCAGGAGAACTTCGGGATCCGGACCAGTATCTCGGCCGAGGCCGAGGTGCGGTTGCCCGCCGCGCCGAGCCTGATCGTACGAACAGCAGTGCCGAGGGGAGCCGGGGCCGCCGAGGCCACCGGGCAGGCCACGGCCGACACAGGGAAGGGCACATCTTGATCGCCGTACTGGGCCTGATCGTGGGAGTGGTGGTCGGACTGTTGGTCCGGCCCGAGGTTCCGGCGGTGGTCGAGCCCTATCTTCCGATCGCCGTGGTCGCCGCCCTCGACGCTGTCTTCGGCGGGCTGCGGGCCATGCTCGACGGGATCTTCGTCGACAAGGTCTTCGTGGTCTCCTTCCTCTCGAACGTGGTCGTGGCCGCGCTGATCGTCTTCCTGGGCGACAAGCTGGGCGTCGGCGCGCAGCTGTCGACCGGTGTGGTCGTCGTGCTCGGCATCCGGATCTTCTCGAACGCGGCGGCCATCCGGCGCCATGTGTTCCGGGCGTGAGGAGAGGCCGATGAGCAACGACGAGACGCCCGGGAACGGGACGCCCCGGGACGACGAGTCCCGGGCCAGGGAGCCGCGGAACCACGAGCCGCACGCCGGCCTGCCGCCGCGTGACGAGCCCGGGACCGGTATGCCGCCGGTCGCGACGCCGCCGCCCGCACAGGGGGAGGCGACTGCCCCCGAGGAGACGACGGGGCGGCAGCGACTGAAGGCCGGTCTGTGGCCCCCGCGGATCAGCCGGGCCCAACTCATCGTGGCCCTCCTGCTGTTCGTCCTCGGCCTGGGCCTCGCCATCCAGGTGCGCTCGACCAGTGACAACAGCGCGCTGCGCGGCGCCCGGCAGGAGGACCTGGTCCGCATCCTCGACGAGCTCGACGACCGTACGCAGCGCCTCGAGGACGAGAAGGCACGGCTGGAGAGCCAGCGCTCGGAGCTGGAGTCGAGTTCGGACCAGGCGGAAGAGGCGCGCAAGCAGACGCGGGAGAAGGAGCGGCAGCTCGGCATCCTGGCCGGTACGGTCGCGGCCGAGGGGCCCGGCATCACGCTGACCATCGCGGACGGTGCGGGGGCGGTGGAGTCGGACATGCTGCTCGACGCGATCCAGGAGCTGCGGGCCGCGGGCGCCGAGGCGATCCAGGTCAACGACGTCCGCGTGGTCGCGGACAGTTATTTCTCGGGCGGCGACGGTTCCATAGAGATCGATGGAACGAAGGTCACCGCTCCGTACGTCTTCAAGGTCATCGGCAAGCCCGAGGATCTCGAGCCCGCGCTCAACATCCCCGGTGGAGTCGTCCAGACCCTCGAGAAGGAGCAGGCCACGGCCACGGTGGCCCGGTCCGAGAAGATCGTCGTGGACGCCTTGCGGCCGGCGAAGCGGCCTGACTACGCTCAGTCGTCCTCGCAGTGAGGCGGGGGCGCATGGCGGTCGCGCGACAAGGGCAAGAGGTTGCGGGGGGTCGCCGCACCACAAGCGTGGTGCGTGGTGGAAACTGTCCGGAGGATACGGACGTTGTGAGGATGTCCGGTTCGGCAGGTGTGGTCATCAAGGGTTCGTCCTGCCCCACGGGCGGGTCTGTTTCGGTCAAGGGGAATCGCCCGTGAAGTTGTTTGCGAAGTTGTTCGGCAAGAGCGCACGCGAGGACGGCGGCAACGCCAAGCACCGCGCGCCGCGCCACGCCCAGAGTGAGGAACAGGGTGGCGAGCGCCCCCTCTTCCGTGACGAGGTCGGTGGTGACATTCCGGGCGGACAGGGCGCGTCGTCTGTTGACCCCGCCGGTGCCGGCCGCATAGGTTTCGGAGACCGATCGACCTCAGGTACGGGTGGAGGGTCCGCCCCCGATCCGTATGCGACCCAGACCTCCGCGGGTCAGCCGCGGCAGGAGGATGCGTCCATGCCGGTGTGTACGAGGTGCGGTCACCGCAACGCCGCCGACAGTCGTTTCTGCTCCCACTGCGGCACGCCGCTGCGGGGCGGAGTGCCCGTGGAGCGCGCGTCCGAGACCACCTCGACGATCTCGATCTCGGGCCTGGAGGCGTACGACTCCGAGGTCACCGGCCAGACCGCGGTCCCGTCCCTGTCGCCCGAGGCGCTGGCGGCCGTCGAGGCCCTGCCGACCGGGTCCGCGCTCCTGGTGGTGCGCCGCGGCCCGAACTCCGGTAGCCGCTTCCTGCTGGACGGCGAGCTGACCACGGCCGGCCGTCACCCGCAGAGCGACATCTTCCTGGACGACGTGACCGTGTCGCGGCGCCATGTCGAGTTCCGGCGGGCGCAGGACGGCAGCTTCACGGTGGCCGACGTCGGCAGCCTCAACGGCACCTACGTCAACCGCGAGCCGATCGACTCGGCCGTGCTGTCCAACGGCGACGAGGTGCAGATCGGCAAGTACCGGCTGGTCTTCTACTCGAGCCAGCGGGCCGTGTAACGCCTCGGAGAGAGCCTTCAGGGAAGGTCCATGCTGCGAACACCGACGGGCGGTGCCGGACACGGCACCGCCGCCGCGGGCGACCGGCTGGTCAGCATCGGCGCGGTGCTGAGCCAGCTGCGCGACGAGTTTCCCGAAGTGACGATCTCCAAGATCCGGTTCCTGGAGGCCGAGGGACTCGTCGAGCCCCGTCGGACGGCCTCCGGGTACCGGAAGTTCAGCCCCCAGGACGTGGAGCGGCTTGCCCAGATCCTGCGGATGCAGCGTGACCACTATCTTCCGCTGAAGGTGATCCGGGAGCATCTCGACGCCCTCGCCCGCGGCGAGCAGGTCAAGCTGCCGTCCCCGAGTCCCCAGCGGGACCTGCCGGACGGGCCGTGGGAGCCGGAGAGCGACCGCCCGACCGCCGCGCGGGTGGGGCGGGCCGAACTGCTCGCCGCCGCCGAGGTGAGCGAGGAGGAGCTCGCGGAGTGGGAGTCGTACGGCCTGATCGCCCCGGGGCCCGGGGGAGGCTACGACGCCGAGGCGGTCACGGTCGCACGGCTCGTGGCGGACCTGGGCAGATTCGGTCTCGAACCGCGTCATCTCAGGGCGGTGAAGGCGGCCGCCGACCGTGAGGCCGGACTGGTCGAGCAGATGGTCGCGCCGCTGCGCCGGCACCGTAATCCGCAGACCAGGGCCCATGCGGAGGCCACCGCTAAGGAGCTCGCGGGACTGTCCGTGAGGCTGCACGCGGCACTGGTCCAGACCGCCCTCGGGCTCCGGCTGCCTTGATCTTGAGGGGCCCCGACTACCCAAACCGGTCGAGCACGTCCTAGGGTTGCTGTGTGAACGAGCTCGACGTTGTGGGTGTCCGGGTGGAAATGCCCTCGAACCAGCCGATCGTGCTCCTGCGTGAAGTGGGAGGCGATCGGTACCTCCCCATCTGGATCGGACCAGGTGAGGCGACCGCGATCGCCTTCGCTCAGCAGGGCATGGCCCCTGCGAGGCCGCTGACGCACGACCTCTTCAAGGACGTCCTGGAGGCCGTGGGCCAGGAGCTCACGGAGGTCCGCATCACCGATCTCCGAGACGGGGTCTTCTACGCGGAGCTGGTCTTCGCCAGCGGCGTCGAGGTGAGCGCCAGGCCGTCCGACGCGATAGCGCTGGCCCTGCGCACCGGGACGCCGATCTTCGGCAGCGACGGTGTCCTGGACGACGCCGGCATCGCGATTCCGGATGAGCAGGAGGACGAGGTGGAGAAGTTCCGCGAGTTCCTCGACCAGATCTCGCCCGAGGACTTCGGTTCCAGCAGCCAGTGAGGCGCCGGGCCCGGCGCGGCGCCTGGACAGGGGCCGCACCGGCGGGGTGCCGTGGCGGGCAGGGAGTCGCTCCGCGGGGCGCTGATCCGATGGCGCGTCAGCGCATCCGACTAGCCGTTCCCCGAAGAGAGGTACGGGAAACCACTCTCAGGGTGATTATCACTCGGCGTGCCGAGTGTGGCGATCGTTGACGCACCCCGAGTGACTGCCTACCTTCGTGTGGGCAGGTCAAGGACGGAGGGTCGGCGTGATGAGCAGCGGCGACGGTACGGCAGGGGGCTCCCTCGGGCGTGCGCCCGGGGAGAGCGGTCCGTATCCGCTTCACGGCGGTGTGAGCGACTTCGGTACGGACGCGGGCGCGGGTCAGGGCGATGCGGGGACGGACGGCGACGCGGAGACCGTGGGGTACCGGGGTCCCACCGCGTGCGCCGCGGCCGGGATCACGTACCGCCAGTTGGACTACTGGGCGCGTACGGGCCTGGTCGAGCCGAGCGTACGGGCGGCGTACGGATCCGGGACGCAGCGGCTCTACAGCTTCCGCGACGTCGTCGTCCTCAAGATCGTCAAGCGGTTCCTGGACACCGGTGTCGCGCTGCAGAACATCCGTGCCGCCGTGCAGCACCTGCGCGCCCACGGCTTCCGCGATCTGGAGCGGATGACGCTGATGAGCGACGGCGCCACCGTGTACGAGTGCTCCTCGCCCGACGAGGTCGTCTCCCTGCTCCAGGGCGGGCAGGGCGTCTTCGGGATCGCGGTGGGCGTGGTCTGGCGGGACGTGGAGTCCGCGCTGTCCCAGCTGCACGGGGAGCGCGTCGACACGGGCGAGACCCTGATCGGTCACAACCCCGGGGACGAACTGGCCCGGCGGCGGCGCGACCGGGCCGTCTGAGCCCCGGCGCGGTGCGGCCGGGGGCGGGCACGCCGCGCGTGCCCCGTACGGTCGTACGGCCCGATTGTCAGTGGCGTAGGGCAGCATCGGAGATGTGAGAGCCGCGCCGACGATCCTGCATCTGGACATGGATGCCTTCTTCGCGGCCGCCGAGCAGGCGGCGAAGCCGAGCCTGCGCGGAAAGCCCGTGGTGGTGGGCGGTCTCGGGCCGCGCGGCGTGGTCGCCACCGCGTCGTACGAGGCGCGGCGCTTCGGTGTCCACTCGGCGATGCCGATGGCGCAGGCGCGCAGGCGCGCGCCGAACGCCGCCTATCTCGTACCGCGCTTCGCCTTCTACCGCTCGATCAGCGAGCAGGTCATGGAGCTTCTGGGGCGGCTGTCGCCGCTGGTGGAGCCCCTCAGCCTGGACGAGGCGTTCGTGGACCTGGAGGCCGGTGCGCAGGCCGACGACAGCGCCGGTGCGCGCCGGGCGGGGGAGCGGCTGAGGCGGGACATCCTGGCGACGACCGGGCTGACGGGCTCGGTGGGCCTCGCGGGGTCCAAGATGATCGCGAAGATCGCCTCGGAGGAGGCGAAACCGGACGGGCTGGTGCTGATCGAGCCGGGTACGGAGCGGGAGCTGCTCGGGCCGAAGTCGGTCCGCATCCTGCCGGGCGTCGGGCCGGCCACGGGGGAGCATCTGCGGCGCGCGGGCATGACCACGGTGTCCGACCTCGCGGAGGCGGGCGAGGACGAGCTTGTACGGCTCCTGGGGCGGTCGCACGGCGCGTCCCTGTACAGGATGGCCCAGGGGCACGACGACAGGCCCGTGGTGGCCGAGCGGGACGCGAAGTCCGTGTCGGTCGAGGACACCTTCGACGTGGACCTGCACGACCGGCTGAGGATCCGCATGGAGGTGGAGCGGCTGGCGGAGCGGTGCGTGGGGCGGCTGCGGGGCTCCGGGCACTCGGGGCGGACGATCGTGCTCAAGGTGCGGCGGTACGACTTCTCGACGCTGACGCGGTCCGAGACGCTGCGCGGGCCCACCGACGATCCGGTCGTGGTGCGGGAGGCCGCTGGACGGCTCCTCGAGGGGGTGGACACCACGGGCGGGGTGAGACTCCTGGGAGTGGGGGTCAGCGGGCTGGCGGACTTCACCCAGGAGGACCTGTTCGCCCAGGCGGAGGCAGAGGCGCGGGCCGGGGCCCAAGCGACGGGGGAGGCGCCCGGCGGTGCGGAGGCGTCGCCGGACCGGCCGCCGGAGCAGGTGGAGACGTCCGAGGCCGGGACGGACGGCGCGGAGGCGCCGCCCGAGCGACGGTGGTCCCCCGGGCACGACGTACGGCACGCGGTCCACGGGCCGGGGTGGGTGCAGGGGAGCGGGGTCGGCCGGGTCACCGTGCGCTTCGAGGTGCCGGGCTCGGCGCCGGGCCGGGTTCGGACGTTTCCCGTCGACGACCCGGAGCTGGAACCGGCGGATCCGCTGCCTCTGGTCGGAGGCGGGGAGGGGCCGGCGGCCGTGGCGTAGAGAACCGCCGTCGATCGGACCGGAGGGCGGTCGTCCGGCCCCTCCCGCGCGCGGCCCGGCGGCCGTCGCCGGGGGACATGCGCGACCGGGCCCGGCGCCCGTCGCCAGGGCGCGTGCGCGGTCGGGCCGGGGAGGGCCGTGTCAGGTCTCCTCCTGGCCCGCGAGGCGGCCGAAGTCGCGGTCGGGCACCGGGGGGAGGGCGATGTTGTAGTGGCGGTAGAGCTGGAGCTCCTGCTCCGGGGAGAGGTGGCGGCCCACGCCGAAGTCCGGTGCGTCCTTGATCAGGGCGCGCTCGTACGGGATGCGCAGGCCGTCCTCGACCAGTTCGCTGGGCTCCAGGGGGACGAAGGCGTCCCGGCTGAACAGGCCGGTGCGGACCGCGGCCCACTCGGGCACTCCGGTCGCGTCGTCGAGGTACACCTCGTCCACGGTGCCGATCTTGTTGCCGTCGCGGTCGAACGCCTTGCGGCCGATCAGGCTGCGCGGATCGATGTCGGTCTGCACGGTCCCTCCAACTGGTCGCGACTGCTCTACAGAGACTACGAAAGTGCACATCCGAGATGTCGGCCACTTGAGCGACGGCAGGGGGAAGCGCGCTGGTAGGCTGGCTGTGGCTGTCGACCCCGTGCGGGAGAGTCCTCCGGAGAAACCTTTCGGAGGCGCCGAAGGAGCAAATCCTCCCCGGAATCTCTCAGGCCCCCGTACCGCACGGACGAGGTCACTCTGGAAAGCAGGGCGGGCGTCAGACGGCATCCGCTCTCACCGACGGTGAAAGCCGGCGTGCCCTTCGGCGTGCCGGTGAAGCTCTCAGGTTGAGATGACAGAGGGGGAGGCCGTCCGGGCACCCGCGCCGTGGTGCTTCTCGCAGGTCGTGACGACCAGGAGGCCTCCGTACATGACCGCTCACCGCATCCCGCTCTCCGAGCTCGAACAGGGCATCCCGTTCGAGCAGCGGCACATCGGGCCCGACGCCGAAGCCCGTGCCAAGATGCTCGCGCAGGTCGGCTACGGCTCCCTGGACGAGCTGACCGCCGCCGCCGTGCCGGACGTGATCAAGAGCGCCGAGGCGCTCGGACTGCCCGCCGCCCGCACCGAGGCCGAGGTCCTCGCTGAGCTGCGTGAGCTCGCCGACCGCAACCAGGTCCTCGCCCCCATGATCGGCCTCGGCTACTACGGCACCTTCACCCCGCCGGTCATCCTCCGGAACGTCATGGAGAACCCCGCCTGGTACACGGCGTACACGCCCTACCAGCCGGAGATCTCCCAGGGCCGCCTCGAGGCGCTGCTCAACTTCCAGACGATGGTCGCCGACCTGACCGGTCTGCCCACCTCCGGTGCCTCGCTGCTGGACGAGGGCACGGCGGCCGCCGAGGCCATGGCCCTGTCCCGCCGGGTCGGCAAGGTCAAGAACGGTGTCTTCCTCGTCGACGCCGACGCCCTGCCCCAGACCATCGCCGTCATCGAGACGCGTGCCGAGCCCACCGGTGTCGAGGTCGTCGTCGCCGACCTGAGCGACGGCATTCCCGCCGAGGTCGCCGAGCGCGGCGTCTTCGGCGTGCTGCTCCAGTACCCCGGGGCCTCCGGCGCCGTCCGGGACATCAAGCCGCTCGTCGACGCGGCCCACGAGCTGGGCGCGATCGTCACCGTCGCCGCCGACCTGCTCGCGCTGACCCTGCTCACCTCGCCCGGCGAGCTGGGCGCGGACATCGCCGTCGGCACCACGCAGCGCTTCGGCGTGCCCATGGGCTTCGGCGGTCCGCACGCCGGCTACATGGCCGTCCAGGACAAGCACGCCCGCTCCCTCCCCGGCCGTCTCGTCGGCGTCTCCGTCGACGCCGACGGGAACAGGGCCTACCGTCTGGCCCTGCAGACCCGCGAGCAGCACATCCGCCGCGAGAAGGCCACCAGCAACATCTGCACCGCCCAGGTGCTGCTCGCCGTCATGGCCGGCATGTACGCCGTCTACCACGGCCCCGACGGCCTGAAGCAGATCGCGCAGCGCGTCCACCGGTACGCCACCGTCCTCGCCGAGGGACTGCGCGCCGGAGGTGTCGAGGTCGTGCACGACGCGTA
The DNA here is from genome assembly GCF_040677675.1 of Streptomyces sp. NPDC053755. Lineage (NCBI taxonomy): Bacteria > Bacillati > Actinomycetota > Actinomycetes > Kitasatosporales > Streptomycetaceae > Streptomyces > Streptomyces sp. NPDC053755. The sequence goes on along the minus strand of NZ_JBFASK010000050.1, from coordinate 23,369 downwards.
CTTCGACACCCTGACCGTCCGCGTGCCGGGCAAGGCCGCCGAGGCCGTCGCCGCCGCCCGTGAGGCCGGCGTCAACCTCTACCGCGTCGACGCCGACCACGTGTCGGTCTCGTGCGACGAGACCACGGGCCGCGCCCAGCTCGGCGCCGTGTGGAGCGCCTTCGGAGTCGACGCCGACATCGAGGCCCTGGACGCCGTCGCCGAGGACAGGCTGCCCGTCTCCCTCCTGCGCACCGACACGTACCTGACCCACCCGGTCTTCCACGCGCACCGCTCCGAGACGTCGATGCTGCGCTACCTCCGCAGGCTCGCCGACCGCGACTACGCCCTGGACCGCGGCATGATCCCGCTCGGCTCCTGCACCATGAAGCTGAACGCGACCACCGAGATGGAGCCGGTGACCTGGCCGGAGTTCGGCCAGATCCACCCCTTCGCACCCATCGAGCAGGTGCAGGGCTACCTCACGCTCATCACCGAGCTGGAGGAGCGTCTGGCCGAGGTCACCGGCTACGACAAGGTCTCCCTCCAGCCCAACGCCGGTTCGCAGGGCGAACTCGCCGGTCTGCTCGCCGTCCGCGCCTACCACCGGGCCAACGGCGACCTCCAGCGCACGGTCTGCCTCATCCCGTCGTCGGCGCACGGCACCAACGCCGCCAGCGCCGTGATGGCGGGCATGAAGGTCGTCGTCGTCAAGACCGCGGACGACGGCGAGGTCGACGTCGAGGACCTGCGCGCGAAGATCGAGCAGTACCGCGACGAGCTGTCCGTGCTGATGATCACCTACCCGTCCACGCACGGCGTGTTCGAGGAGCACGTCGCCGACATCTGCGGCGCCGTGCACGACGCCGGCGGTCAGGTGTACGTCGACGGCGCCAACCTCAACGCGCTCGTCGGCCTCGCCAAGCCCGGCAAGTTCGGCGGCGACGTCTCGCACCTCAACCTGCACAAGACCTTCTGCATCCCGCACGGCGGCGGCGGCCCCGGCGTCGGCCCGGTCGGCGTGCGCGCGCACCTCGCGCCGTACCTGCCCAGCCACCCGCTCCAGCCCGCCGCGGGCCCGGAGACGGGCGTCGGCCCGATCTCGGCCGCCCCCTGGGGCTCGGCGGGGATCCTGCCGATCTCGTGGTCGTACGTGCGCCTGATGGGTGGCGAGGGCCTCACGCGCGCCACGCAGGTGGCCGTCCTCGCCGCGAACTACATCGCCAAGCGCCTGGAGCCGCACTACCCGGTGCTCTACACCGGCCCGGCCGGTCTGGTCGCCCACGAGTGCATCGTCGACCTGCGCCCGATCTCCAAGGCGACCGGTGTCAGCGTCGACGACATCGCCAAGCGTCTGATCGACTACGGCTTCCACGCGCCGACGATGTCCTTCCCGGTCGCCGGCACGCTGATGATCGAGCCGACCGAGTCCGAGGACCTGACCGAGCTCGACCGCTTCTGCGACACGATGATCGCCATTCGCGGCGAGATCGAGAAGGTGGCGTCGGGCGAGTGGCCCGCGGACGACAACCCGCTCCGCAACGCGCCGCACACCGCGGCCGCGCTGGGCGGCGAGTGGAACCACGCGTACACCCGTGACGAGGCGGTCTTCCCGGCCGGTGTCTCGGCCGCGGACAAGTACTGGCCGCCGGTCCGCCGGATCGACGGGGCGTTCGGAGACCGCAACCTGGTCTGCTCCTGCCCGCCGCTGGACGCGTACGACAACTGAGCATGAGTCAGGGCCGGTTCGGAGGATTCCTCCGGGCCGGCCCTTGTCGTGTTCCTCGTGTGCGTGGCGCTGTGGGACCGCCTTCCGCGGGACTGCCCTCCCGTCAGGCGGCGGTCGTCACGTGGGCCGCCCTGAGCGGGCGGTGCGGGGCGATGATCTGCCCGTCGGGCAGCAGTTCACCGGTGTCCTCGAAGAGCAGGACTCCGTTGCACAGCAGGCTCCAGCCCTGCTCCGGGTGGTGTGCCATCAGACGCGCCGCCTCCCGGTCGGCGGAGTCGGCGGTGGGACAGGCTGGCTGGTGCTGACACATGGGTGGGTTCTTTCGCTGGGTCGTGGTGAATGTCGTCCTGCGGCTCGACGCGGTGCTCATGGCCGCCCCCCGTTGTCGGTTCGGTTGGTCCAGTGTTCCCCTACGGACGTCGATCCGCAGGTATTTCGCGGCAGCTCTTCCTACTGCATGAAGAGGTATCACCCGCGCGGGCGGTTCAACTCAACTCGGAGGTCACTTCGGGTGGTTCGGGATAGCCCCAGCGGGCTAGTCCGTCCGGGTCGGGTCGTTCGACGGGGGTGTTCGACACTGTCCGGCGGGCAGGTCCGGACGAACCGGGGCCGTCGGAGAGGCCCTGGCCGCCGCCGGCCGAGAGGCCCCGCGCGGACGGCGCCCCCACGAACCGTGCCCCGCGACCGGATCGGTCGCGGGGCACGGGTGCGCGTGCGCTGGATCAGGCCGGCGCCGGAGTGCCGTACAGCGGTGGCGGCGCCAGGCGCAGGCTGAGGAGCGGCAGCAGGTCCGCGACCCGGTGCGGTCGGTGGGCGGCGATGCCCGGCGGGGCGGGGGCGAGCGGGATCAGCAGATCGGTGGGCTCGGGCGCGGCCGAGGCGCCGTCGGCCTCGGTGTCGCCGTGCAGCCACAGCGTCAGCATGTACAGCTCCGGGACCGAGAGCAGCCGGGGCTGGTACGCCGTGGGCAGCGCGTCGGCCTGGAGCAGCGCGCGTTCCGTCGCGGCGACGTACGGCCCCTCGAAGAAGTGCGAGAACGTCCAGCCGTCGGGTGTGAGCATGGTGTCCGCGGCCGCGACGGCCCGGTCGGTGCCCCGGATGAGGAAGCGCCAGCCGACGAGCCGGGTCCGCGGAGTCTGCCCCGGCGGGGCGATGTCGTCCCGCACGTCGAGGACGTGGACGGGCAGGGGCAGTTCGGGACTCAGCGGGCCCAGGGCGGTCCGGAGGGCGGGCGTTCGCGCCTCGCGGACGGCGGTGGGGGAACCGAGGGCCGCGAGGACACTTCGCAGGGCCGGCGCAGGGGCCGGTGTGGGTCGGAGCATGATGGGTCGCCTCTCGCTCAGGAGACACGGTGACGCGTGGGCAGGTACGACGGCGCTGTCAGCTGCCGGCCGGAAGGGGCCAAGAGGCCATGGCCGAGCGCCAACACTCTGCCTCGTCCGCGGAGTTTATACGAGAGGTGTTCACGCAGTGTTTCCGCTAGCTGACGGGGATATTGCGGGCAAGGCTTCATCCGGACCCATTTACCCGGCGATTTCCTCGCTTCCCGGCGGTTCCGCGGCGCCAGCCTGCGGCGTTGTCCTCGCTACGGACGGCCGATTATCGATCGCATGGTTCCGGCGATTATGTCGCTGGAATATGTCCTATGCTGGATGCCCGAGGGGTGTGCCGGACGGAACTCCTCTCAGCCTATCGTCCAACGCGGTCGCCGCGCAGACGTTACGGATCAGTCCCTCGGGGCATCATCGTCCGTGACACGCGCGGCCGTCGCCGCGGCCGCCCATGCGGGGAAGGACGCTTCGATGGGTGAGAAGGTCGTGGCGGACGGGTTCGGCCTGTCCGACCGGCAGCGATACCGCAGGAAGCTCCAGCAGTGTCTCGCGGGGCTCGCGAGGCTTCTGGCGGAGAAGAGGTTCGACGGGCCGCGAAATCTCATGGGCATGGAGATCGAGCTCAATCTCGCCGGCCGTGACGGCATGCCCCGGATGGTCAATGGGCGGGTGCTCGAGAGGATCGCCAGTCCGGATTTCCAGACGGAACTCGGAATGTTCAATCTCGAAGTGAACATCGCTCCGCACCAGCTCGCCGGGCGAGTATTCGACCGGCTCGCCGAGGAGCTGCGTACCGGTCTGGGATATGCCGATCGCAAAGCCCGCGAAGTCGACGCTGGCGTGGTGATGATCGGAATTCTGCCCACACTCGCCCAGCGGGACCTCGTCTTCGAGAACCTTTCGGACGTCGACCGCTACACCCTCCTCAACGATCAGATCGTCGCCGCCAGGGGCGAGGACTTCGTCCTCGACATCCACGGCGTGGAGCGGCTGTCCTGCACGTCGACGTCGATCGTGCCGGAGGCGGCCTGCACCTCCGTACAGCTGCACCTCCAGGTCACCCCGCCGCGCTTCGCCGCCGTGTGGAACGCGGCGCAGGCCGTGACGGCGGTCCAGATCGCGGTCGGTGCCAACTCCCCGTTCCTGTTCGGACGCGAGCTCTGGCGGGAGTCCAGGCCGCCGCTCTTCCAGCAGGCGACGGACACCAGGCCGCCGGAACTGCAGGCGCAGGGGGTGCGGCCGCGGACCTGGTTCGGGGAGCGGTGGGTGGACTCCGCGTACGACCTCTTCGAGGAGAACCTGCGGTACTTCCCCCCGCTGCTGCCGATCTGCGACGAGGAGGACCCGCTGCTCGTCCTGGACCGTGGCGGGGTCCCGCAGCTCAAGGAGCTGGTCCTGCACAACGGCACGGTCTACCGCTGGAACCGTCCCGTGTACGGCTGGGTGGACGGCGTCCCGCACCTGCGCGTGGAGAACCGGGTCCTGCCCGCCGGCCCGACCGTCACCGATGTCGTCGCCAACGCGGCCTTCTACTACGGCCTGGTGCGCTCGCTGGCCGAGGAGGCGCGCCCGGTGTGGAAGCGGCTTCCGTTCGAGGACGCGGCGGACAACTTCGATCTCGCGTGCCGGCACGGCATCGAGGCCGAGCTGCGCTGGCCCCGGCCGGGCCGGGCGGGCGGAGTGGCGGCGGTGCCCGCGGCACGGCTGGTCCTGGACGAGCTGCTGCCGCTGGCAGCGGCCGGGCTCGACGCCTGGCACGTCGAGCCGGCGGACCGGGACTTCTACCTCGGGGTGATCGAGGAGCGCTGCCGGAAGCGGGTGAACGGCGCGTCCTGGCAGACCGACACCTTCCACCGGGCGCTGGACTCCGGTCTCGACCGGGAGGCGGCGCTCGCCGCCATGACCCGGCGGTACGCCGAGCTGATGCGGGAGGGCGAACCGGTCCACACGTGGCCGCAGTGGCGCGCGTGACGTATGCGGCTCGGCAGCCTGCTGCGGTGAGCGCCCGGGGTACGCGCGGCCGCCGGGTGGGCCGCGGCGGCCGGGCCCGGCGTGTGGCCCGGATGGCCCCCCGCGCCGCCGGAGGCGGGTCTCGCACGTGACCGGTGCTCGCGTCGTTCGGCGCGGGCGGCGGCGGGATGGCGCTCGGCCCGGGCCGTCACGCATGATCTCCCTACCCGGGAAGCGATGGGGAAGTGGAGACAGGTGTGGTGTCGGAGCAACGCGTGGCGGCAGATTCCCTACCCCCCGAGGGGCTCTCGCGCCGGCTCCTGCGGTCCGAGACGGCCCTCGTGCTCGCGCTGTCGCTCGGAGCGAGCGGTGTCTCGGCCCTCATCAGCTTCATCGGGTCGCTGACCAAGCCGGGCGGACTGAAGGAGCAGGCGGCGACGCTCAACGGCTCGTACGCGCCCGGGCGGCCGTGGCTGGACCTCGCCTGGCAGCTCTTCGGCATCGCCTCCGCCCTGGTCCCGGTCCTCCTCGTCGCGCATCTGCTGACGCGGGAGCGCTCGGGCCTCCGGGCCATCGGCTTCGACCGGACCCGGCCGTGGCCGGACCTGGGGCGAGGCACCTTGGTGGCGGCCGGGATCGGGAGCGCGGGGCTCGCCTTCTACCTGGTGGCACGCGCGTCCGGGTTCAACCTGACCGTGGTGCCCGAATCGCTGCCGGACGTCTGGTGGAAGTACCCGGTGCTCATCCTCTCGGCGGTGCAGAACTCCGTCGTGGAGGAGGTCATCGTCGTCGGTTATCTGCTGCGCCGGCTCGGCCAGTTGGGCTGGACGCCGATGGCGGCCCTGGTGGCGAGTTCGGTGCTGCGCGGCTCGTACCACCTCTACCAGGGCATCGGCGGCTTCGTCGGGAACATGGTGATGGGCGTCGTCTTCGCGTGGCTGTACCGGCGCTGGGGGAGGGTCGGACCCCTCGTGGTGGCCCACGCGCTGCTCGACATCGTGGCCTTCGTCGGTTACGGGCTGCTCGCCGGGAAGGTGGACTGGCTGCCCACGCCGTAGGCCGGGTGCCGGCCGGCGACGGCCGAAGGGCGGGGAACGACGAAGGGGCGCACGGCCGTGAGCGTGCGCCCCTTCCTGGCGCGCGCCCCCTTGTGGTGCGGCCCTTCGTGGTGCGGCCGAGGGGCCGGGTTCGGGGGCCGTGGGGCACCGCCGTCAGGCGCGCAGCTCTCCTTCGATGACCGTGACGGCGTGCCCGGTCAGGAGGGTGCGGTCGCCGCGCAGGCGCGTACGGACGAGCCCGGTGCGGGCGCCGCCCTGCAGGCCGGTCAGTTCGTCGCGGCCGAGACGGGCCGACCAGAACGGGGCGAGCGCGGTGTGGGCGCTGCCGGTGACCGGGTCCTCGTCGATGCCGACGCCGGGGAAGAAGCCACGGGAGACGAAGTCGTAGCCGCGTTCCGGCTGTTCGGCGGCGGCGGTCACGATCACCCCCCGGCCGGAGAGGCGGACCAGGGCGGCGAAGTCCGGCGTGAGCGCGCGGACGGTCGCCTCGTCCCGTACCTCGACGACCAGGTCGCCGATGTGGGCGGCGGTGTCGTGGACGGAGACGATCTCCGCGCCCAGCGCCTCCTCCAGACCGTCCGGCACCGGCACGGCCGTCAGCGAGGAGGTGGGGAAGTCCATCGTGAGCGTGCCGTCCTCCTCGGCCGTGGCGCCGAGGATGCCGCAGCGGGCCGCGAACCGCACGGTCCCGGTCGCCGCGCCGGTCGTGTGCAGGACGTGCGCGGTGGCGAGCGTGGCGTGGCCGCACATGTCGACCTCCGTGGTCGGTGTGAACCAGCGCAGCGCCCAGTCCGCGTCGCCGCCCTCGGGGAGCGGGTGGGCGAAGGCCGTCTCGGAGAGGTTGACCTCCGCGGCCACCTTCTGGAGCCAGGGGTCGTCCGGGAAGGAGTCCAGCAGCAGCACCCCCGCCGGGTTGCCGGAGAAGGGCCGGTCGGTGAAGGCGTCCACGATTCGAATCCGCATGTCCCGGACCGTACCGGGGCCGTGCGGCGGCAGGCCAAGGCCAATCCGCCGACGGTGGACCCGGGGGCGCGTCCGGGGAGGGCTTGGCAAAAGAACAGTTCCGATATATCGTTGAGGCATCGCGACAGTTCGATGATGTAACCCGACGGAAGGAGCGTTGCGATGCGTACTCATGGACACGAACACGGACATGGACACGGTGACTGCGGCCCCGGCCCTCGTGGGCGGGGCGACTTCGGACGCGGCCAGTTCGGCCGCGGGGAGTTCGGCCCCGGTGACTTCGAGCGCCGCCGGCCCGCCTTCGGCCCCTTCGGGCCGGGATTCGGCGGTGGACCGTTCGGGGGAGGCCCCTTCGGGGGCGGCGGGCGCGGTCGTGGAGGCGGCGGCCGGGGGCGGGCGCGGCGCGGAGACGTGCGCGCCTCGATCCTCGCGCTGCTCAAGGACCGCCCGATGCACGGTTACGAGATGATCCGCGAGATCGGCGAGCGCAGTGGAGGTGCCTGGAAACCCAGCCCCGGCTCCGTCTATCCCACGCTTCAGCTGCTCGAGGACGAGGGGCTGATCGAAAGCGCGAGCGACGGTGGCAAGAAGCTGTTCACGCTCACCGACGCCGGCCGCGCCGAGGCCGACTCCGGGCCGGAGGCCCCGTGGGAGGAGGCCGGGCGCGGTGTGGACTGGGAGGCGGTCAACGAGATCCGGCAGGCCGGCTTCGGTCTGATGGAGGCCTTCGGGCAGGTGTGGAAGACCGGGAGTGCCGAGCAGCGGCACAAGGCCGTCGAGGTCGTCAACGAAGCCCGCAAGAAGCTCTATCTGATCCTGGCCGACGAGCACTGAGCGATGAGCCTCGCGCGGTGATCGCCGAGAGGCGGGCGCCGAGTGCCGAGTGCCGAGCGGGCGACGCCGGGGAAGGCGTCGCCCGGCGGTGGGAAGGGCCCCGCGGCGATCCGCCGCGGGGCCCTTCCGGCGTCCGTGCCGACGGGGCCCGCGTCAGGCGACCAGTCCGGTCAGCCTGCGCAGGGACTCGTTCAGGGCCGCCGTCGCCGAGTCCTTCAGCTTGCCGGCCATCAGGGAGACCGCAGCGCCGGTGAACTCACCGTCGACGCGGAGGGTCGTGGCGCCCCCGTCCGGCACGAGCGAGTAGCGCGTGCCGACCGTGACACCCATCGGGCCCTTGCCCCGGATGGCCAGCACCCGGGCCGTCTCCAGCTCCTCCACCGTCCAGGTCACCTCGGCGGGGAAGCCCATCAGCTTCATGTTCTCGGCGAAGGTGGCCCCCGCTTCGAGCCGGGACGGGCCGCCGTGCGGGAAGTTCGTGTGGGTGGCGTTCCACTCGCCGTACGAGGAGAAGTCGGTGAGCTGCGCCCAGACCTTCTCGGCCGGCGCCTCGATCCGTGCCTCCGCGGTGACTTCGGCCATGCGACCACCCCTTCACACGTCCACGTGTGCTCGTTGGGATCCGGTGTCGCGGAACGTAGCCGTACGGCAGTGAACATTCAATACTGATGAACAGTCAGTTCCTTGCCGGTGCCTTCGGCGTCGCCGATCCACCGGATCTCGGCCGTGTCGAACCAGTCCGAGACCCGGGGTCCCCCGCCCTCCTCGTGGCAGTGGAACGCGGCCCAGAACAGATCGGCCGGCAGTGCGTCGCGCGGTGCGTACACGCGGTAGACGTACTGCTGCCCGTCGAGCGCGAGCAGGGCGACCATCCAGAACATGTACGGGAGACGTCATGGAAGGGGGCCGTGGTTGCGTCCCGGCCCCAAGGCAAGGCGGCGCGCGCCCCTGACGTCGAATCCGCGCGATCTCATCCCCAAGGAGGAGAAACCGCCCGCCCGTGCCCCACTCCGGTGGGATGCGCACATGGTTCTCGGCGGCGATGTCCATGCTGCCGCGGCCTGATGAGGTGGGAGGGTGCACAGTCCCGTCCCTCGCCCCCGACAGTCGGCGGTCCAGCGCGTGGGCCTCGGCTCGGTGCTGACCGTCGAGCTCGCCACGGTCGTGGCCGGCGCCCGCCGAAGAGCGCTGCGGGGCGGTGACCGGCAGATCGACACCGCGCACCTGCTGCACTCCCTCATCGAGTCCGATCCCGAGGTCGGCGCCGCCTTCGACGGACCGCCGCAGCTCGCCCGCGTGCTCGGCTACCTCGTTCAGCGCTCCATCGGCTACGGGGCGCGCTGGCGGCGCTCGGTCGAGGAGACGGGTGCCGGACATGTCGTGCGCAGGGACGCGGCGGACGCCAGTGGTGCGACGGCCCTGACGCCCGCGATGGCCGGGTCGGCCGCGACGGAGTGGCCGGGGGCGGCGAAGCCGGACGGCGTGGCGGCGTGGTCGGGTGTGGCGGGATGGTCGCCATCGGCCGCGGCGGCCATGGCGAGCGCCTTCGAGCGGGCCGCCCGGCGCGGCGAGCCGCGGGCCCGGGGCCTCGACCTGCTCGCCGCCGTCGCCGCCGATCAGGAGAGCCGGGCCGCGGAGGTGCTCCGCAGGGCGCGGGTGGACGCGAGGGCTCTGACGGCCCGGATCGGCGAGCTGTCTCAACAGGTGTAACGGGGCTTACACGCCTGACGCCGTCCTGTCATGATGGCCCGATGCACGCGTCTCAGGGGAGAAGCGCCGGCCTGGGACTCGCCCTGGCCTCGGCCTTCGCATTCGGTGGTTCAGGTGTCGCGGCCAAGCCGCTCATCGAGGCGGGACTCGACCCGCTCCATGTGGTGTGGCTCCGGGTGGCCGGCGCCGCGCTCGTCATGCTGCCCGTGGCCTGGCGCCACCGGGACCTCCTGCGGCGAAGGCCCGCGCTCCTGGCCGGCTTCGGCCTCCTGGCGGTGGCCGGCGTCCAGGCCTTCTACTTCGCCTCCCTGTCCCGGATCCCCGTCGGCGTGGCGCTGCTGATCGAGTACCTGGCCCCGGCCCTCGTGCTCGGGTGGGTCCGCTTCGTCCAGCGCCGCCCGGTGACCCGGGCCGCCGCACTCGGCGTCGTCCTCGCCGTCGGCGGGCTCGCCTGCGTGGTGCAGGTCTGGTCCGGGCTGACCTTCGACCTGCTCGGCCTGCTGCTCGCGCTCGGTGCCGCCTGCTGCCAGGTCGGCTACTTCGTCCTCTCCGACCAGGGCGGAGACGAGTCCGACCCGGTCGATCCGCTGGGTGTCATCGCGTACGGACTGCTCTTCGGAACCCTGGTCCTGACGGTCGTCGCCCGGCCGTGGGGCATGGAGTGGTCCGTCCTCGGCGGCGCCGCCGACATGGACGGCACCGCCGCGCCGGCCTGGCTGCTCCTCGGCTGGATCGTGCTGATCGCCACCGTGCTCGCCTACGTCACCGGCGTCGTCTCGGTGCGCAGGCTCTCGCCCCAGGTGGCCGGCGTGGTCGCGTGTCTGGAGGCGGTGATCGCGACCGTTCTGGCCTGGGTGCTGCTCGGCGAGCACCTGGCCGCCCCGCAGATCATCGGCGGAGTGGTGGTCCTCGTCGGCGCGTTCATCGCCCAGTCCTCGACCCCGAAGGCCGCCTCGGCGCAGCCGGTGGCCGGCGCCGGCGCGGCCACCCTCGCGGCCGGGCCGCCGGACGACCGGGAGACGGCCGGATCCGTCGATCGGGCCGAGGCGTAACGGGGGCCTCGTTGCCGCGCTCGCGTGTGGGGCGCAGGTTCGGCGGTGGCGCCGGTGGCGCCGGTGGCCGCGGTCGCCCGGCCGCACCGCACCCGCCGGCGTCCCGGGGGCCGGACGGCAGGGGCTGCCCTCAGACGCCGGGGAGGTACGCCGGCAGGCCGATGGCGGGGTCCAGGTCGTCGGCGGGGACCGGGGTGCCGTGGGCCTTCCGGACGGGGACCACGCCCGACCAGTGGGGGAGCGCGATGTCCTCGGGGTCGTCGTTGGGGCCGCCCGAGCGGACCTTGGCGGAGACCTCGTCGAGGTCGAGGCGGAGGACCGCCGTGGCGGCGAGTTCCTTGGCGTCGGCGGGGCGCGAGTCGGAGGACCGGCCGGGGACGACGTGGTCGACGAGGGCGTCCAGGGCGATGCGCCGCTCCTCCGGGTCGGTCACCTGGTGCGCGGTGCCGTGGACGACGACGGAGCGGTAGTTGATCGAGTGGTGGAAGGCGGACCGGGCGAGCACCAGGCCGTCCACGTGGGTCACGGTCAGGCAGACCGGCAGCCCGGGAGCCTCGGTGCCCTTGCCCGCCATGCGCAGCGGTCGGGAGCCGGTCGAACCGTGGACGTAGAGACGTTCGCCGATGCGGCCGTACAGCGTCGGAAGGACGACCGGGGCGCCGTCGCGGACGAAGCCGAGATGGCAGACGTACGCCTCGTCGAGTATCGAGTGCACCAGCGCCCGGTCGTACGAGGCGCGCTCGCGGCCGCGGGTGGGGAAGGTCCGCTCGGTCCGCTCGTAGGTTTCCGTCATTGCGCTCTCCATTGCACTAGTGCATAATCTGTTTTGTGCTAGGAGAGTATCGGATCGAAGGCCGACGCGCATCGGACATCGCCGCCAGCGTGGAGCGGGGGGTGGCCGCCGGGGCGCTGGAGCCTGGGCGACTCCTGCCGCCCATGCGGGAGTTGGCGCTCACTTTGGGGGTGAATCCCAATACGGTCGCGGCCGCGTACCGGACCCTGCGCGAGCGGGGAGTGATCGAGACCGACGGGCGGCGTGGCAGCCGGGTGCGGTCGAAGCCCGCGACGACCGCCCGCGGGTCCCTCCGGGTGGAGGCCCCGGCCGGGGTCCACGACGCGAGTGGGGGCAACCCCGATCCGTCGCTCCTGCCGGTGCTCGGCCCGGCGCTCGCGCGGGCGGCCCGGCAGGACGCCGAGCGGCCGGGGATGTACGGCGAGGCGCCCGTCGACGAGGAGTACGCCCGGCTCGCTCGGGCCGCGCTGGACGCGGACGGGGTGCCCGCCGGGCCGATCGCCGTCACCTCGGGATCGCTCGACGCGATCGAGCGGGTCCTGGCCGTCCATCTGCGGCCGGGGGACGCCGTCGCCGTCGAGGACCCGGGCTGGGGCAGTCTGCTCGACCTCGTTCCGGCGCTCGGACTGCGGCCGGTGCCGGTCGCCGTCGACGACGAGGGCCCGCTGGCGGACGCGGTGGAGCGGGCGCTGCGGGGCGGCGCCCGGGCCCTGATCGTCACCGACCGGGCGCAGAACCCGACCGGCGCGGCGCTCAGTGCGCCCCGCGCCGCAGCGCTGCGCCGAGTCCTGGCCGCCCACCCGGACGTGCTGCTCGTCGAGGACGACCACGGCCACGGATTCGTCGACCTGCCGCTGCACCCGCTGGCCGGGGCCACCGACCGCTGGGCGATGGTGCGCTCGGTCGCCAAGGCATACGGGCCGGATCTGCGGATCGCCACGCTGACCGGCGACCCGGAGACCGTCGACCGGGTCCTCGGGCGCCAGCGGCTCGGGCCGGGCTGGGTCAGCCGGCTGCTCCAGCGCACCGTCGCGGAGTTGTGGGCCGGCGGGGCCGTGGACACGGCGGCCGTCGCCCGTGCCTACGCGCTGCGGCGCGACGGGCTCGTGCACGCCCTCGGGCGGCGAGGGGTCGAGGCCCATGGCCGCAGCGGGATGAACGTGTGGGTGCCGGTCGCCGACGAGACCGGCGCCGTGGCCCGTCTGCTCGGCGCCGGCTGGGCCGTCGCCCCGGGCGCCCGGTTCCGGATGGGCGCGGGACCGGCGGTGCGGGTGACCGTCTCCGGGCTGACCCTGGACGACATCGAGGGCCTGGCCGACGCGATCGCGTCGGCGGCGGGACCGGCGCCCGCCCGCAGCTACGGCTGACGGAGGCCGCCGGTCCTCCTCGCGTTCGCCGGACCTCTTACGGGCAGGGGCTCGCGGCCGGGACGGCCTGCGCCGCGGCCGGGACCGGGGCGACGGGCTGAGGTGTGACAGCCACGGAGGCCGGCGGGCTCGTCGGCGCCGGCGCCCCGGCGGGCGTGGGCTGGTCCGGGGAGAGTGTGCCGGCCGGACGGCGAGGGGCACGGGCCTGGGTGAGGGCCGCGCCCGCGAGGACGATGACGGCGCCGACGGGGGTGTTCCAGGCGAGCTGTTCGCCCAGCACCGCGACGCCCGCGGCCGTGGCGATGACGGGGATGAAGTACGTGACCATCGCGCCCGTCGTCGGGCCGACCTCGGCCACGATCCCGTACTGCAGCAGCATCGCGTACCCCGTGCCCAGCGCCCCCAGCGCGATCACGGCGAGCAGCGGGACGATCTCGACCGACTTCGGGAGCGAGGTGAACAGCGGAGTCACGACCGCCAGTTGCAGGGTGCCGAGACCCACCTGCGAGCCGGCGAGGGAGAGGTGGGAGGCGCCGGTCCCGGTCAGCGTGCGGCGGACGTAGATCCACCCCACCGCGTAGCTGAAGGAGGCGAGCAGTGCCAGCGCCGTGCCGGTGACGTCGAGGCCCGAGAAGCCCTGCCAGGCGCCCAGCACCGTCAGCACGCCGACGAAGCCGATGCCCAGTCCCGCCGCGCGCACCCGTGACGGTCGGTCCTCGGAGAGCGCGACCAGGGAGAGCACCATGCCCCACAGAGGGGTGGTGGCGTTGCAGATGCCCGCGAGCGTCGAGGGGATCGTCAGCTCGGCGTACGCGAAGAGCGAGAACGGCAGTGCGTTCAGGAGGAACGCGGCGACCGAGAGGTGGAGCCAGGTGCGGGCGCCGCGAGGCAGCCGCTCGCGCTTGATCACCATGGCGACGGCGAGCACCGCCGTACCGAACAGGAGGCGTCCGAAGGTCACCTGGAAGGGGGCGAACCCCTCCGTGCCGACCTTGATGAGCAGGAAGCTGAAGCCCCAGATCAGGGCGAGGACACCGAAGCGGACGCGCCAGTCCAGCGTGCGGATGCGACGGGGGGCGCGGGGGAGGGCCCGGGACGGGGCGACGGAGCTCATGTCTCTCAGAGTGACGGCTCCGATCTCGTAGAACAAGCGAGATTTGTTGGAGCTGTTCCCTTAGCATTGCTTACATGTTGAACCTGGAGCGCCTGCGGACCCTGGACGCCGTCGCGCGGCACGGTTCGGTCGGTGGCGCGGCCGACGGGCTGCACGTCACCACCTCGGCCGTGTCGCAGCAGTTGTCGAAGCTGGAGCGGGAGGTCGGGCAGCAGCTCCTCGCCAAGAACGGGCGGGGGGTGCGGCTCACCGACGCCGGACTGCTCCTCGCCGAGCACGCCGCCCGGATCCTCTCCCAGGTGGAGCTCGCCCAGTCGGACATCGAGGCGCAGCGCGGCCAGGTGGTGGGCGAGGTGCGGGTCGTCGGCTTCCCCACGGCCGCCCGCGGTCTGTTCCCCGGCGCGCTCGGCGCGCTGCGCGCCGCCCACCCCGACCTGCGGGTGAGGACCGCCGAGATGGAGCCGGAGCGGGGCATCCGGGAGGTCCTGCGCGGCGACGCCGACCTGGCGATCGTGCTGGACTGGAGCAACAAACGCGCCCCGGTGCCGGGCGGCCTCGAGCGCGTCCACCTCCTCGACGACGCCGCCGACGTCGCCATGCCCGCGGACCATCCGCTGGCCGGGCGCGCCGAGGTCGACCTGGAGGACTTCGGCGACGACGACTGGGTGTCCTGGCCGGAGGGGGAGTTCTGCCACGACTGGCTGCTGTTCACCCTGCGCTCCCAGGGCATCGAGCCGCGCATCGCGCACTTCGCGGGGGAGCACCACACCCAGCTCGTGCTGATCGCCGCCGGGCTCGGGGTCTGTGTCACTCCCCGGCTCGGCCGCGGCAGGCCGCCCGAGGGGGTCGCCTTCGTTCCCGTACGACAGAAGATGCGGCGGCACATCTACGCGACGTGGCGCGCGGACGCCGCCCGACGGCCGTCCATCCGGGCGGCGGTGGGGGCGCTGCGGGAGGCGGGGGCCGCGCAGAGCAGCTGAGCCGGCCCCCCGTCCCGGAGCGGCTGAGCCGGCCCTCCGTCCCTCCCGCCGGTTCCCGGGCGCGCCTGCGCCCGGGAATCGGCGCGCGGCCTTCCGGCGGTCAGAGCCCGCCCAGCTTGCGGAAATCCCAGGAGACCACGGCGTCGGGAGTCAGCTTCAGCCAGGCGTGCCGGCCGTCGTGCGGCATCGCGTCCAGGCCGAAGTTCTTGGCCGCGAAGAGGCGCTCGGGGGCTTCCAGTTCGGGGCACGGCTCGCCCGTGCGCGGGGCCTCTCCTACGAAGACCGCGGTGCCCGAGAGTTCCGCGCCGCGCAGCTCTCCGTATTCCTCGCCGTCGTCGACCACCACCGCGATCCGGGGGTCGGCGCGCAGCTGCGCCCAGCGACGGCTCCGGATGATCGAGTACAGCCAGAGCGAGGTGCCGTCCCACGCGAACCACAGAGCGCCGACGTGCGGCACGCCGTCGGCGGAGACGGTCGCCACCCGGCAGGTGCGCTGTTCGGTGAGAAAGGTGTCCAGTTCGGCCGGGCTCATCATGATCCGGCGTCCACGGCGCTGTGCGACGGCCATCGCCCGCCCCCTTCTGGTTTTCTGATGAAGTGTCAGAAATCATGGGGGCTCTTCCCTCCGGGGGCAAGGGTGGCTAGCCTCCCCCGCCCGAGGGAGCGAGGTCCCGCGAAGATCCCAGGGGGGAAGTATGACCGGCGCGGCTCAGCGAGCACAGCTCCACGACCAGCTCGATCCGGTGGGCACGGTGCTGCTCACCGTCGAATGCCAGCAGGGCGTCGTCGGTCCGGCCGGCGCCCTGCCCGAACTCGCCGCCGTGGCCCGCTCCTCGGGAGCGCTGACGAACGTGGCGCGCCTGGTCGCCGCCGCGCACGAGGCCGACGTGCAGGTGGTGCACGCGATCGCCGAGCGCCGGCCCGACGGGCGGGGCGCCAACAGCAACGCCCGGCTCTTCCGCGCCGCGGCCCGGCTCCCCGTACAGCAGCTCAGCGGCAGTACGGCGGTGCGGATCGCCGCACCGATCGAGGTCGCGGACGAGGATCTGGTCGTGCGGCGGCTCCACGGGCTCTCGCCGCTCGCCGGCACGGACGTCGACCCGCTGCTGCGCAACCTCGGCTGCCGCACCCTCGTCGTCACCGGCGTGTCGGCCAACGTGGCCGTACCCAACGCCGTCTTCGACGCCGTCAACCTCGGCTACACCGTGGTCGTGCCCGGTGATGCCATCGCGGGGGTGCCGGCCGACTACACCCCCGCGATGATTCGCAACACGCTCGCGCTCGTCTCCACCATCACCACCACCGAGGAGGTGCTGCGCTGCTGGAAGAGGCCGCGGCGGGTCACGCGAGCGTGATCGCGTCCCCCTCGACCTTGATCGACGTCGGCGGCAGCGGTGCGGTCGCGGGGCCGCCCTTCACGCTGCCGTCCGAGGCGTCGAAGAGGCTCTGGTGACAGGGGCACGTGATGACCCCGTCGCTCACCCCGCTGACGGCGCAGCCCTGGTGGGTGCACTTCGACGAGAAGGCCTTGAACTCGCCGGCGGTGGGCTGGGTGATCACCACGCCCTGGTCGGCGAGCACCTTGCCGCCGCCTACCGGGATGTCGGCGGTCTTCGCGAGCGGTGCGCCCGCGTCCGCCGGGGCGTCGGTCGCAGCGCCGCCGCCCGCCTTGCCGCCCGTCCCGTCGCCGTCCGAGCCGCCGCCGCAGGCGGCGAGCACCGCCACCAGGCCCGCGCCGCTCGCCGCGGAGACCACTGTCCGGCGTGCCACTGTGCTCATTACGCTCCCCTTGTTGCCGATCCGACCGACCCGATCACCTTGTCGGGAGGGAGTACGCGCGAGCGGCCCCGAACGTTCACGAACAGCCCGGCAATCTCAGGCAACGATTCGCCGAGCCGGGAAGTTTCGCCTTCGGGGCGCGGAGTGCGGCGGCCGTTCCCCGGGCGGGAAGGTCAGGCCAGCAGGACGCGGTCGATCAGTCCCGCCGCGGTGAAGGCGTCGACCAGCCGGTCGCGGCCCTCGGTGAAATGGCCCCAGCCGTCGAAGTGGACGGGGACGATCCGGCGCGCTCCGAGGATCCGGGCGGCCTCGGCGGCCTGCGCGCTGTCGAGCGTGAGCAGCTGATGGTCGAGGACCGGCAGGCGGACGGCGCCGGCGAACAGGACGGCGGTGTCGACGGGGCCGAACCGGTCGGCGATCTCCCGGACCGGGCCGAGCTGGGCGTTGTCGCCGCTCACATAGACCGCGGGCAGGCCGTCGCCGGTCAGTACGAAGCCGACGACCTCGCCGACGACCGGTTCGAGCTCCTCCCTCCGGCCGGGGCCGTGCAGCGCGGGAACGCCCGTGACCGTGACCGTGCCGCCACCGGGGCGCTCCAGCTCGACCGACTCCCAGTCCTCCAGGCCCCGTGCCGCTCCGCCCAGGCGGCCCGCGCCGCCGGGCGTAGTGAGCGTGAGCGGCACGTCGGCCAGCAGGGAGCGGCCGGATACGTCCAGGTTGTCGTCGTGCTCGTCGTGCGAGAGCAGGACCACGTCGACGGGGCCGAGGTCCGCCGGGGCCAGGGAGGCCGGCGCGGTCTTGGCCAGGCCGGAGTCGTAGGCGCGCGGGGCGTCGAAGGTCGGGTCCGTCAGGAAGCGCAGTCCGCCGTACTCGATCAGGGCGGTGGGGCCGCCGAAGACCTGGACGGGGACGTGGACGCGGGCGGCAGGAGTGCCGGACATGAGAGCCTCACGGTTGAGAGAGTGATTATCCGTGAGTGAAACTAGCTTGATCTCACGGATAGGTGCAACCCTTAGCGTGAGAACGGAAGAGAGGGTCTTGAGGTGAGAGGCCGTGGGTGGGCGAGAGCCGTCGGCGTGAACGAGGTCCCCGGTGCGGGAGGGCCCTCGGTACGCGAAAGGCCCCTCCGCGGACGCGGAGGGGCCTCGAGGTCGCCGGCCGACGGCGATGGCGCCGGCCTCGGAAGGCTCAGTCGGTGGCGGCACGGGTGCGCCGTGCGTAGGCGCGGGCCGCGCGCACCCGGTCGCCGCAGCGGGTGGAGCACCACTGGCGGCGGCCGGAGCGGAGCAGGAAACGGTTGCACGGAGCGGAGTCGCAGGCGGCGAGACGCTCGGAGTCGGTTCCGGTGAGCAGGTCGGCGGCGTTGGCCGCCAGGATGCCCAGTGCCTGCTCGAGCATCTGGTCGACGGGGTGCGGGGTGGTCCGGTGCAATCCCTGGGTGGGGTCCCAGGCCAGCGGGGACGCCGTGGGCACCCGCGTCAGCGCGTCGTTGACGGCCGCCAGGGCGCCGGGCGGTGCGGGGTGGCCTCCGATCCGGGCGGCGAGCAGGGCCCGTACCTGTTCGCGCAGGGACCGCATCCGCGCCGCGCACATCTCCTGGAGCCCCGCGTCCACGGGGGCCAGGCCGTGGCCGACGAGCCACCGGCCGGCCGCGGCGGGCGTGCCGAGGAGATCCGCGAAGTGACCGCCGGGCAGGGCGATGGCGGTGTTGGCGAGGTCGAGGGCGGGATACTCCTCGGCGCCGGGCGCCGGCGGCAGAACGGTCTCCACGGTCGCGGTGTCCTTCATGCCCTCACGGTACCGCCTGGCCTCATCCGTGATGCCGCGTCCGGGGGCCGGAGGTTCCGTCCGCCGGCCGGACGATGCGCCGCATCATGGATCATGCGTCCACCGCACGGGCTAGCCTGGCGAAATGCTTACAGAAGTGACAGCGACCCGCTACGTCACGCCCCTGCGTGAAGGCGGCTCGCTCCCGGGCATCGTCGAGGCCGACGATCTCGGTACGTACGTCATGAAGTTCACCGGCGCCGGGCAGGGCCGCAAGACGCTGGTCGCCGAGGTCGTCTGCGGGCAGCTCGCCCGCCGCCTCGGGCTGCGCGTGCCCGAGCTGGTCGCCATCGGGCTCGACCCCGTCATCGGCCTCTCCGAGCCCGACCAGGAGGTGCAGGAGCTGCTCAAGGCGAGCGGCGGCCTCAACCTCGGGATGGACTACCTGCCCGGCTCGCTCGGCTTCGACCCGCTGGCGTACGAGGTGGACCCGAAGGAGGCCGGCAGGGTCGTCTGGTTCGACGCGGTGATCAACAACGTCGACCGGTCCTGGCGCAATCCGAACATGCTCGTCTGGCACGGCGACCTGTGGCTGATCGACCACGGCGCCACCATGATCTGGCACCACAACTGGCCCGGCGCCCAGGCGTCCGCCGCCAAGCCGTACGACGCCTCCGACCACACCCTCGCCCCGTTCGGGCCCGATGTCGCCTCCGCCGCCGCCGAACTCGCCCCGCTCGTCACGCGCGAGCTGCTCGAGGAGGTCGCCGCCGACGTGCCCGACGCGTGGCTGCTCGACGAGCCCGGCTTCGAGACGCCCGACGCGCTGCGCCGCGCCTACGTGGAGGCGCTGCTCCCGCGCGCCGCGTCGATCCACGAGAGGATCACGCTCGGGCCGCGCACCGAGCGCAAGCCCGCGCAGGCGCCCGGCTGGCTCGCCGACCGCCTGCCTCCTCGGCCGCACCCCACCCAGAAGGACCGCACCACGTGACCGACCGCGATGTCTTCGAGTACGCCGTGCTGCGCGTGGTGCCCCGTGTGGAGCGTGGGGAGTTCTTCAACGCGGGCGTGGTCGTCTACTGCCGTGCCCGGTCCTTCGTGGCCGCCCGCACCCATCTCGACGAGAACAAGCTGACGGCGCTCGACCCGGGGGCCGACGTGACCGGTGTGCGGGCCGCGCTGCACGGCGTCGAAGGGGTCTGCCGGGGCGGCGACGACGCCGGACAGGCGGCCGGCGACGACGCCGGGCGCCGCTTCCGCTGGCTCATCGCCCCCCGCTCGACGGTGGTGCAGCCCGGTCCGGTCCACACCGGTCTGACCGCCGACCCGGAAGCCGAGGTCGAAAGGCTGCTCGATCTCCTCGTGCGCTGAACGGGGTCCGTCGAGGCGTGGAGTGATCGGGTGCACCCGGTGGGCCGTTGACACCGGGTGCCAGGGCTTCTAGCGTCTCGTCTGCGGAAGGTACTAAGCGGTCGCTCATCAGCGGGACGCAGCGTGTGGCCGCAGACCACGGATGATCCAAGGGCGAGGAGAATCAGCATGTCCACCACCGAGCAGCGCGTAGCCGTCGTCACCGGCGCGGCGCGGGGCATTGGCGCCGCGACCGCGGTACGGCTGGCCGCGGAAGGCCGCGCCGTCGCCGTACTCGACCTCGACGAGGCGGCCTGCAAGGACACCGTCGAGAAGATCACCGCGGCGGGCGGCACGGCCATCGCCGTCGGCTGCGACGTCTCCGACAGCGCCCAGGTGGAGGCCGCCGTCGCGCGGGTCGCCGCCGAGCTCGGCGCGCCGACGATCCTCGTCAACAACGCGGGCGTGCTCCGCGACAACCTGCTCTTCAAGATGACCGAGTCCGACTGGGACACGGTCATGAACGTGCACCTCAAGGGTGCGTTCCTGATGGCCAAGGCCTGCCAGAAGCACATGGTGGACGCGGGCTTCGGCCGGGTCGTCTCCCTGTCCTCCTCCTCGGCGCTCGGCAACCGCGGCCAGGCCAACTACTCCGCCGTCAAGGCCGGTCTGCAGGGCTTCACCAAGACCCTCGCCAAGGAGCTCGGCAAGTTCGGCATCACCGCCAACGCCGTTGCCCCGGGCTTCATCGTCACCGAGATGACCGCCCAGACCGCCGAGCGCGTCGGCATGGGATTCGAGGAGTTCCAGGCCGCGGCCGCCTCCATGATCCCGGTCCAGCGCGTCGGCAACCCCGACGACATCGCCAACGCCATCGCCTTCTTCACGGGCGACGACGCCGGCTTCGTCTCCGGCCAGGTCCTGTACGTGGCCGGCGGCCCGCTCAACTGACCTCGCCGGCACGCGAGCGGAACAAGGAGACGGACATGAGCACCAAGGAACTCCCCGAGCTCTCGGGGAAGGTCGCCCTCGTCACCGGGGCGAGCCGCGGCATCGGCTACGGCGTCGCCGAGGCGCTGGTCGCCCGCGGCGACCGGGTCTGCATCACCGGCCGGGGCGAGGAGGCCCTCAAGGAGGCAGTGGAGCGGCTCGGCGCCGACCGGGTCATCGCGGTCGCCGGCAAGGCCCACGACGAGGCCCACCAGGCCGCCGCCGTCGAGGCGGCCATGGACGCCTTCGGGCGGGTCGACTTCCTGATCAACAACGCGGGGACGAACCCGGTCTTCGGCCCCATCGCCGAACTCGACCTGGGCGTGGCGCGCAAGGTCTACGAGACCAATGTGATCTCCGCGCTCGGATTCGCCCAGCAGACCTGGCGGCACTGGCAGAAGGATCACGGCGGCGCGATCGTGAACATCGCCTCGGTCGCCGGCATCTCCGCCTCGCCGTTCATCGGCGCGTACGGGATGAGCAAGGCGGCCATGGTCAATCTGACCCTTCAGCTGGCGCACGAGATGGCGCCGGCCGTGCGGGTCAACGCGATCGCCCCCGCGGTCGTGAAGACGAAGTTCGCCGAGGCCCTCTACGAGGGCCGGGAGGCGGAGGCCGCGGCGGCCTACCCGCTCGGCCGGCTCGGCGTCCCCGAGGACATCGGCGGGGCGGCGGCCTTCCTCACGTCCGACCAGTCGGACTGGATCACCGGCCAGACTCTCGTGGTCGACGGTGGGATTTTCCTCAACGCCGGAGTCGGGTGACCGATATCCGGACACTCGCCGGAATATGTGACCGGTTTAGCACCGGTTATGCAGTGAATGAGTCAAGTGCCCCGCCAGGGTCGAACATTGACCTGGCGGGGTGCTGCGGTATGGTCGGCCGACCCATGGCTGAACGAGGAGCGTGCACGTGTTCAACCGGACCAGTCTGCAGGCCGCTGCAGCCCTTGCGTCCATATCCCTGGTAACCGGATGCAGCGTGTTCTCGGATGCTGATTCCGCCGGGGAGCAGAGGATCGTCGTCGGTACGACGAGTTCTCCCACCACGCTTGATCCGGCCGCCGCCTGGGACAACTCCTGGGAATTGTTCCGGAATGTCTTCCAGACGCTGGTGAGCTTCCCGACCGGAAGCACCACTCCGCAGTCCGACGCGGCCGACTGTGAATTCAAGGACACGTCCAGCCGGATCTTCGAGTGCAAACTGGTCGAAGGTCTCGCGTTCTCCAACGGTCACAAACTGGACGCCAAGGCGGTCCAGTACTCCATCGAACGCATCCGGAAGATCAACGTCGAGGGCGGCCCCAACGGCATGCTCGGCTCTCTCGACAAGATCGAGGTCGCCGACGACCGTACGGTGGTCTTCCGGCTGAACAAGCCCGACGCCACCTTCCCCTTCGTCCTCGCCACCCCCGCCATGTCGCTGGTGGACCCGGCGGAGTACCCCGCGGACAAGCTCCGTGAGGACGGCAAGCTGGTCGGTTCCGGCCCGTACGTCCTCGACGAGTACACCGAGGGCGAGAAGGCGGAGCTGACGAAGAACCCCACCTACAAGGGGTTCGCCGACCGGAAGAACGGCGGCGTCACCATCCGGTACTTCCAGGAGTCCGAGCCGATGGTCGCCGCGCTCAAGGCGAAGGAGATCGACGCCACCTACCGCGGTCTGACGGCCGCCGAGGTCGTCGAGCTGCAGGAGGACAAGGACGAGAACAAGGGCCTCCAGCTCATCGAGTCGACGGGCGCCGACATCCGGTACCTCGTCTTCAACGCTCAGGACGCCACCGTCGCCAAGACTCCCGTCCGCAAGGCGATCGCCCAGCTCGTCGACCGCGAGGAACTCGTCGCGAAGGTCTACCAGGGCACCGCCGAGCCGCTCTACTCCATGGTGCCCAAGGGCATCGCCGGCCACACCACCGAGTTCTTCGACCGCTTCGGCGAGCCGAGTGCCGACAAGGCCCGGGACATCCTGCGGGACGCCGGGATCACCGACCCGGTGGAGCTCGACTTCTGGTACACCACCGACCGGTACGGCTCCGCCACGGCGCCGGAGTTCGCCGAGCTCAAGCGGCAGCTGGAGGCGTCCGGCCTCTTCAAGGTCACGCTGCGCGGCAAGCCCTGGAAGGAGTTCCAGGCGGGCTACCAGAAGGGCCAGTACCCGGTCTTCGGCCGTGGCTGGTTCCCGGACTTCCCGGACCCGGACAACTTCGTGGCGCCGTTCGTGGGC
This sequence comes from Streptomyces sp. NPDC053755, assembly GCF_040677675.1. Lineage (NCBI taxonomy): Bacteria > Bacillati > Actinomycetota > Actinomycetes > Kitasatosporales > Streptomycetaceae > Streptomyces > Streptomyces sp. NPDC053755. Next base: position 400 of record NZ_JBFASK010000050.1, on the reverse strand, counting down.
AAGCAGAACGTGCTCGGTACGCCGTACCTGCGCCCCGAGATCACCGAACAGCTTCTTCCCAAGTCGCGGCGGGAGAGCGACCGCGGGGCCGCCACGGACGAGTTCAAGAAGGCCCAGGAGCTCATGGTCCAGGACGTCCGGCTGCTGCCGCTGTGGCAGGGCAAGCTCTACATCGCGGCCAGCGAGGACATCGGCGGCGGCGAGCGCGCGCTCGACCCGCAGACCGTCATGCAGATGTGGGAGCTCAACCGCCGGGCCAGCTGGTAGGAACGGCAACGGCACGCCGCCGCCCGGCCCCCGAGGGGGCCGGGGGGCGGCCGGCGCGGGCGGCGGTGTGCGGTGCCCCCCGGAGGTTGTGGGTTGGTTTAGTACGTGTACTACCCGAGGGTGTTGACGTGTG
>NZ_JBFASK010000049.1:21818-37769 GCF_040677675.1 Streptomyces sp. NPDC053755 | reverse complement strand
AGACTCGATCACGAGCACGACGATCTCACGGACGGATCCAAGAGACAGGCCCTAGGGCTGCGAGTCGGCTTTCCCCGACGTTCACCCGGACCAAGTCGCCGCCCCGTGCCGCCGCTCGCCGCTTGCCGCGCTCGACGCAGCGGCGCGGACGGGGACACGGCGCTCTTGGCGGAGACCGCACGGATCGCCTCTGTGGGCCGCGCGGGCCGTGCAGAAGCACCGTACCAATCCGGTCGCCGAACGCACTCGCGTGCCCGGTTCCGGGCGCTCACCTGGTTCGTGTCCCCGGGGGCCGACGGCCAGCGTGGGACCCAGGGCGAGGATCTGTGAGATCGGCAGGGCTGCTTTTTGCTTCCCGCTTGATTACAGGAGGCGGTGATGGTCGAGGTCGCCCGTGCTGTGTCGGGTGCCGGGTGTTCGGCTCTCGCCCGGCATCAGCGTCGTGAAATCATCCAGGGATGACTGAACCGATCAGCGACGACGGCCGGACTTTCCGGCGTGAGGCCGAGTGGGTCGTCAACGAGATCGCCCAGGGGCTCCGCACGTTGGACTCTGGTGTGAGCTGGTTCTCCGGTCTCCCCCCGGCACGTCGGCAGATGGTTCTGCAGGAAGTCGCTGGCTATGTGATGCAGGCGCACATTACAGCTGCGGACGGCCGTGCGGGGGTGGCGCTGTCTGGTGTGAAGCCCACGGCCAACCCCTCGGTCATGATTTGCATGGACCCGCCCCGCTACGGGTTCGCGGGCCTGCCTTCTGCCGAACACGTCGAGGCGTTCCGGGTCCTCGTTTCCGTGTTCGCCGTTGCTGACACTCGCCGCCGGGAGAGGTACTGCAAAGGCGCCTGCGGACATGCATGGCACAACCTGCCGGTGGCAACCGAGCAGCCGTAGCATCGGGCGTTCCAGCCCGGGCTGGGCTGGGTATCGAGCGGCTCCTCCTGAGTGACATCCGTTCGTAGGTCCACGCGCTGCGGCAGTCCTGGGGAACCTCCGCGCGTGGGGAAATCGCTGAGCACAGATCGTTGTCCTCTTCGACGGCGACTGAACTACCGAGAACCCTGCCGTCTTGCTTTCCGGGAGGCCGACGCGCCCCCTGCCCGCAGGCTTTCCTGCCAGGTACCAAGTAGGTACCATCCGGGGTATGCCGTCTTTGAACGTCACCTTCACCGACGAGGAGCTGGAGGAGGTCCGCGCCGCCGCGGCCGCCGAAGGCAAGTCCCTCAAGCAGTACGTCCACGACCTGCCGCTGCGCGAGCGTCAGCGCCGCCAGTTCGTCCGCTACGCCGCATCCTGGGGTGAGACACACAGGGCGGAGTTCGACGACGCCTTCCCCGACGAGATCCCGCCCGGCGCCCGGGAGCGCGGGGCGGACGCCGCCTGATGATCCTCCACATCGACGTCCCCTGGCTCCTGGACGTCCAGGAACAAGCCGTCCCCGAAGACGTCAGCGTCGCCGACTACTCCGCCCTCGTCGCTGCCGTCGCCCGCCATAAGACCCGCATCCCCCGCCCCACGACCGCCGCGCCCGACCCGGCCTGGCGCGCGGCGGCCCTCCTGCACACGCTGATCCGTCTGCAGCCCCTGCCGCACCGCAACAGCCTGTACGCCTGCCAGGTCACCGCCGCCTACATGCACGCCTCCGGCGAGGGCATCGACCCTCCGTACGGCGCCATGGCCGACCTCGTCCGCGACATCCAGGCCGGCAAGACCGACGTCTACCAGGCCGCCGACCGCATCCGCACCTGGCGCATCTGACCCACTTCAACTCCAGAGACGCCCGGAACGGTCCCCTGCATCGGTGCCGGGCGGGCATCCCCTCCGGGGCACTCCTCCTGCCCGGGCAACGGGGGCGTACCAGGCCGGGGGAGTCGTGCGCGTGCGAGAGGGACGACTGTGCCCGGCCCCGCCGTCGGGCGCGTGGGCGGCCTTCTCCAGATCGCGACGTTGAGGCATCCGATGACGGCAGTGGGGAGCCTCAGAAGGCTGCGCTACGGTAACGATTGGCGCGAGCCCCCTGTCGGAACGGGTTGACACCGATCGCCGTCTCGCTTTAGTAATGGAATTGCAAAGGCTACCTAGAACCGCAGGTCAGGAAGGTGCTCTCCGCGCGAGCGGAGGTGACTCGTCGGGGAGGTTCCGACTTGCGGCCGCGCGGTCGGTGCTCTCCGCGCGAGCGGAGGTGAACCGCGGTGCAGGAGGTGGAGATTGCCCGCGCGGTGGTGCTCTCCGCGCGAGCGGAGGTGAACCGCCCACCGCAGCTGTGCCAGCAGCCCCGGGTACGTGCTCTCCGCGCGAGCGGAGGTGGCCCGGATCACGCCCCGGTAGACCGAGAAAACCGCGGGTGCTCTCCGCGCGAGCGGAGGTGACTCGTCGACCGAGTCCGTGATCGTGAACGTGCCGTCGTGCTCTCCGCGCGAGCGGAGGTGACTCGCAGCGTGCGCCGGCCAGGACACCGACCTGTGGGTGCTCTCCGCGCGAGCGGAGGTGACTCGTTCACGGACGACTTCGTAGGCCGCTTCCGCTCCGGTGCTCTCCGCGCGAGCGGAGGTGACTCGAGGTCCTGGCCGGCCTCGCGTCCTTGGAGATCGTGCTCTCCGCGCGAGCGGAGGTGACTCGACGATGGTGGCCACGGTCAGGATGTGCGCGATGTGCTCTCCGCGCGAGCGGAGGTGAACCGGACCCGTCCACCGGCGCCCTGGACCCGGGCCAGTGCTCTCCGCGCGAGCGGAGGTGAACCGCCGACCATGCCGGTGGTCACCCTGGTCATGAAGTGCTCTCCGCGCGAGCGGAGGTGAACCGAAGGCCGCGCCAGGGAACGGCTCGTACTTCGGGTGCTCTCCGCGCGAGCGGAGGTGACCCGAAGGCGGCGATCATGCCGCAGCCGTTCACCCGGTGCTCTCCGCGCGAGCGGAGGTGACCCGCTGACGCCGATGGTCCGCCTGCGCGGAGGGCAATGCTCGCGGGCCGGGGCCGCGGCTTCCTCGGTCGACTCACCTCCGCCTGCGCGGAGAGCACCTGGTTCAGCTCCCTAGCAGCCGCTACCCCAACCGACTCACCTCCGCCTGCGCGGAGAGCACGCCGTGCTCGGCACGGGCGGCGCCACGGGAATCGACTCACCTCCGCCTGCGCGGAGAGCACGTGAGCATGTCCCGGACATCGCTCGCGTGTTCCGACTCACCTCCGCCTGCGCGGAGAGCACGCGACTCGGGCGCCGGCCGCGACGTCGTCGAGCGACTCACCTCCGCCTGCGCGGAGAGCACGAACAGGACCACCCCCAGCCCGCCACCAAGACCGACTCACCTCCGCCTGCGCGGAGAGCACTCGCTGGTGATCCAGTAGCCGCGGAGGGCGTCCGACTCACCTCCGCCTGCGCGGAGAGCACATCGAGGAGCTGCACTCGGGGCAGAACCAGATCGACTCACCTCCGCCTGCGCGGAGAGCACTCCATGACCGTCCGGCCGCACCCCCGGCACGACGACTCACCTCCGCCTGCGCGGAGAGCACTGAAACCCGCGCTGCAAGTCGCGCGCGGGTGCCGACTCACCTCCGCCTGCGCGGAGAGCACCTCTCACCGATGAACGCCATGGACCCGATCGCCGACTCACCTCCGCCTGCGCGGAGAGCACGTTCACGCAGTTCCCGGGCCTGCTGCGCCTCCCGACTCACCTCCGCCTGCGCGGAGAGCACGAAGTACTGCGCGCCAGCGTGCCGCCGGAAGGCGACTCACCTCCGCCTGCGCGGAGAGCACTCCCCCGAGTGCCCACACGTAGGACAGAACCGCGACTCACCTCCGCCTGCGCGGAGAGCACGACGGCAAGGGATCTGACGGGACCTACCGCGACGACTCACCTCCGCCTGCGCGGAGAGCACCGGCTGGAGGGGTGGGAGATCATCTCGCCTGCCGACTCACCTCCGCCTGCGCGGAGAGCACGCTCGCCATCAGCGCTTGACCATCTTGAGAACCGACTCACCTCCGCCTGCGCGGAGAGCACACGCCACCCCAGACGTACGGGACACCGAGGTACGACTCACCTCCGCCTGCGCGGAGAGCACTACGCGTCGCGGCACGGCTGGCACGTCGGGATCGACTCACCTCCGCCTGCGCGGAGAGCACCAGGGCCTCGCGCGTCTGCTCCTCGCTCGCCCCGACTCACCTCCGCCTGCGCGGAGAGCACACCAGCATCCGGGCGTCGCCCTCCGAGAGGGTCGACTCACCTCCGCCTGCGCGGAGAGCACTCCGGCCGGGACAACGGCGTGTGGCTGGAGGACGACTCACCTCCGCCTGCGCGGAGAGCACGCCCACGGGCAACAGCTCCTCGACGACCCGCACGACTCACCTCCGCCTGCGCGGAGAGCACTGGAGCACCGGCGCGAGGTCGAGGACGGCCGTCGACTCACCTCCGCCTGCGCGGAGAGCACATCAGCGCGGGGAACACCGGCAACATCGGCAGCGACTCACCTCCGCCTGCGCGGAGAGCACTCGGCCCGCTCGATGGGCAGCAGCCGCGGGGACGACTCACCTCCGCCTGCGCGGAGAGCACGCGGGAGACACCAATTTCATGGACCCGTTCATCGACTCACCTCCGCCTGCGCGGAGAGCACGCCGGCCTACTTCTTGAGCTTGGCCACCTCGACGACTCACCTCCGCCTGCGCGGAGAGCACCCTTTCTGAGCAGGCAGTCTAGGAGGGTTTTACCGTTTCTTGGCTGTGAAGGGAAGGTCAGAGGGTCTGTTTCCGCGGGCTTGGTCACGAGGGTGAAGCCTAGGGGACGTCAGCGGCGGGGGTGCGTCTTCGATGCGGTGTCCCGGGGGGCGGGCTGCACTCGTGGGGGCTTGGCGGATCGGGGTGGTGTCAGTGCCGCCTGCTATCTGTGTTGCCATGACGGGATTTGATGACGCCTCTGTGTGTGCCGCTGAGCCTGACAGTCGTTTGTGGGGGAAGGAGCGCGGCTTGGAGCGTCCTTACCCTGTCGTCTGCCATCTGCTGGACACGGCAGCTGTGTTCGGGGTGTTGTGGGATGTGGTGCTGAGTTCCCGGTGCCGGGCGCGTATCGCCGATGCGGTGCAGCTGGCCGAGCCGGAGGCGCGTCAGGTTCTTTCGTTCTGGGCGGGTTTGCATGATCTGGGGAAGATCACGCCGCCGTTTCAGGCTCAGGTGCCTGCGGCTTTCGCGGCGGTGCGAAGGGATCCGGCGTATTCAGCGGTGCCGGGTGCTGAGCGGGAGGCTGCTTTCCGTCATGAGGTTGCGACGCACTGGGCGGTGACCTCGCTTCTGGCTGAGATCGGTTATCCGGGTGACCTCGGCCGGATGCGGCGGGCGGTGAGTCATCAGGTGGCCCAGTTGCTCGGTGGTCATCACGGCCTGTTCGGGCAGCCGTTGCTGAAGCGGAAGCTGAGCGCCGGGAGCGTTCATGCGCCGGGGCTGGGCGAGGAGGGCTGGGCCGACCAGCGCCGTCGGCACTTCGTGGAGCTGCGGCGGGTGGTGGGGGCGACTGCTTTACCGAAAGAAGGGCTGCCGGCTGAGCTCTGCGTTGTCGTTGCAGGTCTGATTGTGGTGGCGGACTGGCTGGCGAGCCAGACCGGCTGGATCAGGCCGCTTCTGCCGGCGGTGGGATGGAAGGCGACGCCCCGGGCTCTGGAGAACCACTGGGCGAGGGCGTCTCACGCGGCTCCCGGCGCGGTCAGGGCCGCGCAGCTGGGCCGGACGGATTTCGCTCTCCAGCAGTTCGAGGGGATGTTTCCGTTTTTACCCAATCCGCTGCAGCGGGACTTGGTGGAGCATCTTCCCCGGCTGGCGGGGGAGCGCGGGTCGGGTCTGCTGTTGGTCACGGCTCCGACCGGGGATGGGAAGACCGAGGCCGCCTTGTACGCGGCTGCGGTGCTCGGGCAGGCGGCGGGGGCGCGGGGGCTGTATTTCGCGCTGCCGACGATGGCGACGGCGGACGGCATGTTTCCTCGGGTGGCCGCCTTCGCCGATCAGGCGTTGTACGGGGAGCGTGCACTGACGCTTCTGCATTCCATGGCCTGGCTCAGCCCCGCGTACAACGGTCCGTCCGGTACGGCTGCCGCGGTGGCCGGTGATGAGGCGGTGGTAGCGGAGCGGGCCACGGCGACCGCTGCCGGGGCCTGGCTGCGTGGGCCGAAGCGCGGCCTCCTGGCGCCGCTGGGGGCGGGGACGATCGATCAGGTGCTGGCCGGTGTGCTTCCGCTGCGGTACAACGTGCTGCGTCTGCTGGGTGTGTCGGACAAGGTGCTGGTGATCGACGAGGCCCATGCGTACGGGCCCTGGATGCACAGTCTGATGACCCGGCTGCTCGAGTGGCTCGGGGCGTTCGGCGCGCCGGTGGTGCTGCTCTCGGCGACCCTGACGGGCTCCACAGCAGGCTCGCTGGTGAACGCCTACCGGCGGGGAGCCGGTTTCCTGGAGGCGGCGGAGGTAAAGCCGTGCTACCCGGGCTGGCTCTTCACGGACGCGGCGAGCGGCCAGGTGTCCACCCCTCGGGCGACGAGGACCGAAAGGGCACGGACCGTGGATGTCGAGGTTCACGGTGTGGGATGGGACAGCTTGGACGCTCCGGGCTCGCCAGTCCGCAAAGGCGGCAGACGCGAGCGGCTGAGGGCGCAGTTACGGCCGGTGGCCGACGAGGGCGGGACCGCCCTGGTGTGCTGTACGACCGTCGCCGAAGCACAGGCGACCTACCGGGACCTGTGTGCGGCGTTCCCCGAGCTGGCCCGTAAGGAGGGCGGCCTGCGGCTTCTGCACTCCCGCTTCCAGGCCCGGGAGCGCCAGCGGATCAGCAGGGACTGCGAGCGGGCATACGGCAAACCTGGCGCGGGCGGGGAGATCCGGGCCCGCGCAGGCTCGATCCTGGTGGCAACGCAAGTGGTCGAGCAGTCACTGGATTTCGACTTCGACCTCGTCATCAGTGATCTCGCTCCGCTCGCCCAGTTGTTGCAGCGGGTGGGCCGTGGCCGGCGGCACCGACGGGGACCGCAAGGGCGGCCTTCCTGGGCGCAGGCGGAGGAGCGCCCCCAGCTGGTGGTCATGGAGCCGGTGGACAGCAGCGGCCACACGAAGGTTCCGCCGACCTGGGGCACGGTCTACGATCACGGGCTGCTCGTGCGCACCGCGCAGTTGCTGCGCCAGGAACAAGAGGGCGGGATCGCGATCCCCGGCGATGTGCAGCGGCTGGTCGAGGCCGTGTACGCGGCCGACTTCGTCGAGGGTCTGGATGCGGCGGTGAAACAGGAACTGGCGCGCATGGACCTGGAGCGGGCCGCCAAGGAGATGGCCGAGTCGCACTTGGCCCGGATGACGACGATCTGCGGGCCGCACGATGTCCAGGGCAACCTCGGCAGGCTCAGCGAGCTGCAGGACGGTGTGACCGAGGAGCTGCTGACGACCCGACTGGGAGCGGACACCGGGCGCGTACTGCTGCTGTACACCCAGCCCGGCGGCGAGCTGACGCTCGATGAGAAGGGCGCGCTGAGCCTGTCCACCGTGCTGCGCGGAGCGACACCCACGCGCGAGGAGCTGGGCTTGATCATGTCGCAGGTCGCTCCCGTTCCCGGCTCGTGGCTACGCGACGACGAAGGCCTGCCCCATCCCACCGGCTGGGAGAAACAGCCGCTCCTTCGCGGGCTCGTTCTGGTGGCCGTACACCGCGAGCCGGACAGTACGAGCTGGCGCGGCCGCCACGGAAACCGATCAATTTCCGTCTCATCGACAGGACTTGAGATCACTTAAAGCCAGCTGCCGACAAGCACTTCCCCTGTAGCAGCAGGCTTGGTGGGATGCGTCCAACACGACACGCATCACCCGGCTGGTCTAAAGAGATCGACTCCCGTCGTAGGGCACGCCCGCTCGCGCGGGCACAGGGGTGTATTCACCGGTCGCCCCAGTAGCGGCAGGCGAGTCACCTCCGTCTGCACGAAGACCCCATCGCATTGTGACTCCTGAGAGGCATCGATGCCCGCACGTTCACACAGCACAGCGGAAGCACCGCTCTTCCCGGTCATCTGGGCACCGCACGCGCGAAGCAGAAACCCCGGCCCCCTTCCCGAGATGATCGGCTTTCGCGAGCTGCTGCTGCGCAGCCACGACATCACGGGCCTCGCGGTCGCCGAACCGCCCGCGCACTCGGCACTGCTGCGCATCCTGTACGCCCTGACCGCACGGGTCACCCGGCTCGACGAAAGCGGTCCCGGCGACTGGGGCGATCGCCGCATGGACGTGGTCGAGGCGGGACGGCTGCCCGCTGAGGCGATCGAGGAGTACTTCGCCGCGTGGGGGCACCGCTTCTTCGTCTTCGACGCTGAAGGGGGACGGCCCTGGATGCAGGATGCGCGTCTGGCACAGCAGTGCGACGCCGGCAACACCGCGGGCGTGAACAAGCTGATCGTGACCCGGCCCGCAGGCAACAACCACTCCTGGTTCACCCACGTCAACGCACTGTCCCCCACTCTCCCGACCGTGTCCGAAGCCGTTCTCAACCTGCTGATCTGGCACTTCTACGGCCCCTCCGGCAGGTGCTCGGCCCGAGAGGTGGGGCGCGTGAAGACCGCCAGCGCCACCGCCGGCCCGCTGCGGACCGCGCTGTCCTACCACCCCGAGGGCGAAACCCTCTTCCAGACCCTCCTGGCAGGACTCACCCCGCCGGACGCCACCGTCCGCCGCGACGTCGACCTGTGCCCATGGGAATGGGAGGAACTGCCCGACCCCGAGACGCCGCCCACCGACAGGACCGGCCCACTGGCGCTGCTCACCGCCTGCTCCTCACACGCCCTGCTGCTCGTGGCGGACCAGGAGCGGCCGGACACGGTAGCGGACGCGTTCATCACGTGGGCCTACCGCGGCGAACGCATCCCCAGGGACGACGCCTACCTCATCTGGCAGATCAGCCAGCAGGGCAACCGCTACCCGCGGCCCGCCGACGCCGGACGGGCCCTGTGGCGCGATGTCGACGCCCTGCTGCTGTACGAGGCGGGCGGACCGGCACAACCACGACGGCCGAAGGTGTTCAACACCGCCTTCGAAGTCGCGGAGACGCTGCGGGTAAGGGCGCTGGGGTTCGAGCAGGAGGGCCAGGCCAAGGACCGGCAGTTCGTCGAGGGATCGACCCCTCCCCTCCTGGGCTTCGTAGAGGAACAGGCTCCGCGCACCGAAGCCGCGGTGGGCCGGCTGCGCCGGCTCGGTGAGCTGTACGGCCGCAGGCTGGACCGTGCGGTGCGCAAAGCATGGTCCCTCTACATCAACGACCCCAAAGCGGAGCATGCCACCTGGTCCGCCGAGGCCGGCGCCCGCTACTGGCCACAGGCCGAGACCGAGTTCTGGTCGCGCTACCGCCGGCTCGACCGCGCCTCGGCCTCGCTCGACGCAGGCCTGGACCGACAAGCGGCGCGCAAGGCCTTCCTCACCCTGGCGGAACACAGCTACGAAACGGTCACCGCACCCCTCACGTCCCACCTGCGCGGTGCCAGAGCCGTAGCCGACGCCCGCACCGAGCTGTACGGGGGCCGGCGCACCACCAAGGGCACAGAAAGCAGCACAGCCGGTCCCGGCCTCGAGCCCACCGCATCGGATGAGGGAGTTCCCGTATGACCATCCCGTCACCACGAACGGCCGCCGGCCGTCACCGTGAGCACTTGCACAAGTACATCGCCCGGATCACGGACGCCTGCCGCGACCCCGGAACCCGAAGCGCGCTTCGCGCAGGTCTGCGCCGGGACCTCGACCACGTGCACCCGATGCACCGCATCGTGGCCCCGTGGCTTCCCAGCCGACGCCACGTGCCCGAGACGGAGGAACGCGCCTTCTATCTGATCGCGTCGATGATCGCCGACCGGCCCCGGCACGCATTCGCGACCGAGGACGAACCCGCCGAGACCGCCGAGGAAACCCCCGCAAGCTCGGCGGCAGACGGCCCCGGCGCGGCCCCGGCGGGCGAGGGCGAGAACACGCAGTTTGAGCGCTGGGGCCGAAGCCTGGGCCACTGCCTCGCCCAGGCCGTCGTCCACAGCCCCGGGCGTGAACGCGACATGCGGGCCTCCACCGCCGAAGCCCGGCTGCACCTGCTGACGCGGCAGAGCGCCGCCGGACTGCACCGCCACCTGCCGGCCACCGTGCGCTACCTGAGGCAGACCGGCGTCGATGTCGACTGGGCCCGGCTGATGGAAGACCTGATCGCCTGGCCGGCGAATTCAGGACGCATCAGTCGCCGCTGGCTCCAGGACTACTACCGGGAGACCGACAAAAGCCGCAATGACAAGAGTGACCGGGAGGACCAGAACGACCTCCTGGACAACGCCCCCTAACCCCCTCTCGCCGAGCTGTCCCACAGCCCGTCCTCCGCTGCACACCACGACAGAATGCGACCCGTCATGACATCGAGCACCGCCCGCTTCATCGACATCCACGTCCTTCACCCCGTCCCGTTCTCGAACCTCAACCGGGACGACGCGAACGCCGTCAAGACCGTGCAGTACGGAGGCACGCTGCGCACGCGAGTCAGCAGCCAGTGCTGGAAGCGCGCGGCACGCGAGGACTTCCAGACACACATCGGGCAGGCCGCCCTGCGTACCCGGCGCATCGGTGAGCGGGTCACGCGTGAACTCCAGGAGCGGGGGTGGCCGGCCGACCTGGCGCTGCGGGCCGGCGGCCACCTCGCGGCGGGCAGCAGCATCAAGTTCGAACTGGCCAAGGACAAAGAAAAGCAGATCATCCCCAACCAGGTCCTGACCAACGCCATGGTCTACGTCCCCGAGACGGCCGTCGGTGAACTCGCAGACCTTACCGAGGAGTTCCGCCCGCAGCTCGAGGCAGCCAAGGACATCAAGAAGCCCGCAGACAAGAGCGTGCTGCCCAAGGACCGCATCGAGACGGTCCTACGCTCACGCAACGGGGTGATCAACCTGTTCGGCCGGATGCTCGCCGAAGTCGACGACGCCGGCGTCGACGGCGCCGTCCAGGTCGCCCACGCCCTGACCACCCACACCACCGACATCGAGGTCGACTACTTCAGCGCGGTCGACGACATCACCGCAGCCTGGAAAGACAGCACCGGCAGCGGCCACATGGGGCACGCCGAGTACAGCGCCGGCACCTTCTACCGGTTCGCCACCGTCGACCTGCGCGACCTGGCGGCGAACATCGGCGACGAGCCGGACGCGCTGCGCGAGCTCACCGCAGCCTTCCTGTCCGCCTTCATCGAATCGGTGCCGCACGCCAAAAAGAACTCCACAGCACCGCACACCCTGCCCCACCTGATCCACCTCTCCGTCCGGGCCGACCGTCCCGTCTCCTACGCAGGAGCCTTCGAAAAGCCGGTCCGCGCCACCGACACCAGCGGTTTCGCCGAGCCCTCCGCCGACCAGCTCAGCACCTACGCCCAGGCAGCCAACGCCATGCTCGGCAGCGGACGCATCCTCACCTCCGGCTTTTTCAGCGTCACCTCCAAAGACCTGCCCGGCCTCGGCATCCGCTACGGCACCCTCGACGAGCTCTTGGAGACCGCCCTGGCCACCGCGCTCACCCCCGCACCGGCCGGAGCCGACGCGTGAGCGACCCCGCCCTGCCCCTGCCTGAGCCCGGCCTGCTGCTGCGGCTGGCGGCCCCCTTGCAGTCCTGGGGCGAGCACAGTCACTTCACCGACCGCGACACCGCCGCCTTCCCCACCCGCTCCGGGGTCATCGGACTGCTGGCTGCCGCCCTCGGCCGCCGCCGCGGCGAGTCCATCACCGACCTGACCCGCCTGTCGCTGACCATACGGGCGGACCGGCCCGGCGTCCGCCTGCGCGACCTGCACACCGTCGGCGGCGGCCTGCCCGCCAAAGCCACCATCACCACAGCCGAGGGCAAAAAACGCAGCGGCGAGACCACCACCCTCCTCAGCCACCGCCACTACCTCGCCGACGCCGCCTTCACCATCGCCCTGACCACCCCCCACACCCCAGACACCACCCAAGCCGAACGCGCCGACACCCACGACCTGCTCACACGCTGCGAAAACGCCCTGCGCCTTCCGCAGTGGCCGCTCTACCTCGGCCGCCGCTCCTGCCCGCCAGAAGGCCCGCTCCTCCTGGCCCGAACCGACGACGCCCTGCACCATCTGGTCCGCCTCCCCCTGGCCGCGACCACCCCGGCGCCCTCCGGCATCGAATTCATCTCCAACCGGCCGCTGAACACCCTGCCCGTGCCCGCGGACCTGCTCACCGCCGACGCAAACGACGGCGCTCACCCCTCAGGCCAGGCCACGGACGAACCCCTCACCTTCCACACCACACGCCGCACCTACCGAGCCCGCCCCCTCTACCGGCGCTCCCTCCACCTGCCCCCCGATCAATACGAAGGCCTGGGCACGAAGCAACTCCACGCCCTGAACACCTACCTGACCCGCCACCTGCCGGAAACCGAGGAAAGGAACCGACCGTGACCGTCTGGCTCACCCGGATCGCCCCCGATCCGCGCTCAGCTCAAGCCCGCAGCGACACCTCCGGCACACGCCTGGGCCTCGCGCTCCACCAGCGCCTCATGACGCTCTTCCCCCCGGCGGCCGGGCCGGACCCGCGGGCCCGGTTCAACGTGCTCTTCCGCACCGAAGACACCCCCCACGGACTGCACATCCTGATGCAGAGCACCCACCAGCCCGACCTCACCCAGCTCCCCGAGAACTACGGAACCAGCCTCGCCCGCCCCCTCGACGCACTCCTGGACGCCATACGTCCCGGCCTCACCGTCCGCTACCGCTGCATCGCCAACGCCGTCCGCCGCCCCGGCCACACCACCCGCGCCCTCTACAACCTCCCCGCCGTCGTCCCCCTCTACGGCACCGCAGCCGACACCTGGTGGGAACGCCAGGCACAAGCCGCCGGCCTCACCCCCCACACCATCGAATCCGCCTCCCTCGACGCCGCCGGCGGACGTCACGGCGAGCGCGGCACCACCACCACCCGAGCGCTCGTCCGCCACGCCCGCACCCGCTTCGACGGCACCGCAGTCATCACAGACCCGGAACTGCTCCGCACAAAGATCATCGAAGGCATCGGACGCGGCAAGGCCTACGGCTGCGGTCTCCTCAGCATCGCCCCGGCACGAGGCCCCCAATGACCGCTTCCGACCCGGCACCGAACGCCGCCCGCTTCCACGGGCGGCGTCGCCTTGCCGCGCCCACCGTCGCCATGCTGCCCCGCGTCGCGGACTCCCTCTCCTTCCTCTACCTGGACATCGTCCGCATCCACCAGGACGACACCGGCGTCTGCGCCGAAATCACCAGCGAACGACGCGGCACGGAAACCGTCTACCTCCCCACCGCCGCCCTCTCCTGCATCCTCCTGGGCCCAGGAACCTCCATCACCGCCCGTGCGCTCACCACCTTCGCCCGCCACGGAACCACAGTCCTGATCACCGGCTCCGGCGGCGTCCGCTGCTACGCCGCCGCCATGCCCGACTCCCTCACCACCACTTGGCTGGAACACCAGACACGGGCCTGGGCCGACGACACGCAACGGCTCGCCGTCGCCACCGCCATGTATGAAAAACGCTTCGGCCCCGACACCGTCCCCGCCGGCACCAACTTCAACCAGCTCCGCGGCTTCGAAGGACAACGCGTCAAAGCCCAATACCAGCTCCTCGCCCGCCAGTACAAGATCGGCCGCTTCAGACGCGCCTACGATCCGGCCTCCTGGGACACACAAGACCCCGTCAACCTCGCCCTGTCCTCTGCCAACACGTGCCTGTACGGCATCGTCCACGCCGCGATCCTCGCCCTCGGCTGCTCCCCAGCCTTGGGCTTCGTCCACAGCGGCAACCAGCAATCCTTCGTCTACGACATCGCCGACCTCTACAAAGCGGAACTCACCATCCCGCTCGCCTTCTCCCTCCACAACTCCACCGACCCGGAAGCCGCAGCCCGCCGCTCCTTCCGCGACGGCCTGAGGCTGTTCAAACTGCTGCCCCGCATCGTCAGCGACATCCAGACCCTCCTCGCACCCGGCCACTCCAGCGACCTGCCCGACCCCGAAGAGCAGCTCGTGGACCTCTGGGACCCGATCACAGGAACCGTCCCCGGCGGCACCAACCACGCCCTCGACCCCTGACCGCGCCCGCGGGAGAACCTCACCACCATGCCCTCGATGATCGTCATTTCCGCCACTGCCGTACCCGACCACCTCCGCGGCGCCCTCACCCGCTGGCTCCTCGAAGTCACCCCCGAGCTGTACATCGGTACCGTCTCCGCCCGCGTCCGCGACGAACTCTGGACCTCAGTCACCGCCTGCACCGCCGACGGCGCCGCTGTCCTCGCCTACCCCACCGCTAACGAACAAGGCTTCACCCTCCGGACCGTCGGCAGCCGTCGCCGCACGCCCATCGACTTCGACGGACTCACCCTTATGGCCTTCACGAGACAGGGTCAAGAAATAGCAAAGCCCCTTTAGGATTGCAGGTCAGGAAGCGTGCTCTCCGCGCAGGCGGAGGTGGGTCGTCGGTGGGGCCCCGGTCCACGCCGACGTAGAAGTGCTCTCCGCGCAGGCGGAGGTGGGTCGTCACCCGCACGTGGCCGATGCCGTGGAATCCCGTGCTCTCCGCGCAGGCGGAGGTGGGTCGTGAGGGCGAGACTTGCGCGTGGATACGCTGGCGTGCTCTCCGCGCAGGCGGAGGTGGGTCGATTTCGGAGGCCGGACCCGTGGGCCTTTCTCCGTGCTCTCCGCGCAGGCGGAGGTGGGTCGATCGGGATGGGAATCATCGGGCTCGCCACGATGTGCTCTCCGCGCAGGCGGAGGTGGGTCGCCGGGCGCCGAGACGCGGCGCGGCTACCTCTCGTGCTCTCCGCGCAGGCGGAGGTGGGTCGGAGTACGAGGACGACGAATTCGCGAAGGCGTGGTGCTCTCCGCGCAGGCGGAGGTGGGTCGGTGAGCGTCAGGGCGATGTGGTGGCCGGCCGCGTGCTCTCCGCGCAGGCGGAGGTGGGTCGTCCTGGGCGAGGGTGACGGCGGGCCCGCCTTCGTGCTCTCCGCGCAGGCGGAGGTGGGTCGCGAGCGCAGCAACCCCTTGGCCTCCCCGACGTGTGCTCTCCGCGCAGGCGGAGGTGGGTCGGTCCCGGGCATCGGCAAGACCAAAAAGGTCTGGTGCTCTCCGCGCAGGCGGAGGTGGGTCGTCGTAGCCGAGGAAGAAGCCGACCAGACAGATGTGCTCTCCGCGCAGGCGGAGGTGGGTCGTCATCCGAGTCGTACTGGGTGATCTTGCCTTGGTGCTCTCCGCGCAGGCGGAGGTGGGTCGTTCGTCTCCTCCTGGCACCAGGCCGTGAACTTGTGCTCTCCGCGCAGGCGGAGGTGGGTCGGCTCCGCCGCACCCCGCCGGATCCGCCTCGACGTGCTCTCCGCGCAGGCGGAGGTGGGTCGCCGATCTTCGCGCCGGTCTCCAGCGCCTCGCCGTGCTCTCCGCGCAGGCGGAGGTGGGTCGCGCCTGAAGGTCTACTGCTCCCCCCGGTGTCGGTGCTCTCCGCGCAGGCGGAGGTGGGTCGGCCAACGGTGACCCGCGCCTGAGCAACCGCGGGTGCTCTCCGCGCAGGCGGAGGTGGGTCGGCCGAGTGGTGGGCGAGCTGGATCGCGTTCCTGTGCTCTCCGCGCAGGCGGAGGTGGGTCGGCTCAGCGGGTCAAGGACGAGGTGGCTGACGCGTGCTCTCCGCGCAGGCGGAGGTGGGTCGTTCATGAAGAACCTTGCAGCGACTCCGAAGGTGTGCTCTCCGCGCAGGCGGAGGTGGGTCGCTTCAACCCGCTTCCCGTGCCCTACCGCACCCGTGCTCTCCGCGCAGGCGGAGGTGGGTCGATCGAGCCGGCGACCTTCCCGACCCGGTCCGCGTGCTCTCCGCGCAGGCGGAGGTGGGTCGCTGCTGGTGGTGGCGTTGACGGCGAGGGAGGGGTGCTCTCCGCGCAGGCGGAGGTGGGTCGAACAGCGC
>NZ_JBFASK010000049.1:21457-21722 GCF_040677675.1 Streptomyces sp. NPDC053755 | reverse complement strand
GCGCCGACATCCAAGGCGCCGAACGAGTGTGCTCTCCGCGCAGGCGGAGGTGGGTCGAACAACGCCGACATCCAAGGCGCCGAACGAGTGTGCTCTCCGCGCAGGCGGAGGTGGGTCGGTGCGCGCCGCCACTGCAGCCTCGGTCGCCCGGTGCTCTCCGCGCAGGCGGAGGTGGGTCGGGCCAGGGCCTCGTCCACGCTCAGCCCGTAGGGTGCTCTCCGCGCAGGCGGAGGTGGGTCGCGGTTGAGCACGTACAGGTTCCAGC
>NZ_JBFASK010000049.1:0-21359 GCF_040677675.1 Streptomyces sp. NPDC053755 | reverse complement strand
AGGCCGACGGCTACGAGATCGACGGCTGGTGCTCTCCGCGCAGGCGGAGGTGGGTCGCGGTTGAGCACGTACAGGTTCCAGCCGGTGATGTGCTCTCCGCGCAGGCGGAGGTGGGTCGGTCGAGGCCGACGGCTACGAGATCGACGGCTGGTGCTCTCCGCGCAGGCGGAGGTGGGTCGACCGTCCCGCCCCAGCACAGCCGCATCTAACCGTGCTCTCCGCGCAGGCGGAGGTGGGTCGCGACGCCGATACGTTCGCCACCACGGCCACAGGTGCTCTCCGCGCAGGCGGAGGTGGGTCGATCCGGCGGCCCCACTCGGGCGCGCCCCACCCGTGCTCTCCGCGCAGGCGGAGGTGGGTCGTTGCTGGGCAGGCTGCGGACGGCGGTGATGGCGTGCTCTCCGCGCAGGCGGAGGTGGGTCGGAGCACCACATGCCCGAGCTCGCCAGGACCGGTGTTCTCCGCGCTGGCGGAGGTGGGTCGGCGGTCCAGCGCATCTTGGACTGGCCGGGCGGGTGCTCTCCGCGTGGGCGGAGGTGGGTCGCAGCAGGTCCACGCCCTCGTTGCTGCTGATCTGTGCTCTCGGCGCGGGCGAAGGCGCTCAGTTATCACGACAAGACCGCCACCCGCCTGGTCACCGAAGCTGGTGGGACGTGGAGCCGATACGCCCCAGGCGTTCACCAGCGGTGAAGCGCGGCTACTTACGGTGGGGCCACCAAACCCTGCTTGTCCTCAACGTGGACGACGTGGAGCTTGGTGCCGTCCCTGTGACGCCTGGAACGTCCGAACAGCCCGACAGTGATCTGCGACTGGTCCTGAGGCTCATCGGGGCCGACGTAGGTAAGGACCTCGTTGTGATGCCCGGTGAGGACCCATTTCTCCATGTTCTTGAGGTCGATCACTCCAAAGTTTCCTGCCGAAGATTCGGCAGGCGCCGGGCCGAACCTCGGGGAGGCGGTTCACGTCCTCCGCGAACAGTCCTCTGCGCGGGGCGGGCGCATCCAGTCGGGCAGTGCGGTCATGGCTTCGCCGTAGCGGTGCGTCGGGGTTCGGAAGGCGGCGCGCGGCGGGGCTGTCCTACTTGGCCGGCAGACGGAGCATCGGTTCGAAGGCCGCGTCCTCCTCGCCCTCGACCGAAGGGAGGAAGCCGTCCGGGACGGTGCGGGCGGCCGTGGTGAGGAGGCGGGCCAGTACCTCGGGCTCGGTGGCCGGGGGGAGGCGGAGGGCGGCGAGGAGGCGGTCGCGGACCTCGGGGTGGTCCGGGTTGTCCTCAAGATAGTCGGCGTTGAGCGCGGGGGGACGGAAGCCGGCCAGGGCGTCGTGCCAGGAGGGGAGGACGATGGCCAGGGTCAGGGCCTCGGCGAGGGACTCCGCGATGAGGGAGGCCTGGCCCTCGGAGTCGGTGTAGAGGACGGGGCGGACGCGGTCGGAGCCGGCCGGGCCGCAGAGGTAGTGGGTGCCTCCCGCGTTGCAGCCGGCCACGGGCTCCACCGGGAGACCGGCCGGCAGGGCGATCGACTCGAGGGGGTCGGTCCGCGTGAGGTCGAACTCGCCGTCGCAGGCGAGGTACGCCTCGACTTCGGGGTCGGCGGCGATCCGGCGGAGCAGGGCCTCGTCGGAGAGGGCGGCCGGGTTGAGGCCGCGGGCGGCTTCGGGGGTCAGGGGGTGGCCCGCGAGGACATGGCGGACGGTGTCGAGGGGGACGGGCCGCCCGTAGTCCTCCTCGAAGTGCGCCTGGACGGCCTCGGCGGAGCGGTCGGTCAGGAGGCGGAAGAGGTGCCCGGAGCCGTCCGGGTCCGGGCTGCCCGAGGGGAACTCGATGCCCGAGCCGGTGCGCCAGGCGCTGCCGCCGCTCTCCCACCACAGGCAGGCGGTGACCCGCGGGGCGCCGAGGCCCTCGTCGACGAAGGCCGGGTCGTCCAGGAGCGGGCGCAGCGCGGCGGGCACCTCGTCGATGACACCGGGCCAGACCTGTTCGTCGTCCGTGGCGTACGGGCTCATCTCCGACTCGTGGTCGAAGCCGCGGACGAGCACACCGGCCGGGGTGAAGAGGACGGAGAAGTCGTCACCCGAGCCGTTGTCCATCAGGGCCGCCTGCGTCCCAGGCCCCCAGGTGGTGGAGAAGGAGTAGCGGGAGAATCGCGGGTCGCGGCAGATCGCCTGGTCCAGCACGGCCAGCACGGCCAGCGCGCGCAGGTGCGCGCGGAGCTCGGCGGGGTCCGGCAGGAGGGCGGCGGTCGTGTGCACGGTGTCCATGGGCTCATGCAAGCAGCCGGCACTGACATCCAGGGCGGCGGTTCAGTCACACCCGCTCTCTCACTCAGGGAAAGAAAAGCCCAGCTCACGCAGGCGGGGCAAGGACACTGCGAGGCATTGCTCCACAGACTCGGCATCGGTTCGCACCAGGATGTCCTCGCGCAACGGCGCTCCACTGGCGACGAAGGTCCAAGGCTTGCCCCGCTCTGCCATCCGCTCAGCGTCGGCCTTGAACAGCACCGTTACGCCCTGTTCAACCAGTGCTTCCATAATCGTGACGACGTCCACCGGCACTCTCCCTTCCCGAAGCGCTTCGAACGCGCCATCGGACGAACATACTCACTCCGGGCCGGACCCGGGACACCGCGCGCATCACCGCAGGATGCACCGGCCGATGACAGGGCCGCGCCGTGGCTTTCACGCTTTGTTCCGGCCCCACTCTTCCGGTCTGAGGTGGCGCCATTGGGAGGGATCGGGTGTTGCCGGAACGGCTTGAGTTAGTCCCGGGTTCCGGTCCGTTCCGACCCCGCTCGCGCGTTCTATCGGTCGAGGAAGCGTGGGTCAGCCGTCCGGATGTAGAGGCTGAGGAGTTCGCGGTTGTGGAAGGCGGAGTGCAGGAGGACGGCCAACTCGGTGAGGGCCGTGAGGTCGGTGCTGGTGACGACGAAGGTGTCGCCCTCTGATCCGAAGTGGAGCTTGGCGACGCTTTCGGGCATGTGGGAATGGACCAGCGACTCCGCCAGACCTTCCCAGCCGTGACCGTTACTCTCGGCGTCGTGTTCCTCGAAGACGTCGGCGACCTGGTCCATCTCGAAGAGACAGAGGCAGTGGGAGCTGTCGGATTCGCTGCCTTCGTCCAGGTGGAACGGGGCCAGAGCTGATGCGTCAGTCATGCGGTGATGGTAGAGACAGCCGTGGTCCGAGGCTGGTGCGATCGCGCTTCAGGCTGAGCGGGTACCCTCTCCAACTTGGCCTTGGTATTGGGGAGGCGGTATGACGCGGTCCCGGTCTCGATGATCACGCCGTTGAAGGTGAGACGGTCGACGATGGTCGCGCAGAGCCTGGGGCCGGTGAACGCTTCGTCCAGCCTCCGAACGATACGTTCGAGGCGATGACCACACTGTTCCTTTCCTCCCTCTCGGTCAAAACCTGGAAGAGCATCTCGGCGCCCCGCCTGTCGAGTTCGAGATAGCCCAGCTCATCGATGCACAAAAGATCGACACGTCCGTAGCGGGCGATCGTTTTTGTCAGCCGCTGGTCGTCGGCGGCCTCACGAGCTCGTTGACGAGCTTGGCCGCCAGCGCGTATCGGACCCGGTATCCGGCCATGGCAGCAGCCGTGCCCA
Organism: Streptomyces sp. NPDC053755; assembly: GCF_040677675.1. Lineage (NCBI taxonomy): Bacteria > Bacillati > Actinomycetota > Actinomycetes > Kitasatosporales > Streptomycetaceae > Streptomyces > Streptomyces sp. NPDC053755. The sequence continues at coordinate 17,758 of NZ_JBFASK010000049.1, read as the reverse complement.
CGCCGATCACAGCCGGTCCGGGGGTACGTGGCGGCCGGTCTCCAGCTCGTAGAACTCGGGCTCGATCGAGGACGCGGGTTTTGTAGATCGTTAGAGACTGTACGTACCACGGGGACTTCCCCCTTCTTGGTGTGACCGTGCAGGGGGTTGGCGCCAACCGATTCGGAGTATGGCACTGGGTGGTCTGCGGAAGGCTCCTGAACAGCGGCTTTCGTTTGAGCTTTCTCAGGGTCCCGCCTGCACCAGCTTCGAACCCGGATGCCCCGTCACCCTCCGTTGCAGGGGCGCTCTGGTGCGACTGCACGACATCGACCTGGGGCCGGCGGAGGGCGAGAACGCCGTTTTCCTCGCCACCCAGGGAGTGGAGGTGACCGCCGTCGACTTCTCCGCGGTGCAGATCACCCGCGCCCGCCGCTTCTGGACCGGCACGCCACGCCTCACCTTCGTGCACGCCGAGGCCTGCACCTTCCTCGACAAAGACACCCGGCAGTTCGAGGCGATCACCCCGACGAGCTGTTCCCCCGTCTCGCCGCACGTATCGCACCGGGCGGTGTCTTCGGCTTCTCCCACCGTGAGCCGATCGTCGGCCAGTACGGAGCCGAGCCGATGGGCGGGAAGTGGCTGGAGGGCCGCGAGAGCGAGCTGACCGTATGGCGCTGGCAGCACACGGCCGAGCAGTGGGCGGACATCCTCAAACGGCACGGCTTCACGCAGGTACGGGCCGAGGTGCTGCCGAACCCGGACCGGGCCGCTCTCGGCACGCTCCTGGTGACCGCCACAGCCGGAGACTCGCGGCACAGGGAAGCATGCTTAGGAGCCGAAGAGGGTGTCTGATGGATGGCGCTCGCCCTGTTGGGGGTGTCAGCTGCGGGGCAGTCCGGGGAACCTGCCGCAGCAGCAAACCGGAACCGCGCCCTGGTGTGGAAGACGAAGCCTTCCGCCTCGGCCTGAGCACGCCGACGGGCCCGTACCCGAGGCTGCCACCGAGCCAGGACCGCTTCCTCGATCGCCCGAACCTGCGTCGGCCCCGGGGTGCCCCTATGTCTTTGGTCAAGCTGGTTGGTCAAGCTGGTCGTGTGTCGGTTCGGGGCGTCTGGAACGATGTGTCCGTGCATGCTGATGATCAGGTTGGCGAGGGTGTCCGCGCGGAGCTCGCGGTGTTCCTGCGGGAGGTGGTCGACGGCCGCCCGGTGAAGATTGCTCCTTCTGTCTGTGAGGGGTGCGGCGGTCGCGTGTTCTTCGTGCTGGTAAACGCGTCCGGCGCGGAACGGGAGTGTTCGGGCTGCGACCGCCGTGTGTTCATCGCGGACAGCGAGGAGTACTGGAACGAGGAGTCCTGGGAGGACGACGAGCCCGGTGCGGCTGGCTGCCCATGCGGGAGCGAGGAGTTCGAGGCCGCGGTGGCGTTCTCACTCGGCAACGATGGCTCGGTCCGCTGGGTGACCGTGGGTCTGCGGTGCATCAAGGATGGGTTCTGCGGGGTCTATGCCGACTGGAAGATCGACTACGGACCGACGGATCACCTGCTGGCAATGGTCTAGGTCTGCGGAGCGACGGCCCGAATGGGCTGCGGTTCATGGAAGGTTCAGTCGCGGAGCATCGCGAAGAGGACGTCGGCTCGGCGTAGGGCGAGGCAGGGCAGGGCCTGGGTGTGTGGTGCTTCCCTTGGGCGATCTTCTTGTCGTAGTAGGCCCGGGAGGCCGGTTCGGCCAGGGCGGCGAACGCGGAGAGGAAGAAGGCCCATTTGAGCTGCTTGTTTCCTCTGCGAGAGGCTTGTTCGCCGCGGATCGATGAGCCCGAGCTCCGGGTTGCCGGGGCGAGGCCGGCGTAGGCGGCAAGGTGGCCGGCGGTCGGGAAGGTGCTGCCGTCGCCGACCTCGATCAGGATGCGGGCCCCGGTCCTGACGCCAACGCCCGGCATCGACGTCAGGACCTTGGAAAGAGGGTGGGCCTCCAGCAGTTCCTCGATCCGCCCGGCCAGCAGCTTTCGCTGGTCAAGAACGGCAGTCAGTGAGGCGGCCAGACTCGGGACGATCAACGCGGCCGCCTCCGTGCCCGGGACCGTCACGGTCTGCTCGTCCAGAGCATCGAATATGTCCTTGACTAGCCGCTCGGCCATCCTCGGCGCCTTCGGCCGCAGCAGGGTGACCAGCCGCCGTCGGCCGGCCTTGCGGATCTGGGCCGGTGACCCGAAACGATCCAGCAGCGTGAGGACGGCCGGGTGCTGCAACCGCGGCCCCCAGCACCCGCTCCAACGACGGATGGATCTGGGTCGGCAGGCCGTGCAGCCGGTTCGCGACCCTGGTTGCCTCGCTGGCCAGGTCGTCGTCGAAGCCGACGATCATCTCCAGCTCGGCGATCGTCTCGTCATCGCCGTCGATCGCCCGCGGCACGGGCGGCGTCCGCGATGATGAACGCGTCCTTCGCGTCGGTCTTGGCCTCGCCTGGGTAGAGGTCGGCAATCCGCCGCATCGTCAGCCCGGGCAGACCGGCGACCGGGCAGCCCATGTCCCGCGCGACCGCCAGGGGCAGGGCGCCGATCGAGGCCGGCTGGTCAATCACGACCAGCACCGTTCCGTGCTTGGCCTGGAGTTTCGCGAACAGCTCGCGGAGCTTGGGTTCGGTGTTGGGCAGGCGCTTGTCGAACGCCTTCTTCCCGGCCGGGGCGACGGCGGTGGCGTGGTGTTCGCCTTTGCCGACGTCCAGGCCGAGGAAGATGTCGATGTCGCCGGTGTCGATCACGTGCAGGCCCCTCCGTCGGCTCGCTGAGCACGGCGGACACAACACCACCGGCCTCGCCCCCGTCCCGGGGTCGCGAGGGCCTCGCGCTCCGTCAAGCCCTCCTGGGTCGCCTTCTCATGGTGCCGTGACGGTTTGAGTCGGCCCCTGTCGGGCGGTCCGAAGCGGCCCCGGTTCGCGCCGGATCCGGTGGTGGTGGCGGCTTGAAGTGGCCCCGGGTGTTGGGGTGACGCGGCCCCGCCAGATCTGTCGTGGTCCTGTGCTGGGAGAATCAACTGATTCGAATGCAGTCAGCGAGATGACCGGAGGAGCGGATGACTGCTCAGCAGCCCTTTGATGAGGCTCCGGTGACGGTGGCCACGGACGCCGGAATGCTCGTCTTGTGGGATCCGCAGCGGTTCGAGGCCGTCGTCGATGACGACACCTGGGAGGACGAACTCCTTGACGACGAGGACATCGTCCGTCACATCCAGGCGGGCGCTCTTGTTCCGCTCAATGTCGGCGGAGACGGCGCGTTCGGTGTTCTGGTCCGTTCGGGCACTGCGGCCGGGCCGGCCCGGCTGACCGAGCGGGAGGCAGCCCATCAGCTGGTCGCTTCCCAGCCTTACCTGTTCGTCTCCCGCGGTCGCGCGTTCGTGGGCGGCATCGAAGATGTCAGCGGGGACGCCCCGGATGGCATGATCGAACACCCCGTGCCCGAGGGCCGCCATACCGTGGTCGTCCACTTGATCGACTGGCAGGCCGAAGCCGGCAGCCACGACAAGGACGGGCGGCCCGTTCCGGGAGCCCTGCCGGACTTCGTGGTGCTGATCAACCCTGCTCAACCCGGTCAGGGAGCCTTCCGGACTGCGGTGCGTACGTTCGAAGCCCCAAATGGCTGAACTGGGGTGGACCCGGTTCAGACCGCCTTGAGCTGCTGCTGGGCCTTGGTATGGGCGAGGCGGTATGACTCGGTCCCGGTCTCGATCGGCTCAGCTCCGGCGCCGAGGTCTGGCCAGCACCCTCATGGCGAGACTTCGCAGCCTCGCCATCGCAGCCTCGCCATCGCAGCCTCGCCATCGCAGCCTGGCCATCGCGGTCCTCGGCCCGACCGGCTGCGACGGCAGCGCGGACGCACGCTCGGCAGATCCCCTGCGCGTCGAGTGCCTTGATCTGGGGCGTCAGTCCGAAACGAGATGGTCATAGCAGCCTGCGACGAAGAACTCGTCATACTCCAGCTCCACCCCCAGAGCCCGATAGCGGTCGAACTGTCCACGGGAGATCTGGGGGCCGAGAACCCTGAGGGCCTCCAGCAGGAAGCGGAATGCCAGGTCGGGGCAGGCTTGGAGGGCGACCTGTTCGAGAGCCCGTCCGACGCCAGGGATGTATCTCTTGCTGATCGGACCCACGGGAGGATCGGGCATCAGGGGCATGACCAGCCTGACTTCGTCCAGCACCGCACCGGTCAGGTGGACGTACGGACTCGGCGCGACGTCCGTTGAACTGTCCGGGGCATGAGTGCGCAGGTGGTCCTGGTACAGGCCGCTGACCAGTCGGAGCCAGTCCCGGGCCGCTTCGCCCTCCTTGCGAAGGACGTGACGCTCCTCGGTGCCGAGCGACCAGAGCGTCTCGATCGCCCAGTCGGGTACAGCGGAGTCGGTCAGCCTGACCGCATCGACCACGACGGCGTGGACCAGGTACGCCGGCATGCCGGTCGCGTAGGCCATCAGCACGTCGGTGTCGCTGCCGACCTCCTGCCGCCAGTATCGGTCGAACGTGCCGGCCAGGTGGAGGAGGCCGAATTCCATGTCCCGGCTCCACCCCAGAGGATCGGGAAGATCGACGTGACGTACCATTTCCACTTTCCGTCGTGCCCTGTGTCCCCTCACCACGCGAACCTATACCGCGGTTCCGGACTCGAGCACCTACCGTACCGTCGGGCTGCCTGACGTAGGACTGGCCGAGCGAGGTGACCTCCTGTCCGTCGATGACTACGTCCTTCAGCTCGATCGTGAAGCGAGAGCCGACGTGATGTGGCTGCTCTTCGGGTGGTGTCAGGGCTGTGGTGAATGATCGGGCCATGCTTCGAGTGAGAGACGAGCACGATCGTCGGGTGAGGAATCCGGGGCCCACAGCCCTGAGCCGGATGGTGGCGAACCTCGGCCGGGGCAACGCCTTCGTGATCGTCGAGCGAGTCGACGATGAGGCGGCCGGTGACTGGTATGTGCAGGTGTGGCTGAGGGATGACAACACCTATCAGCTGGAGTTCCGTGACGGGTCGGCGGCAGAGCACTACCAGACCCGGACGATCTCCCAGGAAAAGGTGATCACCGCACTGGGCGGCTGGGTCAAGGGGCGCCCGGATTGGAAGGACGCCTTTATGTGGAACAACATCGGCGCCTCATTCGGAAACGCCGACTGACCCTGTCGCCGCCTGGGGCCGACAAGGTCAGTGACGTGCGTTCGCTCAGCTGCGGCGCATGGGGATGACGTCGGGACTTGCTGTGGGGATGGTGGGCCGCGCGGCCTCGGGGGTGGCGAGAAGCGCGACGATGGTGACGGGTTGTCGCAGTGCGGGCAGTTGCGGATAGCTGTGGGCGTCAGGAGCCCGGGTGAGGGTGGAGTAGCCGCGCGCCTCACCGAGTTCCACGACGTCCAGGCCGCGGTGCTCCTCGGGAGGGTGGAGACATTCGATCCGATTATCCCTCTGGGTGTGATCGGGCCTGTTTCGTCACGCAACGTGTCTTCGTGTTGCACTCTCGGTATCGGAAATCTCTTGATCAACGTTCACTGACTCTTTACGGTTTCCCCGGGGTCGTTCATATGTACGACTCCCTATGGCTTGAGTTGGGTCTGGGGAGGCCCTGGAGGGGGTGGGTGGGCTGTGCCCACAGTGAGGAACCGGCGACTTGTTCGCCTCATAGGAACGGTCCTGAGTGCGGTGGTGGCCGCTGGCGGTTCGCCTGCTTTCGCGTCCGATGCGCGAACTGCGGCGGCGGCTGTCTCGTCTGCGGGGGAAGGATCGCCGTCTGCGCGGGCGGCCGCATCGGGTGTCCCCGTCGAGGTGCTCGAGGAGCGGACCGAGTACACGACGACGATGGCGAACCCTGACGGCACGTTCACGCTGACCCAGGCAACGGCGCCTCAACGGGCGCGGGGGGCGGACGGCGTCTGGCGGAGTGTGGACGCCACGCTGGAACGCCGGGCGGATGGCAGCATCGGCCCCAAGGCCTCGGTGGTCGATCTGCGGTTCTCCGGGGGCGGCAGCGGATCCGGGATGATCCGGCTGGGAAGCGAGCAGGGGTCGGTCTCGCTGGACTGGCCTGCGGCTCTTCCTGAACCGGCTCTGTCCGGGGACACCGCTACCTACCCTGAGGTATTCGCGGGGGTCGATCTGCAGCTGACGGCGACGGCCGAGGGGTACCGCGAGGTACTGGTCGTCAAGTCCGCGGAGGCGGCGGCCAATCCGCAGCTGGCGCAGATCAAGCTGAAGGTGCACAGCGACGGTCTTCGGGTCGTCCCGGGCGCCGGCGGCGGCATGCGCGCCGTGGATGCGAACGGCAACGCCGTCTTCAAGGGCCCGGCGGGGCAGATGTGGGACTCGGCCGGGACGCCCGTCGCCGGCCCGCAGACCCAGCTGGGCGGTATGTCCGCCGGTATCGAGCGGATGGCGCCGTCGGAGGGCATTCCCGCCGACGGCGAGCCGGTGGTGGACGAGGCGGACGCACCCTCGAAGGGTGACGCCAGCGAGATTCTGCCGGTCCTGGTGGAGGACGGCACGGTCGCCGTGAAGCCGGACCTGGATCTGCTGCGCGGCGAAAAGACCGTCTATCCGGTCTTCATCGACCCGCCGCTGGGTCTGGGCTACTCGGAGCGCACAGTGCTGTCCTCCGACGGCGACAAGTTCTGGCAGTTCACGGGCGAGTACGGAGTCGGCCACTGCGCCAGCGCCGACGGCTACTACTGCGGCAACGGCTACACCAACCGCATGTACTACGAGTTCGCCCCCACCAAGCTCGCGGGCAAGAAGATTCTGGACGCCACCTTCCGCGCCTATGAGACATGGTCGTTCAACTGCAATCCGTGGACCGTGGATCTCGTGCGCACGGACAACATCTCGGAGGCGACCCGCTGGCCGGGACCGGCGCAGCTGGACTGGATGGGCGACCGGTACGTCTCCTATGGCCGCGGGGATCTGTGCAGCCCTGCGCAGCCCGATTCGTGGGTGGAGTTCAACGACAATCCTGCTGAGACGGATGAGAACCTCACGCCAACAGTGCAGTCCTTCGCGGACGGCAAGTTCTCGCGCCTGACCCTGATGCTCCGGGCGAACAACGAGAGTGACACCCGGGCGTGGAAGAGGTTCAACCAGAACGCCGAGCTGCAGATCCAGTACGTGACCAAGCCCGGTGTCCCCACCAATGTGGGTGTGATCCCCGGCGACGGAACGACCCCCTACTGCGATCCGGAGACCAGGCCGACCGTCGTCACCCGGGCGGACCCGATCGTGCAGGCCATGGTCCAGACCCAGGTCGCGCCTGCGGCTGGTGAGTACCAGGGTGCGCTGCGCGCCTATATGACGGTCGAGAAGAAGACCTCCGCCACGCAGTGGAGTGCCTCGTGGTCTGCGACCTCGCCCTCTACCGGGTATCACGTGGACAACACGCTGGAGAAGGTGCGGATGTCCAGCCGTGAGGACGGCTCGCTGTACCGGATGAGGGCGCTCACGCAATCGCACTGGACGTATGCCGGGGTGACGTCGAGTGCGTCGTCAGCGTATTCGCCGTGGTGCTACTTCAAGATGGACACGACGAGCCCGAGCGCACCGCAGATCTCCCTGGTGCAGCCCGGCAACCCGTATACGTGCACAGCTTCGGACACTTGTTCGCCAACGGGCGGACCGGGGATCCCGGGCTCGTTCCGGTTCGCGCCGAACGCCAAGGACACCGACATCGTCGGCTACCTCTGGTACCTGCAGGAAGCCAAGAACGTCCAGGAAGAGGACGCGAACCCCGACACCAAGGACACGGTGCAGGAGGTCATGCCTCCCACTGGTGGCACGTTCACTCTGGTCGTACAGGCGCGCGATGTGCGTAACCGGTACGGCCCGCCGGCGGAGTATGCGTTCAAGGTGAAGCTGCCGGCCGGGACGACAGGTGCATGGAGATTCAGCGAGGGCGCCGGGGCGAGTGCGGCGAACAGCGCGGCGGAGGGCATGAAGCAGCCCGTCACCATGTTCTCCCCGGACGGATCCGCCGCGACGTGGGCCCTTGAACAGGGCCGAGGCGGAGGGGCCGACCATTCCCTTCGGCTGAACGAGGGGATCAGCGATCCTGCCAAGCGCGTCGGATACGCGACGACACCCATGCCGGTGAACACCGCGGAGTCGTTCACCGTCTCGTCCTGGGTCATGCTGACCGACGCATCCACCACCCGCACCGTTCTGGCCTCCCCAGGCGCCTACGGAGCCGGCTTCACGATCTACTACTCCTCCGGCGACAAGAAGTGGGTACTCAACCGGTCGAACCACGATGGCGCCACCGGCGTGGTCGCCATCCGCTCGGTCGCGGACCGCTCCAGCCCTCCGCTCAACGTCTGGACACATCTGGCCGGCGTCTTCGATGCCGGCTGCACTGCGGCACCCTGCCCCGGCGGACTGCCGGTCGAAGCCGATGACACGCTCCAGCTGTTCGTCAACGGACGCCCACAAGGTGCGCCCGTCAACCTGAAGACCGCGTCGGCCACGTACCAGCCGTGGACTGTCTCGGGCGACATGCAGATCGGCCGCTCCAAGGTCAGCGGCAACTACACCGGCTACTTCATGGGACGGATCGACGAGATCGCCGTGTGGCAGCGGCCGCTGACCGAGACCTCGATGCGTGACGAAGCGGCACTCGAGCAAGACGAAGTACCGGCCGTGGCGCTTGTGGCCGACTGGGACGCCTCAACAGCAGCCGCAGGCGCCAGTCAGATCACCGACTCCTCCGCCTACCCGACCGGTGCCGCCACCCTCCTCGGCACAACCGTCGGAGACGACCACTCCGTAGCCCTGAACGGCACCTCCGCATACCTCAAGGCCACAGGGCCTTTTGTCGATGAGACCGGCTCATTCACCATCACCACCGAAGTCACGCTCGACCCGGCCAAACTCGCCGACAAACCCGACGGCCACCGCGCCTATGTGCTCGGACAGGCGGCCCCGGGTGGCAGGCATTCCTCCTGGGCGATCTGGGCCGAAAAAATGGCCGCGGACACGTACGTGTGGCGGTTCGGCCGTACCGCCCTGGACGCAAACGGCAACGTCACCGAGCAAACTGTGGTCACCGACAACGAGATTGCCGTGCCCGGCACACCGGTACAACTCACCGGCGTCTTCGATGCAGCCGCGGTAGCGGACGACGGGACGCATGGCGCCCTGCGCCTCTACCGGAGCGCGAATCCGATTACTCCCGATGCAGCAACTCCTCCTACGTTCACCGCGGCATCGCAGGGCACGGGATCACTGCAAGCCGGCCAGGGCCCCCTCAGCGGCCAGTCGATCGAAGACAACGGCTTCGGCGGCTCTGTCACAAGGATCCGCATCTGGACCGGCGCGATGACCGCTAACCAGGTCTCCGAAAACGCCGGCGGCACAGAGCCTGACGCATAAAGCAGCGACGGCGGGGGCAGCGCAGCCAGCGCGGCCCCCGCCAAGCCCAGCGCCGGCCCGGCCATATGACCCAGGCCAGGAACCCACCCCACGCCATCCCTCGCACGACGCGGCACCCCCTGCCGCGGCATCGCCGATGGCGCCTGAAGAGCGGAAGACAATGAGGCAAAACCGAGCGCTGCCCCCAGGCAGCAGAACCAGGAAGCGCGCCTGGACCAGGCGCGTGGCCATGGTGGCCGGCTTCATGCTGGTACCCGAACTCCTGACCCCGATAGCCGTCGCCGAGGCCCCTGACCCGCTGGGCCGGCCGGACCTTCCCGCCCACCAGGCGGACAAGGTCACTCCCGCGGCCGCCCAGCTGAACAAGAAGACAGCGGCCGAGATGGCGAAGGCCGCTGCGAAGACCGCCGAGGCCATCACCCGGGCGAAGGCAGAACAACGAAAGAAGCCCTCATGGCCCAAGAACGGCAGGGCCACCCTGACCGCCCCGGCAACCGGCCACGCCTCGGCCACCCCCGGCACCCTGCCCGTCTCACTGGCACAGCCTTCCACGCGGGAGAAGAACCGTAAGAACCCCGCCGTCGCAGGCCCCGTCACCGTCGAGGTCCTTGACCAGGCGACATCCCGCAAACTGGGCATCCAAGGCCTGGCCGTCAAAGTCACCGGACCGGCAACCGGCGGTTCCGCCGACCTCAGCATCAACTACAGCGCCTTCGCATCCGCCTACGGCGGCGACTGGGCCGGACGGCTGCAGGCATCACGTTTGCCCGCCTGCGCCCTGAACACCCCGACCGCAGCCGCATGCCGCACCCGCACCCCGCTCACCTACTCCAACGACCGCGAGCGGGAGCAGCTCACCGCTCAGCTCGACTTCCAGGCCTCCGCGGCGGCCCGCCACAGCAGGGCCACCGTGCCCGCCTCCGGCCAGACGATGCTCATGGCGCTGACCGGCAGCGTGGCGTCCGCGCGAGGCAACTACGCCGCGACGCCGCTGGCATCGTCTTCCGCGTGGCAAGCCGGCGGCTCTTCAGGATCCTTCACGTGGTCCTACCCGCTGACGACACCTCCTCCCGCGGCAGGCCCCACCCCCTCGCTGTCCCTCTCCTACGACTCGGGCAGTGTCGATGGCCGCACGGCATCGAGCAACAACCAGGGAACGACGATCGGTGAAGGCTTCGACCTGACGTCGTCGTTCATCGAGCGCAAGTACGCCACCTGCGACGACGACGGCCAGACGGACAAGTTCGACCTGTGCTGGAAGTTCGACAACGCCTCCCTGGTGCTGAACGGCAAAGCCAGCGAGCTCGTCAAGGACGACACCAGCGGCGTGTGGCGGCTGAAGAACGACGACGCCTCCACCGTCACCCACTCCACCGGCGCCGACAACGGTGACGAAGGCGACGACATCACCGGCACCGGCGCCGGTGCCAAGGGAGACGGCCAGGGAGAACACTGGACCGTCACCACCGGCGACGGCACCAAGTACGTCTTCGGCCTGAACAAGCTCAGCGGAGCCGGCGCCACCGACCGGACAAAGTCGGTCTGGACCGTTCCCGTCTTCGGCGACGACACGGACGAGCCCGGCTACTCCTCCGGATCTTCCCTCGCGGCCCGGGCCAAGAAGCAGGCCTGGCGATGGAACCTCGACTACGTCGAGGACACCCACGGCAACGCCATGTCGTACTGGTACGAGGCTGAGGCCAACAACTACGACCAGCTCGGCGACGACACCACCGGCACCCCCTACGTCCGAGGCGGCTACCTCAAGGAAATCCGCTACGGACAGCGCAAGGGTGCCCTGTTCACCACGACCGCGACCGCGCCCGCCGCATCCGGCAAGGTCGTCTTCGGCTACGACGAGCGGTGCATCAAAGAGATGGGGTCGGCTTGCACCGAGCTGACCGAGACCAGCAAGAACGAGTGGCCGGACGTACCGTTCGACAGAATCTGCAAGGACGGCGACAAGTGCACGGGCGTCGTCAGCCCAGCGTTCTTCACCCGTAAGCGTCTGACGACCATCACCACCTACGCATGGAACGCCGCCGCAACCACCGCCGGCTTCGAGCCGGTGGACGAGTGGACCCTGAAGCAGACCTACCTCGACTCCGGCGACACCGGAGACTCCGCCGACCAGTCCCTGTGGCTGCAGGAGATCCGCCGCAGCGGCAAGCACGGCGCCGCGATCACGCCCCCACTCGAGCCGGTCACCTTCACGCACGAGTTCCTGTCCAACCGCGTCGACGGCCCCACAGACGACATCCTGCCGTTCTACAAGCCCCGTCTGAAGACCGTCACCTCGGAAAGCGGCGCCCAGACGATCGTCAGCTACCTGCCCGAAGACTGCCTCGCGGGCCAGACGATGCCGGCGGTCGACAAGAACACCCGCCGCTGCTACCCCGTCTACTGGGCCCCCAACGGCGGCAAGACCCCGACCCTCGACTGGTTCCACAAATACCCCGTGCAGGCCGTCTCCACGACCGCACCGCACGGCGGCCTCGAAGCGGTCGAGAACACCTACCTCTACGGCACCAGCGGTGGCGCCTGGCACTACAGCGACGACCCGTTCACCAAGGAAAAGGAACGCACCTGGTCCAGCTGGCGCGGCTACGACCAGGTCACCCACCTCACAGGCAAGGCCGGCGGCACCCAGTCCAAAACCGTCACCCACTACCTGCGCGGCATGAACGGTGACCGCGTCCTGGACGCCGAGGGCAACCTCGACCCCGACGGGCGCAAGAGCGTCACCGTCTCCGGATACAAGGCCGCAGCCCTCACCGACAGCGACCAGTTCGCCGGCTTCGTCCGCGAGTCCGTCATCTACAACGGCACCACCCCGATCACCGCCACCGTCCACACACCGTGGTCCAAGCGCACCGCCACCCAGCACAAGTCCTACGCGGGCACCGAGGCGTACTTCATCCGCAAGAGCGCCACCACCACGCACACCTACGTCACCTCCCGGGGAACGCCCTCCTGGCTCACCCGCACGGTGAACACGGCCTACGACACCTACGGCATGCCCGTCACCGTTTCCGACCTCGGCGACGACGCCAAGCTCGGCGACGAAACCTGCACCCGCACCTGGTACGCCCGCAACGACGCAGTAGGCATCAACAGCCCCGTCTCCCGCACCCGTGTCACGGCCAACGCCAAAACCAACCCGGTCGCAGACCCGTGCACCATCACGGACGACAACCTCGACCTGCCGAGCGACGCGAGCCGCAGCGGACAGGTCATCTCCGACACCGCGACCAGCTACGACACCACCGCCGAGTGGAGCGCCACCCAGACACCGACCATCGGTGAAATCCGCTGGACCGGCCGCGCCAAAGGCTACGCAAGCAACAACGAGCCTCTCTGGCAGAAGAACGGCACCCTCAGCTACGACACCCTCGGCCGTGTCGTGGAAGCCAAGAACACCAACGACCTCCCCACCACCTCCACGACGTACAACCCTCCCGCCTCAGGCCCGCTGACCTCCACCGTCGTCAAGAACGCGCTCGGCCACGGGACGACCACGGTCGTCGACTTCGCCACCGGTCTGACGACGAAGATCACCGACCCCAACAACAAGATCACCGAGACCGAATACGACGCCTTCGGACGCGTCACCAAAATATGGCTGCCGAACCAGCTGAAGGTTCTCGGCCGCTCACCGAACTACGTCTACACCTACAACGTCACCCGCACCGCGATGCCCTGGGTATCGACCGCAGTCATCAGAGGCGACGGGTCCGGCTACAACACCAGCTACGCCCTGTACGACTCCATGCTCCGCCCCCGGCAGACCCAGGCTCCCTCACCCGGCGGCGGCTCGATCATCGCCCAGACTCTCTACGACTCCCGCGGCCTCACGGTCTCCGCACAGTCGGACATCTGGGCCAACAGCCTGCAGCCGTCCGGAACCCCCGTCGAGATCGACGGCGGCGAACCGCCCATGCAGACCGACACCGTCTACGACGGCGCCGGACGGCCCGTCAAGGCCATCACCAAGAACCGCAACGTAGTGCGCTGGACCATCGACACCGCCTACCTCGGCGACACCGTCACCACCACCGCACCCCCGGGAGGCCAGGCCACCGCCGCGATCACCAACGCCCAGGGCCAGGTCACCGAACGCCGCGAGTACGGCGGACCGCAGCCCACCGGCAGCGACTACACCACCACGAAGTTCACCTACACCCCTGCCGGCAAGCAGGAGACGGTCACCGGCCCGGACAACAGCGGCTGGTCCTACACCTACGACCTGTTCGGCCTGCAGAAATCGGCGACCGACCCGGACAAGGGCACCTCCACCACCGACTACAACGAGCTCGACCAGGCGGTCACCACCACCGACGTCGGCCGCAACAAGACCCTGATCAGCGAGTACGACAAACTCGGCCGCCGCACCGGCCTGTGGGAACAGGCCAAGGATCCCGCACACCAGCTCGCCCGCTGGGAATTCGACACCTACCAAAAAGGCCAGCAGGACACCGCCATCCGCTACGACGGCGGCTCAGGAACGACAGGAAAGGCCTACACCCAGAAGGTCAACAGCCGAGACAATCTCTACCAGGTCACGAGTCAGAGCCTCATCCTGCCCGACACCGACCCCCTGGTGACGGCAGGCGTCCCCAAGACCCTGACCTCCACGGCCGTGTACAACCTCGACGGCAGCCTCAAGCAGTACGGTAACCCCGCCGTAGCCGGCCTCGCCTCCGAGATCGTCTCCAACAAGTACAACCACACCGGCCTCGGCCTCCAAACCGAAGCAAAGGGCACCACCGGCTACCAGCTCGGCGGAAGCTACAGCCCGCTCGGCGACACCACCCAGCTCATCGTGGGAACCGACGGCACCGACTCCGCCAAGAAGGCCTACCTCAACTACAGCTACGAGGACGGCACCCGCCGCCTCAAGCGGTCCTTCGTCACCACCGACGCCCACAGCTACAGCCCCCAGGACCTGAACTTCACCCAGGACGACGCGGGCAACGTCACGTCCATCTTCGACAACACCACCCTCGGCGGTACCGCCAAGGCCGACAACCAGTGCTTCACCTACGACGGCCACCGCCGCCTCAAGGAAGCCTGGACCCCCAAGACCGCCGACTGCACGACCGCTCCCGCCACGGCCACCATTGACGGCATCGCTCCGTACTGGACCAGCTACACCTACAACACCGCCGGCCAGCGCGACACCGAAACCCAGCACACCTCCGGCGGCGACACCACCACCAAGTACACCTACGGCAACCCCGACGGCGGCCAGCCCCACACCCTCACCAAAGCCACCACCGGTCAGCAAGCCAAGAACTACGCCTACGACACCGCCGGCAACACCACAAGCCGCCCCGGCACCCAGGCCACACAGACCCTGACCTGGAACAGCGAAGGCAAACTCACCAACCTCACCGAACCCGCCGCAGCCGGCAAGCCCGCGGTGGGAACCTCCTACCTCTACGGCGCCGACGGCGAACTCCTCATCCGCCGCCCCACCACCACCGACGGGGACACCGTCCTCTACCTCGGTACCAACGAAGTCCGCCTCACCACTAAGGACAACGGCGCCACCAAAACCCTCACCGGCACCCGCTACTACACAGCAGCCGGCAAGACCATCGCAGTCCGCACCGCGGTCAAGGGCGCGACCGGCACCAAGCTCAACTTCCTCTCCTCCGACCACCACGGAACCTCCGGCCTCGCCCTCGAAGCCGGAACCTGGACCCTCACCCGACGCCAGACCACCCCGTTCGGAGCCCCCCGCGGCACCGCCCCCGCCACGTGGCCCGACGACAAGGGCTTCCTCGGCAAACCCGAAGACGATGCCTCCGGCCTCACCCACATCGGAGCCCGCGAGTACGACCCAGGCCTCGGCCAGTTCATCAGCGTCGACCCCGCGCTCGTCCTTGAGCAGCACCAGTCACTCAACGGCTACGCCTACGCCAACAACACCCCCGTCACCGCCAGCGACTCCACCGGTCTGTGGCTCGACGACGGATGGGGCAACCCCGAACCGGGCAACCCTCTGGGCGGCAGCGGAAGCACAACGGGCCAGCCCCCGGGCGGGACCGGTCCTGGCGGCTGCTACTACACCTGCCCCACCGGGAATGCGGGAGGAAGTGCCGATACGGGGGGGACCCACACAGGCGGGGGGTCGAAAAAGGGCGGAGGCTGGTGGTCCAGATACACCAGCACCCTGGTCGACCAGCCGGCGAAGTTCGTCGGATCGCTGGTTGACGGCGCGCAGAGCCAACTGTCGAACCTTAAAAACTGCGTCACACTGAACGGCACGTGCCAAGAAGCGTTCTGGGACATCAACAACAGCCTCAACATCGGTGCCGCAATGGGCCAAGGGTTGGTAGCAAGCGGCACGGAAATCTACGGCGACTTCCGGAACGGGAGGAGCGCAGAAGGCGCAGCCAAGATCACCTTCGATGTAGCCCTCGCCGTCGCTACAAAGAAGCTCCTTCCGTGCAAGGGAGCCGGGAACAGTTTCGTGCCAGGAACGCTCGTCATCACTGCTGATGGCAAAACGATCCCGATCGAAGACCTCACCATCGGCGACCGTGTTCTCGCAACGGATCCGGAGACCGGCGAGACCATCGAAAAGCCCGTAACCAATACCATCTTGGGTACCGGTGATAAGAACCTGGTCAAGATCACTCTTGACGTAGACGGGGCCGACGGCAACAAGGAAGCCAGCGTCACAGCGACGGACAAGCACCCCTTCTGGGTACCCGAACTCAAGCAGTGGATCAACGCCACCAACCTCGCCCCAGGCCAGTGGCTACGCACCAGCACCGGCACCCACATCCAGATCAAGGCAGTCAGCCGGTGGACCCAGCAGGCAACCGTCCACAACCTCACCGTCGCAGACATCCACACGTACTATGTGCTGGCGGGCGCCACGCCGGTCCTGGTCCACAACTGCGGTACCACTCCGCCGGGGGTGCAATGCAATTGCGCTCCGGGAACAGGCGCTGGCCCTGCCGATGCCCCGATTCGCAATTCTGGTGCTTGGACTCGCTCTGACATCATCCGCGGCTCGCTTGGGCTTCGCCCGAATCAGCTTGGCGATCGAATAGAGATCCACCATGCGGACCAAATGCCCGGCGCTCCGATTCATGAGCTAGACCAAAATGTCCACCGAGGTGTTGGAACGGATCTCCATCGAAATCCGCATAACCAAGGTGTCACGAAGGAAATGAGGAAGCAAGACACCCAACTGCACTGGTGGTATAGATCGCAGGAGCAGGGTTGGGGCACGTACAGTCCAGACCACTGGTTCGACAACTGGCCCGGATGATCGGTTAGGTGAGATCGTGGAGTTTGAAGAGTTTGAAGTCCACTTGTCTGCGGCTCGCGCAAAACGCGCTGGTCTGAGCAGTCCGGAAGGCTTCGACGTATTTGAGTCCCGAGTGGCTTCCGAAGCCGAACTGTCGGAGGTGGAGGAGACTCTCCAGGCGCAGCTCCCTGGCGAGTACAGGGAGTTCATGAAGCGTCACGGCGGAGGAATGTTCCTGTTTCTCGACCTTCTGCCAGTCGTTGCTTCTGATGACCAGGAAGACGACTTGGTGAGGGTGAACGTAGCCGAGTTCAAGGATGGCGACTTTGTCGCCGTAGCCCCGGTCGGTACAGGCGACTGGTGGGGGTTCTCGGTCGTCGAAGGTCGCTGTGCCAACCAGGTTGATTTCTGGGACCATGAGGATGGTCAAGTGCAATTTGCGGCGACCGGGTTCCTTGAATTCCTGGCGTATGAGGGACTGCGCGTAGGGAGATAGATCACCAAGGCGCCAGCGCGTTCAGCAGTGGCGCCAGCAGCCCTCCGCCGAATTCACGGCGGGGGGCTGCTGGGCTGTTTGACGGCAACGCTGACGGCAACGTCAGCGGACGACGGCTGCGGCTGGTGGGTCGTCGGGTGTGTCGTCGGTCGGGCTGAGGGCGCTGCTGAGGGCGTCGATGGCTTGGCGCTGGAGGCGGATTCGGACGTGAGCGTAGACGCCGGCGGTGACGCCGATGTGGGCGTGGCCGAGGAGTTCCTTGATCACGACAAGGTCGACGCCTTGCTCCAGGAGGAGAGTGGCGGTTGAGTGCCTGAGGTCGTGGAAGCGGATGCGGCGGAGCCCTGCCCGATCGAGGAGGGCGCGGAAGCTGCGATTGAGGTTCGCGGGATCGATCGGCCCTCCTCTCTGTGTGGTGAAGACGAGCCCGCTGCCCTTCCGGCCCTCCGCTGCCGACTCACTTTCTCCTTCCTGGCCTTCACGGTGTTCTTTCAATGAGTGGATGCACTCGCTGGGGGGCGATCCGTCGTTCGGATGCGCGGATTTTGGTGGGCATCGTGGTCAGCCCTCCGGTCTAGGCAGTGTCTTCAAATGATCACGGCTGGTGGATCATGGTGCAGTGATACGTC
>NZ_JBFASK010000048.1:14229-37882 GCF_040677675.1 Streptomyces sp. NPDC053755 | reverse complement strand
GCTGGAGCGGGTTTCACCTTCCAGGAATTCGCTTTCGCGCTTTCCTTTCCGGCGGTTCCGACTTTATCAGATTCAATCCGGCCGACCTAATCGGTGGCTTTCGTGATTCGAATAAGGAATCGGGTGGCTCCGTGGAAATCGAAGTTTCCGGCCGGAGCGAGAGAGACACTATCGGGTCGCCCTCGAACTTGTCCAGTCCAGGCAACCGTTTGAATCTACCTCCCCACATCTCCCGTGTCAACAGGTTTTGTGGGCGAAGAGGAGACTAGCAGGTCAGCGGGGCGCTCCGCACATCAGGCGGCCGTCGGCAGCTCCGCGCTGCGGTCGGACTCCTCCACGTCGCCGGTGTCTCCGGCCCGGGTCGCCCGGCCGCCCAGGACGTAGACGTAGGCGAGGAATGCCAGTTCAGCGGCGATTCCGATGGTGATGCGGGCCCACGTGGGGAGGCCGGAGGGGGTGACGAAGCCTTCGATCAGGCCGGAGACGAAGAGGACCAGTGCCAGTCCCACGGCCATGCCGACCGCGGCGCGTCCCTGCTGGGCGAGGGCGGCGCGGCGGGTCTGGGGGCCGGGGTCGATGAGGGTCCAGCCGAGGCGCAGGCCGGTGCCGGCGGCGACGAAGACGGCGGTCAGTTCGAGCAGGCCGTGCGGGAGCACCAGGCCCAGGAAGACGTCGAGACGGCCGGCGGCGGACATCAGGCCGATGCCGACGCCGAGGTTCAGCATGTTGAGGAAGAGGATCCACAGCACCGGGAAGCACAGGAACGCGCCGAGGACCAGGCACATGGCGGCGGCCTGGGCGTTGTTCGTCCAGACCTGGGCGGCGAAGGAGGCCGCGGGGTGGCTGGAGTAGTACGTCTCATACTGACCGCCCGGGCGGGTCATCTCGCGCAGGTCGGCCGGGGCGCCGATCGCCGACTGGACTTCCGGGTGCGTCCCGATCCACCAGCCGATGAGCGCCGCGAGGAGGGTGGAGAGGACCGCGGTCGGCACCCACCAGTGACGGGAGCGGTAGACCGCGGCGGGGAATCCGGCGGTCAGGAAGGTGACGGCGTCGCGCCAGGAGGCGCGGCGGGTGCCGGTGACGGCGGCGCGGGCGCGGGCCACGAGCTGGGTGAGACGGGCCGTGAGCATCGGGTCCGGGGCACTGGACTGGATCAGCGAGAGGTGGGTGGCCGTGCGCTGGTAGAGGGCCACGAGTTCGTCGGCCTCGGCGCCGGTGAGCTTGCCGCCCCGGCGCAGGAGGTGGTCCAGGCGTTCCCACTCGGCGCGGTGGGCGGTGACGTAGACGTCGAGGTCCATGATCGGCTGCTGCTCCAGGCACTGGGTGCGTACGGGTGCGTACTACTGCGGCGCGCTGCGGGTCAGCTTGGCAGACTGTCGTACCGAGGGGTCGGGAAGGTCGGAGAAGGGTGGGCGTCGTGAGCGGGGTTGTGACGGGGGACGCCGTCGTACTGGGGTTGCAGCCGGCGAGACTGCCGAGCCGGGCTCTGGCGCTGTGCATCGACCTCACGGTGGTGCTCACGGTGTACGTGCTGGTATCCGTCGGGCTCGCGTTCGCCACGGCCTCGCTGGACGAAGCCGCGCAGACGGCGCTCTCGATCGCCTCGTTCCTGCTGGTGCTGGTCGGGGCGCCGATCGCGGTGGAGACGCTGTCGCACGGGCGGTCGCTCGGGAAGATGGCGTGCGGGCTGCGGGTGGTGCGGGACGACGGGGGGCCGATCCGTTTCCGGCACGCGCTGGTGCGCGGGGCGATGGGGGTCGTGGAGATCCTGATGACGTTCGGGGTCGTGGCGTGCATCGCCTCGCTCGTCTCGGAGCGGGGGCGGCGCGTCGGCGATGTCTTCGCGGGGGCGCTCGTCGTGCGGGAGCGGGTGCCGGCGGCGCGGGCGGCGGCTGTTCCCCCTCCCCCGCCCTGGCTGGTCGGAAGGTTCGGTCAGCTGGATCTCTCCGCCGTGCCGGACGGGCTGTGGCTGGAGATACGGCAGTACCTGACGCGGATCCGGCAGCTGGATCCGGGCGTGGGGCGGCAGCTCGCCGAGCGGCTGGCCGACGAGCTGGTCGCACGGACCGGGACGCCGCCGCCCCCCGGGGTGCCGGCCGCGGACTATCTGGCGGGTGTGGTCGGCGAGCGGCAGGCCCGGGAGGCGCGACGCGCCTTCGCCCCGGCGGGGACGGCCGGCGGCGTCGGGGGCGGCTACGCAGGGGGTGCGGGGAGCGGTGACGTGCCGGGGGTGGCGACGGGCGTGGCGGCCGGGCAGCGCTCCGGGTTCGCGGCTCCCGGCGCTGCCCCGGTGGGGACGGCTCCGGCCGCTCCCGCCCCATCCGCTGGGCCCGCCCCTGATCCCGCCTCCCCCGCCACGGGGTTCGCGCCTCCCGCCTAGAGCGTCTGTGCCTCCCGCCTAGGGCGTCTTTCAGGAGAAGACCGAGGGCGGCGTCTCCAGCGCTTCGAGCTCGATGCCGGGGGCGGCGAGGACCACGTCGCCGCTGATGTGCAGGGTGTGCCGCTCCCCCGTGTCCAGGGCGTCGACCAGGTACTCGTCCACGGTCAGGGGGCCGTTGTCAGTGGCGTGCGCTTCACTCTTCACCAGGGCCCAGGACTGGTCGATCGTGAGGGGGGCGAGCACCCCGCCGGTGAAGGCGACGAGCCGGACGCGGGTCGCGGGGGAGCCGGGGGTGAGGCGCAGGAGGCGGGTGATCGCGACGAGGAATGCCGGTGAGGTGCCGGTGAAGGCATGGGCGCGCACGTTGCCTTCCGTGGCATGGGTGCCGGTGGGGTCGGTACGGACCCAGGTGACGCCGTCGAGGGCCGCGCCGCGGACCTGCCAGCTCGCGGCGTGGAGTTCGAGGCGGATGGGGCGGCCGAGCTCGTCGATGGCCAGGTCGACGGAGCCCGCGTGGTCGCCGGAGGGGGTGGTGGTCTGGGCGACGTAGCGCCAGCCGGAGGGGCCGGGCGCGCAGTGGAAGTGTTCTTCGCCGAGAGGGGTGCGATCGTGCGGGTCATGGAGCGAATAGCGGCCGCGGGGCATGGGTCCTCGGGGTGGTTCCTGGGGCGGTAGGTCCGGTGCGGGCCGGGACGCCCGGTGAGGGACGCGGCAGGCCCCCGGCACGGGGGTGCGGGGGCCTGCCTGTGTCCTCTACGGGTGCTGTCGACGGGTGGGCGTCAGTGCGCGGGCGCCGTCGGTCGTGGCATCAGTAGCGGTAGTGGTCCGGCTTGTACGGGCCCTCGACCGGGACGCCGATGTAGGCGGCCTGCTCGGGGCGCAGGGTCGTCAGGCGCACGCCGAGCGCGTCGAGGTGGAGGCGGGCGACCTTCTCGTCCAGGTGCTTGGGCAGCACGTACACGTCGGTCGGGTACTGCTCCGGCTTGGTGAACAGCTCGATCTGGGCCAGCGTCTGGTCCGCGAACGAGTTCGACATGACGAACGACGGGTGCCCGGTCGCGTTGCCCAGGTTGAGCAGTCGGCCCTCCGACAGCACGATCAGGACCTTGCCGTCCTCGAACGTCCAGGTGTGGACCTGCGGCTTGACCTCGTCCTTCACCACGCCGGGGATCTTCGCCAGGCCGGCCATGTCGATCTCGTTGTCGAAGTGGCCGATGTTGCCCACGATCGCCTGGTGCTTCATCCGGGCCATGTCCGAGGCCATGATGATGTCCTTGTTGCCGGTCGTGGTGATGAAGATGTCGGCCGTCTCCACCACGTCGTCCAGCGTCGCGACCTGGTAGCCGTCCATCGCGGCCTGGAGCGCGCAGATGGGGTCGATCTCCGTCACGATCACCCGCGCGCCCTGACCGCGCAGGGACTCCGCGCAGCCCTTGCCCACATCGCCGTAACCGAAGACGACGGCCGTCTTGCCGCCGATCAGTACGTCGGTCGCACGGTTGATGCCGTCGATCAGGGAGTGGCGGCAGCCGTACTTGTTGTCGAACTTCGACTTCGTCACCGCGTCGTTCACGTTGATCGCCGGGAACAGCAGCGTGCCCTCGGACATCATCTCGTACAGGCGGTGCACGCCCGTCGTCGTCTCCTCCGTCACACCACGGATCTCCGACGCGAGCTGGGTCCACTTCTGCGGGCTCTCGCCGAGGGTGCGGTTGAGGAGGCGCAGGATGTGGGCGTACTCCTCGCTGTCCGCGGTGGACGGGTCCGGGGCGGAGCCGGCCTTCTCGAACTCGACGCCCTTGTGGACGAGGAGGGTGGCGTCACCGCCGTCGTCCAGGATCATGTTCGGGCCGCCGGTGGGGGTGTTCGGCCAGGTCAGGGCCTGCTCCGTGCACCACCAGTACTCCTCCAGGGTCTCGCCCTTCCAGGCGAAGACGGGGACGCCGGCGGGGGCCTCGGGGGTGCCGGTCGGGCCGACGGCGATGGCCGCGGCGGCGTGGTCCTGGGTGGAGAAGATGTTGCAGGAGGCCCAGCGGACCTCGGCGCCCAGGGCGACCAGGGTCTCGATGAGGACGGCCGTCTGCACGGTCATGTGCAGGGAGCCGGTGATCCGGGCGCCGGCGAGGGGCTGCTGCTCGGCGTACTCGCGGCGGATCGACATCAGGCCGGGCATCTCGTGCTCGGCGAGGGTGATCTCCTTGCGGCCGAAGGCGGCCAGGGACAGGTCGGCGACCTTGAAGTCCTGCTGGTTGGCGACAGTCGTCATGACTGGGCTGCTCCTCGTGAATCGGGTTCGAGGGTCGGTTGAAGCGCCTGACACCGCGCTCGGGACACCGCGGGCATACGAATGCCCGGGTACTCCCGCGGTGCAGTCGTCGGAGGCCCTCTCTCCCTCGGCCGGTCCGCGAGGACCGCCCGACCGCCATCAGCAGCGACGTCTGGCTGGTCACGAATCTACACCGATCGGCCCCTCGACCCACAGTCCGCCCAGGGCCGGGATTCGGCCGGATCCGGCCTCGACAGAGGGTCGGAAGGCCGCCCGGGGACGGGAAAAGCCCCGGACAGGACGGTCCGGGGCTTCTCTCAGGGGGTGGCGGATTCAGTGGCCGGGTCCGCCGGGCGACTTCGCGGGGTCGGTGCCGGAGGCGGCCGCCGACTCGCTGTAGACGTCCGGCTCGAGGTAGATGACCCGCGCGATGGGGACGGCGGCGCGGATGCGGTCCTCGGCGGCGTTGATGGCGGTCGCGACCTCGGTGGCCGTCTCGTCGTGCCGGACGGCGATCTTGGCGGCGACGAGGAGCTCCTCGGGGCCGAGGTGGAGCGTGCGCATGTGGATGAGGCGGGTGACGGTCACGCCGTCGACGACGGCTTCCTCGATCTGCTTCACCTGGTCGGTGCCGGCCGACTCACCGAGCAGCAGCGACTTGGTCTCGGCGGCGAGGACGAGCGCGATGACGATGAGCAGGATGCCGATGCAGAGCGTACCGATGCCGTCCCAGAGGCCGTCGCCGGTGACGAGGGCCAGGCTGACGCCGCAGAGGGCGAGGACCAGGCCGACGAGCGCTCCGAGGTCCTCCAGGAGGACGACCGGCAGCTCGGGGGCCTTCGCCCGGCGGACGAACTCGGTCCAGGAGAGCCCGCCGCGGATCTGGTTCGACTCCTTGATGGCCGTGCGGAACGAGAACGCCTCGGCGATGATCGCGAAGACGAGCACGCCGACCGGCCAGTACCAGGCCTCGATGGCGTGCGGGTGCTTGATCTTCTCGTAGCCCTCGTAGATGGCGAACATGCCACCGACGGAGAAGAGCACGATGGAGACGAGGAAGGCGTAGATGTACCGCTCGCGGCCGTAGCCGAAGGGGTGCTGCGGGGTCGCCTCGCGCTGGGCCCGCTTGCCGCCGAGGAGGAGCAGGCCCTGGTTGCCGGAGTCGGCGAGGGAGTGCACGCTCTCGGCGAGCATCGAGGACGAACCGCTGAAGAGGAACGCCACGAACTTGGCTACCGCGATGGCGAGGTTGGCGGCGAGTGCCGCCACGATCGCCTTGGTTCCGCCTGACGCGCTCATGGATGTACGTGTTCCCTTCGTCGGTGCTCCGGCCGTGCTGTCGCCGCCGCTGTGCGGCCGCACATTTTTACATCAGGCCACGACGGTGGCGCGGAAGACCGTACCCGCACCCGACAGTTCGATGCTCTCGCCCGCCGGTACGAAGACGGATTCGCCCGCGGCGAGCGGGAGTTCGCCGACCCGGGGGCGGCCGGCCACGGCGAGGAGGATCTGAGGGGTGGCCGCGGTGACGTCGGTGGGGACCGCGCCCTCCGCCCGGACGTAGCGGGAGAGCCGGAACTCGTCGACGGGGGCGTCGTAGACCTCCTCGCCCGACTCGGAGGCTTCGGGGCGCAGGAGGGTCGGGTCGACCGGTTCGAAGCGGACGACGCGCAGCAGCTCCGGTACGTCGACGTGCTTCGGGGTCAGGCCGCAGCGCAGGACGTTGTCGGAATTGGCCATGATCTCGACGCCGAGGCCGTCGAGGTAGGCGTGCGGGACCCCTGCACCGAGGTACATGGCTTCGCCGGGCTGGAGCCGGACGGGGTTGAGGAGCATGGCGGCGATGACGCCGGGGTCGGACGGGAAGTGGTGGGCGAGGGTGGCGTACGGGGCGTGGTCGCCGCCCAGGCGGTCGGCGGCGGCCGTGGCCTCGGCGACGGTGTGGGCCATCTCCTCGCGATCGGCTGTCAGCAGCGCCGTCAGGACCTCTCGCAGGGCGGCCTCTTCGGGGTGGGCGTGCAGCAGGTCGACGTACGGCTTGAGGGAGTCGACACCGAGCGCGGCGAGGGCGTCGGCGGCCTCGGTGGGGGCGCGGAAGCCGCAGAGTCCGGTGAACGGCGTGAGGGCGCAGATGAGTTCGGGCTTGTGGTTGGGGTCCTTGTAGTTGCGCCGGGGCGAGTCGACGGGGATGCCGGCCGCCTGCTCCGCGGCGAATCCGGCCTCGGCCTGGGCGAGGTCGGGGTGGACCTGGAGGGAGAGCGGGGCGCCGGCCGCGAGCACCTTGAACAGGAAGGGCAGGCGCGGGCCGAACTTCTCGACGGTGCGGGCGCCCAGTTCGCGTACGGGGTCGGCGTCGATGACCTCGTTCAGCGGTCCGCGCGGGGTGCGGGAGGGGGCTCCCGGGTGGGCGCCCATCCACATCTCGGCCTGGGGCTCACCGGTGGGGGTGGTGCCGAGGAGTTCCGGGATGGCCGTCGTGGAGCCCCAGGCGTAGGGGCGGACGGTGTTGACGAGGCGGTCCATGGCGCCTTCCAGCCTTCCTCGGTGCGGTGGTACGGGTGATGCGGATGGGGCGGGTGGTGGGGCGGTGGTACGGGCCCTGGTGCGCTGGTACGGGTCGGGTGGCGGTGGTGACCTGGTGGCCTGGCGTCAGGGGGTGTGCGGAGTGATTGCCGCGGAGGCGAGGGAGAGGTACACGGCGGCGAAGTCGGTGACGGCGAGGAGTTCGGCGAGGGCCTCCAGCTCGCTGCCCTCCTCGGGTTCCAGTTCGCTGATCGCCGTCTCGTGGCCGAGGGCCAGCTCGCGGGCGGCGGGGGCGGCGGTCAGGCCGCCGGCCGGCCGGTCGCGCAGGAGCACGACCCGGGCGCGCAGGGCCTGCGGCTCGTCGACGCGGTCGCGGAAGAAGTCGTCGGGGTCGGCGCCCGCGGCGTAGGCACCCGCGAGCAGGACCCCGTGGGCGGGCAGGGCCTCGGGGAGCTCGGCGGCGAGCGCGGGCAGTCCGGCCAGCTCGGCGAGCACGGCGGCGAAACGGCGGCCCGCGGGACCCGCGGCGGCGCCCTCGGTCCAGATCAGGGGCAGGGAGTCGGCGAGTTCCGCGGCCAGCGTCTTGGCGGGGTTGCTGTACGTGGCGATGGCCGGTCCGCAGCGCTCGGCCGTACGGTCCAGGCGGTCGGCGACCTTCTCCAGGGTCTCCTGGGGGGCGTCGAGCAGTCCGACGCGGTCGAGCAGGACCAGGAGCGGCGTGAACAGGGCCCACAGGGCGCTCGGGCCGGCGGCGAGGTCGTCGGAGGTCTCCTCCGCGCTCTCGAACGGGGCCGTGGCCATCGGCACGAGCAGGCCGCGGGAGCCGTTGACGGCCTCGGAGAGGGGGGAGGTCCTGGGGGCGACGGCGACGACGGTGATGCCGCGGCGGTACGCCTGTTCGGCGAGGAGGGCGAGACCGGGCTCCGAACCGTCGGTCGTCGGGATCAACAGGAGATCCACGGAGCCGGCCCAGCCGGGAAGGGCCCAGCGCAGGGCGCCCGCCGCGGCGGCGACGCCGGTGGGCTGGAGCCGGATGACCGGGGCGGAGGCGCCGGCGAGGGAGCCGACCAGGTCGGCGACGCCGGCGGCCGCGGTGCCGGGCCCCGCGACGAGGACGGCGCGGGGGCGGCCCTCGGGGCGGAGGTCGGAGATGCCGGCCTCGGCGGCGTGGCGGGCGGCTGTCCGGACCCGTGCTCCCGCTTCGGCGGCGCCGCGCAGGAGACCGCGGCGGTCGGCGAGCGCGAGGGCGTCCGGTGCGTCGAGGAGGGTCTCGTCCAGCATGGGGCCTCCGAAGCGGGGCGGGGCGTGCGGCTTGGTGGTGGTGGTCCCGGTGGCGCGCCCGGCCGTCGGCCGGGCCCGTGCTGCCACGCGCACCACCCTTGCGGCTGGGGTGCCGGCCTGCGGGCGTACCGCGGCCGGACAGCGCCGTCGGCGGCTGCTGTTCGCCTCTACCCCGGGCGGCGGGCCTCATCCACGAGAAGGACCGGGATGCCGTCGCGGACGGGGTAGGCCAGGCCGCAGCCGTCGCCCGTGCAGACCAGCTCGGGGGTCTCGGCCGCCGTGCGGTCGTCGAGCGGCGCGTGGCAGGCCGGGCAGGCCAGGATCTCCAGGAGGCCGGCTTCGAGCGGCATGAGGGGTCCCTTCGAACGAACGATGGTGGTGCTGGCTGGCTTCGGGCCAGGTCAGCCTACCGCCGGGGAACCAGGGGCGCGGCTCCGTGCCCGCCCTGTCCTGCGGCGAGGATCCGGCGGGGAATCGACGGGGGTGTGGCGGGGGTCTGACGGAGGGGTGGCGAGGGTCGGTCGGGGGCGTGGCGAGGCGGTCGGGGACGGGGCCGAACCGTTGCGGGACGGGCCGGAGCCCTGCGAGGGGCGTACGGAGGCGGGGCGAGGGGTCTGACGGCGGCGGGGCGAGGGCGGTCGGGGGCGGGGCGAGGGCGGTCGGGGACGCGACCCAGCCGTTGCGGGACGGGCCGGAGGCCCGCGAGGGGCGTACGGAGGCGGCGTCGGGCCCGCCCGGTGTGCGGTACGACGACTGCGACGGCCCGGCGTCGAGGCCCGAGACGGTCCGGCGGCCGGATCCGGAACCGAAGCGGTGCGGATCCGGGGAAGGACCGCCGCTTCCATTGCGGGACGGGCCGGAGGCCCGGTCTCCGGCCGAAAGGGAAGGCAGAGTCCGGCGAGAGGGAACCGGGGGCGGGTACGGAGGCTCGTTCGCGGGCCCTGGACCGGTCCAGGGAAAGGCCGCACCCGGCAGGCGGGGCGTGTCCGCCGATGCGGGCCGGCCCCGGCGGGCCCCGTTCGGGGGCCGCCGGGGCCGGTGCGAGCTTCGGTCTTCGGGGGCCGGGGCTCAGGCGGTCGAGCGGACCAGGGCGAGGACCTCGTCGCGCAGTCCGGCCATGGTGGCCTCGTCGCGGGCCTCGACGTTCAGGCGCAGCAGCGGCTCGGTGTTCGAGGCGCGGAGGTTGAACCACCAGTCCTCGGCCGTCACCGTCAGGCCGTCCAGCTCGTCGAGCGTGACGCCGTCCCGGCCCGCGTACGCGGCCTTGACCGCCGCCATGCGGGCGGTCTGGTCGGCGACGGTGGAGTTGATCTCGCCGGAGGAGGCGTACCGGTCGTACGCGGCGACCAGCTCGGACAGCGTGCCCTGCTGGCCGCCGAGGGCCGCCAGGACGTGCAGGGACGCGAGCATGCCGGTGTCGGCGTTCCAGAAGTCCCTGAAGTAGTAGTGGGCGGAGTGCTCGCCGCCGAAGATCGCGCCCGTCTTGGCCATCTCCTCCTTGATGAAGGAGTGCCCGACCCGGGTGCGGACCGGCGTGCCGCCGTTCTCGCGCACGACCTCCGGTACCGACCAGGAGGTGATCAGGTTGTGGATGACCGTGCCGCCCGGGTGCTTGGCCAGTTCGCGCGCGGCGACCAGGGCCGTGATCGCGGACGGGGAGACCGGCTCGCCGCGCTCGTCGACGACGAAGCAGCGGTCGGCGTCGCCGTCGAAGGCGAGGCCGAGGTCGGCACCCTCGGAGCGGACGCGGGCCTGGAGGTCGACGATGTTCTTCGGGTCGAGGGGGTTGGCCTCGTGGTTGGGGAACGTGCCGTCGAGCTCGAAGTACATCGGCACGACGTCCAGCGGGAGGTCCGCGAAGACGGTCGGGACGGTGTGGCCGCCCATGCCGTTGCCCGCGTCCACGACGACCTTCAGCGGACGGATCGCGGTGAGGTCGACGAGGTTCCGCAGGTACGCGGAGTAGTCCTGCAGGCTGTCCTGCCGGGTGATCGCGCCGGCCGCCGGGGCGGCCTCGGGCGCGCCCTGCTCCGACCACTGCTCGACGAGGGTGCGGATCTCCGCGAGGCCGGTGTCCTGGCCGACCGGGGCGGCGCCCGCGCGGCACATCTTGATGCCGTTGTACTGCGCAGGGTTGTGCGAGGCGGTGAACATCGCGCCCGGCAGGCCGAGCTGCCCGGAGGCGAAGTAGAGCTGGTCCGTGGAGCAGAGCCCGATCAGCGTGACGTCCGCGCCCAGACGGGCGGCCCCGCGCGCGAAGGCGTCCGACAGGCCCGGCGACGAGGGGCGCATGTCATGACCGACGACGATCGCGTCCGCGCCCGTCACCCGTACGAACGCGGCGCCGAAGAGTTCGGCGAGACCCTCGTCCCACTGATCCGGCACCACCCCGCGGACGTCGTACGCCTTCACGATCTGCGACAGATCAGCAGCCACGGAACAACCCTCCTGAGGACTCTGCACGCGTATGGGGCGCGTGTGCGGAACGCCCAAACTACCCGGGCGGGGGCACGGCGACGCAGACCGAGGGGTCGGTCGGCGGGGAGTGGCCGGTTTCGCCCCGTGCCGGGACGCTCACGTGCCGGCACGGCGGGCGTCGCCACCGTCCAAGCGGGGGCGCCGGGGCGACGGGACCGCCGGCGCGGAAGCGTTACGGCGGAGAGCGCGGCGGTGGGTCAGGAGTCCGGGGAGCGCAGGACCCGCAGATGTCCGCGGCGTCCGACCTCCATGGGGTCGCCGCCACGGCCGCCGCCCTTGCCGCCCGCCTCGGCCGCGCGCTCCTGGGGGCGCGCCGCCTCCCGTACTGCGTTGGCGAGGGCTTCGAGGTCGTCCCCGCTGGGCCGGGACGGGGCGGAGCCGTCCGTGAGCCGCACGACGTCCCAGCCGCGCGGGGCGGTGAGGCGCTCGCTGTGTTCGGCACACAGGTCGTAGCAGTGGGGCTCGGCGTAGGTGGCGAGCGGGCCGAGGACCGCAGTCGAGTCGGCATAGACGTACGTCAGTGTCGCGACGGCAGGGCGGCCGCACGCGGTGCGCGAACAGCGACGTACAGGGCTCACGACGTTGGACGGTACCGCACTCTTGAGCGGGCCGCGACGACTCTCCGCCAGGTCACTCGCCCGTGTCGCGGTGTGACGTCGGCCACGGCCCCTCCCGGCGCGGCGCCGCTGACCTGGGTGGGAGGAGGGCGGCGGGGGCGGAGACGACCGCCGATCCGGACAGCGGTCGACCGTAAACCGGTCAGGGACGGCCAGACGGCCGATCGCGGCGACGTACGTAATCGAGCCGTCGCTTGGCCGGAATGCTCAACAAACGACAGCGGGGTCCGGCCGATCCGGACCTGACCGGTGTTCGCCCCGGCCGTGGAACACCGAGGAGAGTTACGCTGCGTCAGTGATGGACAGTCCTGTGCCGCCGCGCCCCTCGCCCCGTCCGACGTCGAATGCCGCGGAGCCGGCCTCCGCGGGGTCGAGCCCGGCCGATGCGGGTCCGGGAAGGTCGGATCCGGGCGCGTCGAACCCGAACGAGTCGTGTCCGGGCGAATCCCGGACGGGCGGGTCGGGTTCCGCTCCTGCGGAGCCGCGACCGCGTCGCCGCGACCGGCACGGCCGCGGGATGCGCGGTCCGGTCGCCCCGCCGCAGGTGCCGCTGTCCGCGAGTCGTGCGGACTCGTTCCGCGATCTCGTCCTGGACTCCGTCGAGCGGCTGGAGCGGCGCTGGCCGCAGCTGGCGGACGTGGAGTTCATGGTGCTGGACGTACCGCCGGCGGTGCCGGGCGAGGCCGTACCCCTGGGGGGTTCGGTACCGGCGGAGAAGAACGGCGCCGCGCGGGTCGTCGTCTATCGGCGCCCCGTGGAGATCCGCTCCAAGAGCCGCGACGAGCGGGCGCTGCTGGTCCACGAGGTCGTGGTGGAGCAGGTGGCGGAGCTGCTGGGCCTGTCCCCCGAGTCGGTCGATCCCCGGTACGGGCAGGACTGACGAGCGGGCCCCCTACCGCGGCCGCGCGTGCCGCGCCCGGCCGCGCCCGGTCCTGCCCGGCCTCGTCCTGCCTCGGCCGGTCCCTCCCCGCCGTCCCCGTCCCCGTCCCCCCGCGAGCCTCGTGACCGTCCGAGCCTCGCAGCGCCGTCCGAACCTCGCAGCCGTCCCGTCTCCGAACGGCGTGAGCGTCAGTCGTCCAGGACGGAGAGGTCCTGCTTCGCCGTCGGGACCTCGACCGTCCCCCGGTCGTCGGACAGCGTCTGGACCGTGAACATCGGCACGCCGTCCTGGGGAAGGGCGAGCGCGCGCGACGCGTGGACCGGACCCCCTGAGACGCGTTCGACCGTCAGGGCGTAGGAGCCCTTCAGCCCCGCCGGGACCGGCGGTGCCACTGCGGTCGTCGTGCCCGCCTTGATCGTGAAGGTCTTGGAGACCGAGGTGCCGCCCTCCGATCCCGCGGAGGCGGTGACCTTGACCTCGGCGGTCTCGGCCGGGGCGGTCAGGGAGAGCGTCGAGCCGGCCGCGCGGTTGTCGGCGACGGTGGCGCGGGCGGTGATCGCGGGGGTCGCGGGGATGAAGGCGATCTCCTGCTTGTCGCCCTTGCCGCGGACCACCCGCAGGGCGGCGACCACCGGGGTGGGCTTCTTCGGGTCGGCCGGCGTGAGCAGCAGCGAACCCGCCTCCCCGCGGGTGAGGTCCGGCATGTCGACGGCCGCGGTCATCCCCGACTTCACCTGGAGGGACGGGGCGCTCGCCGGCACGATCGTGCCGGTCTCGCCGACCAGCTGGATCTTGAGGTCGGCGTCGTCGTCGCCGGGCGCGTACGCCACCAGGCGCACCGATGTGGCGTCCTTCGGGATGCCGGGCAGAACCGCGCGGGGGGCCGGGTCGGCCGAGGCGGAGAGCCAGTCGCTGCCGAGCTTGTCGTCGGCGGCGCCGACGACCGCGCCGACGCGGCCGCTGCGGGTCGTGACATGGACCGTCACATCGGCTTTCGGCGCCTCCCCGGTGAGCGTGGAGAGGAGGACCGGGACGGTGGCGTGGGCCGGGACGGGGATGCCCTCGGTCAGCTGCGACGGGAGCACCCCTTCGGGGCCGTACAGCTCGATGTCGGCGACGGCCGCGGTGTCGTCGGGGTTGGTGAGGTGGACGTAGTCCTGGCGCTCCTTGGCCGTGGAGGCGGCCGGGAACCAGAAGTCCGTGTCGGGTGCCGTGCAGGAGACGCCGAGGAGTCCGCGGGAGCCGCCGGCCGGGACGATCGTGGTCTGCTGGACGGTCCAGCCCGGGGCGAGGGAGCCGGTCGCCGAGCCGGTGAGGGCCGGGACGGCTCCGCCGTCGGCCTTGGCGGTGACGGGCGTGCCGGGCCGGCCGGCGGTCGCCGGGGGCTTGGCGGCTCCCGGCTTCTTCGGCTTGGCGTCGGCGGGCGCGGCGCCGGAGGCGGGCTTCAGCTCCGCCTTTCCCGCCGTGGCCTTGCCCGTTCCACTCGCGCCCGTTCCGGCGTCGGTCTTCCCCGCCGGGGTGTACGAGGTGTAGACCGTCTCGGCCACCTCGGACGTGCTCGGCGCGGGGCAGAGGAGGCTGGAGCGCTCCACGGGCAGCGACCGGCCGGCGGTGGCCGGGGCGGTGGTGGTGCCGTCGGGCGCGGTCAGGGTGGCGAAGCCCGTGACGGCGGCGAGGGCGGTGGCGGCCGCGATCAGGGAGAGGGTGGTGCGCTTCACTGGTTGCTGCTCCCGTCGGGACGCTGCTCGGTCTCGTAGCCGTACGCGTAGGGGTCGTACACCTGCTGCTCGTGGGGCTGCTGGTCGCGCTGCTGCTGGTCAGTGGGCTGCTGGTCGTACTGCCGTCCGTACGGCTGCCGTTCGTACCCCTGCTGCTGGTAGGGGTCGTACTGCTGCTGACCGTAGGTCTGTTCGTACGTCTGTTCGTACGTCTGCTCGTACGCCTGCTGGTCGTACTGCTGCGGGTGCTGCTGGTACGGGTCGGCCGCGTACTCCGCGTACGGCTGCTGGTGGCCCTGCTGGGCCTGGGCGTACGGGTCCTGGGCCGACTGCTGCCACTCGTCGGCGTACGCCTGCTGGGCGGGCACCGGGACGGGCTCCGGGGCCGGTGCGTCCACCGCGTCCTGGGCCGCATCCGGCGTCGCTGCCGCCTCCGCCTCGGCGGCGGCGCGCAGTCGGCGTGCCCGGCGGCCGTCGCCCTCCATGGCCTGGGCGGGGATGACGACCTCCTCCTCGGGCAGGTCGTCGTCGATCTCGCGGCGCCGGCCGGGCAGGGCGAGGACGAGCAGGACGACGGCGAGGCCGACCTGCGCCCAGATCCAGGCGGTGTGGGTGAGCGGCTCGTCGTACGTGAGGTCGAGGCGGCCGCCCTCGGTGGGCAGGGCGAAGCCCTGCGCCCAGCCGTCGACGGTGGTCTTCTTCAGTTCCTCGCCGTCGAGCGTGGCCGTCCAGCCGTCGTCGGCGCGGTCGGCGATGCGCAGGATCCGTCCGGCGGGGCCCGCCGGGATCTTCGTGTGCGCTTCGACGGGGCCCGCGGCGACGGCGACCGGCCGGGCCGCCTCCGTGGCGCTCTGGCCCGTGCCGCCCGCGCCCGGGGTGCTCTCGCTCGGGGCGGCGGGGACGATCATGGCGCGGGCGACCTCGCGGTCGACGCGCCACAGGGCGCTGCCGTCGAGCTGGCTGAGGCGGCTCAGGCCCGGGGTGGCGTCCAGGACGCGGCTCATCTGGCGCGGTGCCCCGTCGCGTACG
The DNA here is from genome assembly GCF_040677675.1 of Streptomyces sp. NPDC053755. Taxonomy (NCBI): domain Bacteria; kingdom Bacillati; phylum Actinomycetota; class Actinomycetes; order Kitasatosporales; family Streptomycetaceae; genus Streptomyces; species Streptomyces sp. NPDC053755. The sequence goes on along the minus strand of NZ_JBFASK010000048.1, from coordinate 22,707 downwards.
AGGACGTAGCGGATCGCGAAGCCGCTCAGCTCCGCCGTCTGGTCGGCGCCGGAGCCGGCCACGAGGTGGGCGACGACCTTGTCCAGGAGGGGGTCGCCGCCGCCGGCCTCGGCCAGCTCGGCGTCGCCGAGGCGGCCGCCGGAGCCGCGGACGAGGGTGTAGGCGACCTCGCCCGGCGAGGTGCCGCCGAGGACGAGGGTGCGGGGCTGGTCGCGGGTGCCGCTCTCCTCGGCGACGAACGCCGGTACCTGTACGGGGTCGCGCCGGGTGAGCGGGCCGTCGGCGCCGCCGATCATCCAGGTGACGGCTGCCACCACCGGCCCGAGGGCGGCGGCGAGGGCGATGAGGGCGGCGACCGGCTGGCGCCAGCCGAAGCCGTGCGCGGCGACGCGGGTGCGGCCGCCCTCGGCGCCGATCATGCCGGCGACCAGGAGGGCCGCGCCGTAGACGAGGGTGGCGGGTCCGGCCCAGCCCGTGCCGCCGGCGCCGTTGGACAGCGCGGCGAAGAGGAGGCCGGCGAGCGCGGCGGCCCAGGCCGCGCGGACGGCGAACTGCCGCTCCTCGCGCAGCAGGGCGGCCAGGGCGGCGAGCACGACGCCGACGAGGAGGACGCCGCTGACGGTGCCGGGGCCGCCGGGGCTGATCCCGAGCAGGTCGAGGGCGGACGCCGTTCCCGTACGGATGTCGAGACCGGCTTCGCGCAGGAAGGCGGCGGGGCCGGTCAGCAGGGAGAGCGACCAGGGGGCGAGGACGAGCAGGGGGGTGCCGAGGGTCGCGAGGAAGCGGAGTCCGTACGCGGTGATGTCGTCGCGGCGCAGGACGAGGACGGCGATGCCGAGGACGGCCGCGAGCGGCCAGACGATCGGGGTGAACGCCATCGTGAAGGTCAGCAGGAAGGTGTAGGCCCAGGTGGCGCGCCAGCTGCCGCGGTCGGGGCGGGTGAGTCCGGCGGCGGCGACGGCGGCTCGCGCGATCAGCGGGAGCAGGATCGCGAGGACGGCGGTGCCGAGGCGTCCGGTGGCGAGCGCTCCGGTGGCGGCGGGCAGGAAGGCGTACGCGATGGAGCCCCACGCGCGCAGCAGCCGGGACTCGACGATCGGCCGGGCCGCGAAGTAGGCGGTGAAGCCGGCCAGCGGGACCGAGCAGACCAGGAGCAGGGTCAGCGCGAAGGAGGTGGAGCCGAGGAAGAGCGTGGAGAGTCCGGCGAGGACGGCGAGGTACGGCGGCGCGGTCTGGGTACCGCCGGTGCCGATGGCGTGCCAGGCGTCGGCGTACCGCTCCCAGAGGCCGGAGACGGAGTCGGGGGCGGGCAGCAGGGCGCCGCCGGCGAGCGAGCCGCCGCCGAAGAGGCCGCGGCAGGCGACCACGGAGACGATCAGGAGGAGGGCGAAGAGGAGCGGGCCCGGCTTGCCGGCGATCTTCTTCAGGCGGGCGAACTGCTCGATCTCCAGGAAGTCGGCGTCGTCGCCGCCGGGGCCGGTTTCGACGGCGCCGTGGCGTGAGCCGCCGGAGTCGGCGTCGGAGCCGCCGAAGTTGGCGACGACCTGTTCGGCGGTGGCGCGGACGGTGGCGCCGGGCGGCGGGAAGAGCGGGCGCAGTTCGCTCGCGGCCACGGCGGGGTTCTTGCGGCGCTTGCGGGCGGCGAGGATCCGCTCGGGCCGCAGGAGGGTGCCGAAGAGGCCCATCACCTCGTCGACGGCCTGGCCGGGGACCTTGCCGACGAGATAGGCGAGGGTGCGCAGCAGGGTGCCGAGGACCAGCCGCACCAGGACGTAGGGGAGGGCGGCGCCTCGGGTGTTGGCGAGGAGCGTGAAGACGGCTCCGGCCTTGTCCACGCGGTGCGGGTTGGCGACGGAGCGGCCGGCGCAGTCGACGGTGCGGCGTTCGCGTGCGGAGGCCTCGGCGTGCCGCAGGACGGCGTCGGGGGCGATGAGGACGCGGTGGCCGGCGGAGTGGGCGCGCCAGCACAGGTCGACGTCGTCACGCATGAGGGGCAGGCGCCGGTCGAAGCCGCCCAGTTCCTCGAAGACGTCGCGGCGGATCAGCATGCCGGCGCTCGAGACGGACAGGACGGAGCGCACCTGGTCGTGCTGGCCCTGGTCCTGTTCGCGGCGGTCGAGTCCGGTCCAGCGGCGGCCGCTGCGGGCGATGGAGACACCGGCTTCGAGCAGCTGCTTGCGGTCGTACCAGCCGCGGAGCTTGGGTCCGACGACGGCGGCGTACGCGTCGGAGTCGGCGACGCGCAGGAGTTCGGCGAGGGCGTCGGGCTCGGGGGCGCAGTCGTCGTGGAGGAGCCAGAGCCACTGCACCGGTTCCCCGTGGGGGAGCTCGGGCAGGTCGTAGGCGTCGTCGCGCCACGTCCGGCTGACGGGGTCCCAGCCGCTGGGCCGCTTCAGGTAGGGCAGTTCCTCGGGTCCGAGCACGGGGGCGTTGCGGGCGGCCTCCTCGACGGCGGCTCCGAAGCCGGTGCGGCGGGCGAGGTGCAGGACGCGGTCCGCGCCGATCGCCTCGGCGAGCAGTTGCGCGGAGTCGTCGGCGCTGCCGGTGTCGGCCGCGACGACGTTCTGCACGGGGCGTTCCTGGGCGAGCAGCCCGGCGAGGGCGTCCGGCAGCCAGCGGGCGCCGTCGTGGGCGACGAGCACGGCGGTGACGACGTGTCGCGGAAACTCGGGAGTTGAGGACATCGAGGTACGGGCCCTCCGGCCGGGGTCGCCCGCAGGGGGCGTGGGTGCGTCTCGGACGGGGCCCCACACTAACGGCTGTCAACGGCGACGGTCCGCCGCCTGTGGACAGAGCACAGGGAGCGGACCGTTCGGTGTGTACAGGTGTGCGCGGTTTTCCGGCGTGCGGCACGTGTGCACCGGCGTACGCGGTGCGGGGGTGGCGGACGCCGGGCGGGCTCCGGTCAGACGGCGGCCTTCTTCAGGCGGCGGCGTTCGCGTTCGGACAGACCGCCCCAGATGCCGAAGCGTTCGTCGTTCTGGAGGGCGTACTCCAGGCATTCGGAGCGGACCTCACAGGCCAGGCAGACCTTCTTGGCCTCACGGGTGGAGCCGCCCTTCTCGGGGAAGAAGGACTCGGGATCGGTCTGGGCGCACAGTGCGCGCTCCTGCCAGCCGAGTTCCTCGTCCGCGTCCTCGACCAGCAGTTCCTGGAACAACTCGGTCATGTGCGCCCCTCGTCTGTCTTTTGCGTCCCCGTGATGTAGCCGTTACCGATTCCGGCCGAACGACACGAGTGAAATTACAAGTTCGTGCTCTGTGCGAGTCAAGCCGGAATCTGCTATTGGGCCCGGTATTCACTCTGCGGAACCAAGGCTATGCGGAAAGTGTTCAAATCACCAAAAACCTGACACATGCCACCGGCCTGACCCACCGCCCCTCCTCGCAGGAAAGGACGCCCGAGGCTTGGATCTTGTTGCGATTCAGCCACGGAAGCGATCCGGATCACAGTCCGATCACAAGACCGCCGCCGCGTTTACGGGCTCGGTTGCTGCGCCATGTCTCCTGGCCCGGGGGTGCACAAACCTTTCTCCGGGCGCTGTAACCGGATGAGGTGAAACATTACCCCCAAAACGGTCATTGAGTTGACAGTCGGGACGCCCGCCCGTCACCTTTGGTGCCATGCCAGCGACCTCAGCGCCCGCCGCGACCCACGTCCGTGGGTTCCGCCGCGCTGTGCAGGCGCGCTGTTGCTGTTGTTGTCCCGGCTGTTGATCCACCAGCCGCCGGTCGACCGGCTGTCGCTGCCCCGGCCATCGATGCCGTAGGGCGCCGGCCCTCTCGCTCTCTCGCGTCACCCTTCTCGCGTTACCCCCGTTTTCCCGGGGCACCCCCACTTTTTTCGCGACACCCCCGCACTGCACACTTCTGCTCCTGCCGAGGAACCACCGCACCCATGAACAGCAGCGACAGCGACCTCCAGATCGCCGGCGACATCCTCGAGGTTCAGCACCTCCTCCAGCCCGCCCGCGAGCACCCCTCCACCGTGGCCGAGTTCGCGGGCCTGGCCCACTCCATCGCCGCCGACCGCGCGCAGTGGGCTCCGTACGTCCGGTACGACGCCACCACCCGCTGGTACCACCGGCTGCGCACCGGCCCCGGATACGAGGTCTGGCTTCTGTCCTGGGTCCCCGGCCAGGGCAGCGGAGCGCACGACCACGGCGGCTCGTCCGGGGTACTGACCGTCCTGGAGGGCCGGCTGACGGAGCGTACGGACCGGGGCCTGCGGACCCTCGGCGCGGGGGCGCAGCGGGTGTTCGCGCCCGGGTACGTGCACGAGGTCGTCAACGACTCGCTGGAGCCTGCGGTCAGCCTGCACGTCTACTACCCCGGCCTGACGGAGATGCCCCCGCACCCCTCCCACCGGGAGCGGGCCGGGTCGGCGGAGGCGGCGCCGGCGTCGGCGCCCGCGCCGCTGGGAGCCTGACGGGCGGGCGGCCACCCGGCAGGGGACGGGCTGCGCCCGAGCGTCGCCCGGCCACCACCCCTCAGGAGACCGGCCTTCGCCTGACAGACTGTTCGCATGCGCATTGTGGTTCTGGCAGGTGGCATCGGCGGTGCCCGCTTCCTTCGCGGTCTCAAGCGGGCCGCGCCCGACGCGGAGATCACCGTCATCGGCAACACCGGTGACGACATCCATCTCTTCGGGCTGAAGGTCTGCCCCGACCTCGACACCGTGATGTACACCCTCGGCGGTGGCATCGACGAGGAGCAGGGCTGGGGCCGTCGGGACGAGTCCTTCACGGTGAAGGAGGAGCTCGCGGCGTACGGGGTCGGGCCGGAGTGGTTCGGTCTCGGCGACCGCGACTTCGCCACCCACATCGTCCGCACCCAGATGCTGGGCGCGGGCTACCCGCTGAGCGCCGTCACCGAGGCGCTGTGCGCGCGCTGGCAGCCCGGCGTGCGGCTGATCCCGATGTCCGACGACCGGATCGAGACCCATGTCGCCATCGACGTGGACGGCGAGTCCCGGGCGGTGCACTTCCAGGAGTACTGGGTGCGGCTGCGCGCGTCCGTCGAGGCCAAGGCCGTCGTGCCGGTCGGCGCGGAGGCCGCGAAGCCGGCGCCCGGCGTCCTGGAGGCGATCGCCGAGGCGGACGTCGTCCTCTTCCCGCCCTCCAACCCCGTCGTGTCGGTCGGCACGATCCTGGCCGTCCCGGGAATCCGTGAGGCGATCGCCGAGGCGGACGTGCCGGTGGTCGGCCTCTCCCCCATCGTCGGCGGCGCGCCCGTGCGGGGCATGGCCGACAAGGTCCTCGCGGCGGTGGGTGTCGAGCCCACGGCCTCCGCGGTGGCACGGCACTACGGCTCGGGGCTGCTCGACGGCTGGCTGGTCGACACGGTCGACGGCGGAAGCGTGGGGGACGTCGAGGCGGCGGGGATCCGCTGCCGGGCGGTGCCGCTGATGATGACGGACCTGGACGCGACGGCGGCGATGGCCCGCGAGGCGCTGGCCCTGGCGGAGGAGGTCCGGGGATGACGGGGGCGGCGGAGGTGTCGGGGGCGAGAGGAGTGCCGGCGGTGTCGGGACTGTCGGCGTCGGCGTCGGCGACCGGGGTCACGGAGGCGGGCGAGATCACGGGGTCGGGCGAGGTTACGGGGTCGGCTGAGGCCACCGAGGCAGGCGGGGTTCCCGAGGCGGCCGGGGTTGCCGAGGCGGCCGGGCCCTCCTATCGGGTGTGGGCGCTCGCCGGGCTTCCCGAGGTGCGGAGCGGGGACGATCTCGCCAAGCTGATCGCCTCCGCCTCCCCCGGCCTCCGGGACGGCGATGTCCTGCTCGTCACCTCCAAGATCGTGAGCAAGGCCGAGGGGAGGGTGATCGCCGCCGACGACCGCGAGGAGGCGATCGACGCCGAGACCGTACGCGTGGTCGCGCGGCGCGGCGCGCTCCGGATCGTCGAGAACCGGCAGGGGCTCGTCATGGCCGCCGCCGGGGTCGACGCGTCCAACACCCCCGCCGGGACCGTCCTGCTGCTGCCCGTCGACCCGGACGCCTCGGCCCGGGCGCTGCGCGAGGGGCTGCGGGACGAACTCGGGGTCGACGTCGGCGTCGTCGTCACCGATACCTTCGGCCGGCCCTGGCGCAGCGGTCTGACGGACGTGGCCATCGGCGCCGCCGGCGTGCGGGTCCTCGACGACCTGCGCGGCGGTACGGACGCCCACGGCAATCCGCTCGGCGCGACCGTCGTCGCCACCGCCGACGAACTCGCGGCGGCGGGGGACCTCGTCAAGGGCAAGGCGAGCGGCCTGCCGGTCGCCGTCGTGCGCGGGCTGCCGCACCTGGTGGGCGAGGCCGAGGAGGGCGCACGGGCGCTGGTCAGGAGCGCCGCCGACGACATGTTCCGGCTGGGCACCTCGGAGGCGGTGAGGGAAGCGGTGACCCTGCGGCGCACCGTCCGCGAGTTCACCGACGAGCCCGTCGACCCGGGGGCGGTGCGGCGCGCCGTCGCGGCCGCCGTCACGGCGCCGGCCCCCCACCACACCACGCCCTGGCGTTTCGTCCTGCTCGAGTCGGCGCAGTCGCGGACCCGGCTGCTCGACGCGATGCGGGACGCCTGGATCGCGGACCTGCGGCGGGACGGGAAGTCGGAGGAGTCGGTCGCCCGGCGGGTCCGCCGCGGCGATGTGCTGCGCAACGCCCCTTATCTGGTCGTGCCCTGCCTGGTCATGGAGGGCTCCCACCACTACGGCGACCCGCGCCGGGACGCCGCCGAACGCGAGATGTTCGTCGTGGCGGCCGGGGCGGGCGTGCAGAACTTCCTGGTGGCGCTCGCCGGTGAACGGCTGGGCTCGGCGTGGGTGTCCTCGACGATGTTCTGCCGGGACGTCGTCCGCGAAGTGCTCGGACTACCGGAAGGCTGGGACCCGATGGGGGCCGTGGCGGTCGGACACGCGGCTGCGCCGCCGAAGGAACGGCCCGCGCGGCAGGCGGGGCAGTTCATCGAGGTGCGCTGACGACGGGGCCGGGACGTCGGTCGCCCGGTCCGTCCGGCCGCCGCGCTCCTGGTCGGTCGGCCGGTCTGACCTCGGCCGCCTCGGCGACGCTCGCTCGCCCGGCCGCGGGGAGGGCGGACGCGGCGGGAGTGGCGGTGATCAGAGAGCCGCGATGTTGCCGGGGGTCATCCGGGGCGCGCGGCGCGGTGGGGTCCGCCCGCTGAGCAGGATCAGCCGGGCCGCGCGGTGCCGCTGCCCCTCGTAGGGCGCAAGCAGTTCGAGCATGGCCGCGTCATCGGCGGTGCGGTCTCCCGCGAGGGCGTACCCGACGATGCTCGGAAGGTGGTAATCGCCGACGCTGACGGCGTCCGGGGCGCCGTTGCTGCGCTGCACCGTCTCGGCGGAGGTCCACGGGCCGATGCCCGGGATCAGCTCCAGGCGCCGCTGGGCGTCTGCGGGCTCCATCGCCGCGGCCTCCTCCATGCGGCGGGCGACCTTGGCCGCGCGCAGGACGGTGGCGGCGCGCTTGCCGTCCACGCCGGCGCGGTGCCACTCCCAGGAGGGGATGAGCGACCAGGTGCGGGCGTCGGGCACGACGTGCAGCCCGTACGTCCCCTCCGGCGTGGGACCGGGGGCGGGCTCGCCGAACTTCCGTACGAGAAGGCGCCAGGCGCGGTACGCCTCGTCCGTCGTGACCTTCTGCTCCAGGATCGACGGGACCAGCGACTCCATCACCAGGCCGGTCCGGGTGAGCCGCAGGCCCGGGCGGAGGCGGTGGGTGGCGGCGAGGAGCCGGTGTCGGGGGGTGAAGGCCGAGGGGTCGTCGTCGGCGCCGAGGAGCTGGGGCAGCCGGTCGAGGAACCAGTCCGCGCCGGGGCCCCATGCCTCGGCCTCGACGGCGCCGCCCCGGGCGGCGACCCGGAGGGTGCCGGGCCCGGCGGGTGTGCGGCTGGTCCGCCAGACGGATCCGTCGGGGGTGGCACGGAAGGTGGGGTCGCCGGGACCGCGGCGCAGCGGGCCGAGTGTGAGGCCCAGATCGAGGGGCTCTTCCGGCACCCACCGACGGGTGATGCCGGCCACGGGTCTGGCGGCGGCCACCCGAGGAGCGGGTACGGGGACGTGACCGCCGCGCACGCTGGTGCGGGTGGGACGTGGAGCGAAGCGGCCGGCCATGGGTACGAGGGTAAGCGTCCGGACCCCGGCGGGTCGCACCGTGCGGCGCCGCACCGGCGGGGGGCGGGGAGGACGCGGAGTACGGGCGGGTGGCCGAGTCCCGCCGGGGGGGGCGGCTCGGGCCGGCCCCGGCGGAGAGCGCCGCGCCGGAGGTGGCCGCCGGGTGACCCACGGCCCCCCGCGCCCACGTGCGGCCGCCCGGCCCGAAGGCCCGCCGAACGGCGCGGGCCACACCCCGCGTCCACCGAGACCCCGGCCCGCACGGCCACCGGCCGGAAGCCCCGGGCCGACCCGGCCCGAACCGGAAGCCCCGGGCCGCCCGGCCCGAAGGCCCGCCGAACGGCGCGGGCCACACCCCGCGTCCACCGAG
>NZ_JBFASK010000048.1:0-14131 GCF_040677675.1 Streptomyces sp. NPDC053755 | reverse complement strand
AGACCCCGGCCCGCACGGCCACCGGCCGCCGTCCCGTTCGTGCCCGGGCTACTGGTCCGAGGAGAAGCGGACCGAGCCCGCGGGGAGGCGGGTGTCGCACCAGACGCGGACGCCGTCGCGGAGCTCGTTGTCGGCGCCCACGTGCGCGCCGTCGCCGATGACCGTGCCCGTCAGGACCGTGCGGGCGCCGACGCGGGCGCCCGCTCCGATCAGGGAGTCGGTGATCACCGCGCCCGGCTCGACCACCGCTCCCTCCAGGAGCACGGAGCCCGTGACGCGGGCGCCCTCGCCGACCACCGCGTCCGCGCCGACCACCGTGCCGCCCGTGAGCTTGGCGTCCGGGGCGACACGGGCCGACGGCAGGACCAGGCGGTCGCCGCAGCGGCCAGGGACCGCCGGGGACGGGGCGCGGCCCAGGACCAGGTCGGCCGAGCCGCGGACGAAGGCTTGCGGGGTGCCCAGGTCGAGCCAGTACGTGGAGTCGACCATGCCCTGGAGGTGCGCCCCCGAGGCCAGCAGGTCGGGGAACGTCTCGCGCTCGACGGAGACGGGCCGGCCGGCCGGGATCGTGTCGATGACCGAGCGGCGGAAGACGTACGCCCCCGCGTTGATCTGGTCGGTGACGATCTCCTCCGGCGTCTGGGGCTTCTCCAGGAAGGCGGTGACGCGGCCGCTGCCGTCCGTCGGGACCAGACCGAACGCCCTCGGGTCCTCGACCCGGGTCAGATGCAGCGAGACGTCGGCGCCCGACGAGGCGTGGGTGGCGACCAGCGCCTGGATGTCCAGACCCGTCAGGATGTCGCCGTTGAAGACGAGGACCGGGTCGTCCGGGCCGGAGCGCAGGCGCGAGGCGACGTTGCGGATCGCGCCGCCCGTGCCGAGCGGCTCGTCCTCGGTGACGTATTCCAGGCTCAGCCCCAGCGACGAACCGTCGCCGAAGTAGGGCTCGAAGACCTCCGCCAGGTAGGACGTGGCGAGCACGATGTGCTCGACTCCCGCCGCCCGGGCACGGGCCAGCTGGTGCGTCAGGAACGGGACACCCGCCGCCGGAACCATGGGTTTCGGGGTGTTCACCGTCAGGGGTCGCAGCCGTGTGCCCTTGCCACCGACCAGGAGGATCGCTTCTGTCACCTGTCGTCTCTGCTTCCTGTCCGGGTCCGGTCACATCGTTCGTCCGTGCGATATGACCGGTCAGTTTATGCGGACGGTCAGGCCGCTCCTCGTCACCGTCGCCCCTGGTACTTCGCCGACGCCGTTCGGGCGCTGCCGAGCTTGCCGTACAGGCGTCCGCCGGGACAGTCCGTCACAAAGCCGTCACGGTGGCCCGCGATGGTGTTGAACTTGACCTTCTTGCCCTTCTTGTAGCGGTTCCCGCCGCCGGACGTCAGTGTCGCCTTGCCCGTCGGATTCCCCCCGTGCAGCCCCAGCTTCCACGCCGTCAGACGCGCCACACCGGTCAGGGCGGCGGCCGGCGGGTTGGTGGAACTGTAGGTGCCGATGACCGCGATCCCCGTGCTGTTGGTGTTGAAGCCGAGGGTGTGGGCGCCCAGGACCGGCTTGGACACGCCCCCGGCGCGGCCTTCGTAGATGTTTCCGCACTTGTCGACGGCGAAGTTGTAGCCGAAGTCACGCCAGCCACTGCTCTTGACGTGGAAGCGGTAGATGCCGCGCAGGACGGAGGGTGCCTGGCGGCAGGTGTAGTTGTTGCCGGTGGCGGAGTGGTGGACGAAGGCGGCCTTGACCGACTTGGTGTAGACGAAGCCCTTCTCCCGCATCTTCTCGTCCGCGCCCCAGCCCTTGCGGGTCACGATCTTCGGGCGTGGCCCGATGTACGGCTTCGCGGCGGCGGACGTCGAAAGCCCGGCCGCCGCCGCCGTCGCCGCGCGGGACAGCGCCGGAAGCACGGCCGCCCCCGCCGCCGGGACTCCGGCCACGGAGGCGGCGGGTGACACCGCGGAGGAGGTCGACCGCTCGGCGGCCTCCGGCGACGCGCCCGGCGCGGCCTGCCCCGGCTCCGGTCCCGGATCGATCAGTTCGAGTCGCAGCCCGGCGGGCAGCGCTGCCGCTCCCCCGCCGTCCGGCCGTACGCGGATCTCGACGCCGTCGGAGTCGCCGACCCACAGCGGTGCGGTGGCACCGCGGAGCCTTCCCGAGCCGCCCTCCCGGGTCCCGGGGTCGGCCCCGTGCTCGCCGGTGTGGGTCTCCACGTCCTGCCACCCCGACCAGGCCGAGCCGCCGGTGGCCCGGGTGCGGACCTGGACGGTGCCGTGCAGCGGGGCCCTGACGTCGTCCCACACCACGCCGAGCAGGGAGAACGGCCTGACGTCCCGTCGGGTGAGACCGCGCTCGGCGGGATCGCCTCCGACGGTCCGTTCACCGCCCCCGAGCGGCACGAGGCGCAGGGACTGGGTGGATCCGGCGACGTCCCCCTCGCCCGAGGGGGCGGCGGCAGGGCCGACGGGCGGGCCGCCGGGATGGGACGCCGCGGGCGTCGCAAGGGTCAGCGGCAGCGCCAGGGCTGCCGCGCACGTGACGGCGATCGAGGAAACGAGGTAGGCACGCATGGAGAGATCGTCCGTATCCCGGGGCCGTTCCGCTCGGCGGGAGGAGGCCCGGAAACTGACGGGCCGTCGGTCCGACCGGTGGACGGCGTCACCGGTACGGGGGGTCCGCACGCCCCTTCGCGCGTACCCTTGCCCGCGTGAACGCCAGCGACCGCACCCCCGCCGACCTGCTGCGATCCGCGCTCGCCGCGGACCCGGCCCGCCCCTTGGTCACCTTCTACGACGACGCCACCGGTGAGCGCGTGGAATTGTCCGTCGCCACCTTCGCCAATTGGGTGGCCAAGACGGCCAACCTGCTCCAGGGCGAGCTGTCCGCCTCCCCCGGCGACCGGCTCGCTCTGCTCCTGCCCGCCCACTGGCAGACCGCGGCCTGGCTGCTCGCCTGCTCGTCGGTCGGCGTGACCGCCGAGCTCGGCGGCGACCCGGCCGGCGCCGACTACGTCGTCGCGGGCCCCGAGACCCTGGAGGCGGGTCTCGCCTGCTCCGGGGACCGGATCGCGCTCTCCCTGGCCCCGCTGGGCCGCCGCTTCCCGGCGCCGCCCGCGGGATACGCCGACTACGCGGTCGAGGTGCCGAGCCAGGGTGACCGGTTCGCCCCGTTCGTACCCGTCGACGCGGACGCCCCCGCCCTCCTGGTCGACGGTACGGAACTGACGGGGGCCCAGCTCGTCGAGCGGGCCCGCGCGGACGCCGGGACGCTGGGCCTCACCTCCGGGGCCCGGCTGCTGTCCGGACGTCCGTACGACACCTGGGAAGGGGTCTCCGCCGGCCTGTACGCCCCCCTGGCGGCCGACGCCTCGGTCGTCCTGTGCCGGAACCTGGACCGGCTCGCGCCCGAGGCGCTGGACAAGCGCGTGGAGAGCGAGCGCGTCACCGCGACCGCCGTGTGACGACCGGCCGGAGATCCACTCGTACGGCGCAACGACCCGCCGAGTCCCCGGGTCTGCGCGTCAACTCCGGTACATGATCGGCGGGTACGCATCCCTTCCCGCACAACCAAGCGTCAGGTTCAGCCGTCTACCTCTGCGACCGGCGGGCCCGGGCGCGCCGCCGACGCCATGAAGGACGGACTCAGACGTGACGGACAGTGCTGGCACGCCCGCCGAACCGGACCACCCGGCCGAGGACGAGACGTCCAGCACCTCCGACGCGCCCGGCACCGCCGGACAGGCGGGCAAGGCGCGCAAGGCACGCAAGGCGGCCCGCAGGACGAACAAGCCGGCCAAGCCGGGCCAGGCGGGTGCGTCGAGCCCGGCAGGCGCGGCGACCACGGCCGACGCCGCCGGCACGGCGGGTACGGCGAGTACGGCGGGCCGGCCCGGAACGACCGGAGTGTCCGACAAGGCGGGGACGGCACGCACGCCGGGCAAGGCGGGTGCACGGAGCGAGGAGCGCCCGCCGGGCAGCGCGGGTGCGCCGGGGACCGCAGGTACGGCGAGCGAGGCGGGTGCGCCGGGCAAGGAGCGCACGCCTCGCCAAGCGGGTACCGCAGGTACGCCGGGCAAGCCCGGCACCGCCGCCCGGTCCGGCACGGCAGGACCGGCACGACGGGCCGCCACCCCGGACACCCCCGACGGTGTGTCAGCCGGCACCGCCAGCGGGACCGGCACCCTGGGGCGCCTCGGCACCTCCGGAGGCGGGCCGGGGGACGGCGGCCCGGCCGGCGGCGGCCCCGGGGACGGCGAGACGCCCGACGGCGACGCCCCCGGCAGGCGGCACTGGCTGCGCTGGACGGCGCTCGGGGTCTCGGTGGTCGTGCTGGGCGCGGCCGCCGCGGGCTGGTGGTTCTACCGCAAGCTCGACGGCAACATCACCACGGACACCACCGCCGCCGCCGAACTGCTCAAGTACGAGAAGGAGCGGCCCGCGCCCGTGGTGTCGGCCGCGCGGAACATCCTGATGATCGGCTCGGACACCCGGGCGGGCGCCGGCAACGCCAAGTACGGCAAGGACAAGGGCACCCAGCGCTCGGACACCACGATCCTGCTGCACATCTCGGCCGGCAGGTCGAGCGCCACGGCCGTCTCCATCCCGCGCGATCTGATGGTGGACATCCCCGCCTGCCGGGAAACGGACGGAAAGCGCAGTCGTGAGCAGTTCGCCCAGTTCAACTCGGCGTTCGAGATCGGCGGGACGGCGTGCACGATCCGTACCGTCGAGCGGCTGACGAAGATCCGGGTCGACCACCACATGGTGATCGACTTCGGGGGCTTCAAGAAGATGGTCGACGCCGTCGACGGGGTGGAGGTCTGCCTCAGGGAGCCCATCGACGACGACGACGCCCATCTGAAGCTGGCGGCCGGGCGACAGACGCTCCGCGGCGAGCAGGCGCTGGGGTTCGTACGGGCCCGCAAGACGCTCGGCAACGGCAGTGACACCGACCGCATGGACCGCCAGCAGCAGTTCCTGGGCGCGCTGGTCAACAAGGTCCAGAGCAACGGCGTCCTGCTCAACCCGACCCGGCTCTACCCGGTCCTGGACGCGGCGACCAAGTCGATCACGACCGACCCCGGGCTCGACTCGCTGCGGGACCTGTACAACCTGGCGCGTTCCATGCGGAGCATCCCGACGGAGAAGGTGCAGTTCCTCACGGTGCCGCGCCGCCCGTACACATACGACCCGAACCGGGACGAACTCGTACAACCCAAGGCGAGCCAGCTGTTCACACGGCTGCGCGAGGACAAGCCGGTCACGGTGGCGCGTGACGGCGCGACGGACGGGCAGGACGACGCGGGAGCACCGAGCGTGGCGCCGACGCCGACGTTCACCGGGCACAACGCGGCGGAGAGGGCCTGCCCTCCGGTCGGCGGGTAAAGCGAAGCTCAAGGGGAGGGCTGTGGTGCATGAGGTTTGAGCAAATTGCCCGGTTGTAAGGGGCGTGGAATTTGTCACGGACGTCGCCCCACGCTGAACTGGGCGGATAGTGTGACGCGATCCGGTGCACCCGACCACGTGGTCGCGCACTCATACGGATCGAACGACCGAGCGCCACGGGGGAGGCGCCTCGCGTGGCACCGACGGAGGATTCAAGTAACCGTGGACGCGCACAGCCGTGGACGGGCGGATGAGATCGACCCCGCCGACCAGTGGGTCCTCAACCCGCAGACCGGCAACTACGAACTGCGACTGAACCACTCCGGTGGGCAGTCGTCGCTTCCGTCCCACCCCCGCGGTGCCACCACCCCCGGCCCGAGATCCGGCGGGCGTTCCCGCACCGCCGAGCCCGGCCGAGGCGCCGACCACGGCCGGGGCGCGGACCGCGGCCACGGCGCCGACCACGGCCGAGGCGCCGAGCGTTCCCGCACCGCCACCGAGGCGCCCGTACCCGGGCAGCGCCGCCGCCGTGTCACCGAGGGCACCACGGGCGGGCAGCCGTCGGCGGGCCGGCGCAAGCGCAAGCCGCAGAAGTCCCGCAAGAAGAAGGTCCTGCTGTGGACCGGCGGAACGATGGCGGTCGTCCTCGTGGCCGGCGCGGCGAGCGCGTACGCGCTGTACAGCCACTTCGACGGCAACATCGACACGGTCGACGTGGCCGGAGCAGGCAGTGGCGGGTTCAAGAAGGACCAGGCCGTCAACATCCTGCTGATCGGTACGGACAAGCGGACCGGTGACGGCAACGAGGGCTACGGCGACAAGAGCAGCCCCGGGCACGCCGACACCACGATCCTCTTCCACGTCTCGAAAGACCGGACGAACGCCACGGCGATGTCCATCCCGCGTGACCTGATCACGGAGATCCCCGACTGCGAGACCAAGCAGCCGGACGGATCGACCGCCACCATCCCCGGCAAGGCGGCGGACCGCTTCAACAACAGCCTCGGCCAGGACGGCCGCGACCCGGGCTGCACCATGCGTACCGTCCAGAAGCTCACGGGGCTGACGGTCGACCACTTCATGATGGCCGACTTCAACGCGGTCAAGGAGATGACGACGGCCGTCGGCGGCGTGAAGGTGTGCCTGGCCAAGCCGGTCGACGACCCCAAGTCCCATCTGAAGCTGCCGGCCGGCGAGTCGACCATCATGGGCGAGCAGGCCCTGGCCTTCGTCCGCACCCGCTCCAGCTTCGGGAACAAGAGCGACCTCGACCGCATCCAGGTGCAGCAGCAGTTCCTCAGCTCGATGATCCGGCAGATGAAGTCGGACGACACCCTGACCAGCCCGACCAAGCTGTACGGACTCGCCGAGGCCGCGACCAACGCGCTGACCGTCGACACGGGCATAGGAAGTATCAAGAAGCTCAAGTCGCTCGCCGAGGAACTCGCCAAGATCGACACGAAGAACATCACCTTCGCGACGCTTCCCGTCGTCGACAACCCGGACGAGCCGACGCCGATCACGGTCGTGCCGCATCCGACCCAGGCGCCGCAGCTGTTCGCCATGATGCAGTCCGACACCTCCCTGACCGAGGTGAAGAAGCAGCAGCAGGACGCCAAGAACGCCCAGGCGGCGCTGCTCAAGGGCGCCCGCGCCACCGCTTCCCGGGTTCGCGTCGACGTCTACAACGGCAGCGGCATCACGGGCGCGGCGCAGAAGACGATCGACTGGCTGCAGAACGACCAGGGCGTGCTCCGGTCCTCCAACAAGAGCAACGCCCCCGAGAAGGCGGCGAAGACCACGCTCACGTACGCACCGAACCAGGCCGATCAGGCCCGCAAGCTCGCGGACATGATGGGGCTGCCCGCCTCGGCGCTCAAGCCGGGCACGCAGAACGCCGGGGAGCGCGAGCCCATGACGCTCGTCCTCGGCGCGGACTTCAAGGGCGCGGGGGTGCCCATCACCGGACCGGCAAAGGCGCCGGACGGTGTGCAGAAGGTAGTAGCCGACAAGCAGGTGTGCGCCAAGTGACCCGGAAACACCGGGTCGCGGGCGACGCCTGAGCAACGAGGGGACCCTGGGGTGGGACAGAGCAGCGTGCGCAGGGAGGGGACGCGCGGACGCGTTCCGCACGCCCGCGAGTTGGGCTGGGACGAGAGTCTGTACGACGAGGAGGGCGGGGGTGCCGGCGGCACCCGGACCACCCGCCGGGGCGCCGGGGGCGGCACGGGCCCCGACGACGAGGGAGACAGCCTGCCGGACGGCGGCGGGCGGCGGAGCGACGGGCGCGGTGCCGGCGGCGGCACGGGCCACCGGCGCCAAGGGCCGCGCAGACGTGCCAAGAAGTCCGGAAAACGCCGGATATTCCGCTGGGTCGCCGCCACGCTCTCGCTGCTGATACTCGGCACGGCGGGCGCCGGATACCTCTACTACCAGCACCTCAACGACAACATTCGCAGCGGTGGCCGCGCCGGTGGCGACAGCGGGGTCAAGAAGACCCCGCCGAACGCGCTCGGCGACACCCCGCTCAACATCCTCCTCATCGGCTCGGACAGCCGCGCCGACGCCCGGAACGTGGCGCTCGGGGGCGGCAAGAACGAGCGGGACCGCAAGCCGCTCGCCGACGTGCAGATGCTGTTGCACATCTCGGCGGACCGCAAGAACGCCTCGGTCGTCTCCATACCGCGCGACACGATCGTGCCGATCCCGGAGTGCAAGGACGACAAGGGCACCCCCTATCCGGCCACCACCACCAAGCCCATCAACGAGACGCTGCAACGGGGTGGTCCGGGCTGCACGCTGACGACCTGGGAGAGCATCACCGGCGTCTACGTCGACCACTGGATGATGGTCGACTTCGCGGGTGTGGTCGCGATGGCCGACGAGGTCGGCGGCGTCCCCGTCTGCGTGAAGACCGGCGTGCACGACCGGTCGACCCGGCTGGTCAAGGGCGGCTCCGGTCTGAAGCTGCCGAAGGGCACCACCGAGGTCAAGGGCGAGCAGGCGCTCCAGTGGCTGCGGACCCGGCACGCCTTCGGCAGCGACCAGAACCGCGCCAAGGCGCAGCACATGTACATGAACGGCATGGTCGAGAAGCTCCAGAAGCAGAACGCCTGGAGCGACACGGGCCGGCTGATGGGTCTCGCCGAGACCGCGACCAAGGCGCTTCAGGTGTCGGACGAGATCGGTACGGTCGCGAAGCTCTTCGAGCTGTCGATGCAGTTGAAGAACGTGAAGCTGGACCGTCTGACGATGGCGACCGTTCCCACGGCGGCCTGGGCTCAGGACCAGAACAAGCTCGTCATGGTCGAGAAGTCCGCCGACAAGATCTGGTCGATGCTCCGCGACGACGTCGCGTTCGACAAGAACGGCGATCCGGCGGGCGCCAAGCCGACCGTCTCGGCCTCCGCCAAGCCGAAGGGCCCGGCCGCGGGAGCGCCGGGGACTCTCGACATCACGGTGGTCAACGGTACGGACGGCGGCGGCGAGGCGTCCGTGGACGGCCGGGCCGGCGCCATGGCCGAGGCCCTCGTGGGCAAGGGCTTCACCCGGGCCGAGTCCTCGCGGAGCGCCGAGCCCCGCAAGGACACCGTGGTGAAGTACCCGAAGGCGGACGGCGACCAGGGCAAGGCGGACGCCCTGTCCGTGGCCAAGGCGCTCGGCCTGCCCGACTCGGCGGTCCGCGCGGACGGCGCGGCGGAGAGCATCGCCCTCGTGATCGGCGCCGACTGGCGCGAGGGCACGACGTACAAGAAGCCCAAGGACGTGGCCGGTGACCTCCCGGAGGGCGCGGCCGACAAGACGGACTGCATGGACGTCTACAGCGTCTACCGCTGGGACGGGAAGAGCTGATCCGTCCGGGCAGGTACGGCGAGGGCCGGGTACCCCGTGGGGTGCCCGGCCCTCGCCGTCGTACGAGGCCCCGCTCCTGTCACGCCCCACGCCCCGCGCCGTCGCACGGAGCCGTACGGCGGAGGCGTACGCGTACGGGGTTCAGACCTTCTCGGCGGTCACCGCCGGGCGGCGGCTCGCGATGACCTTCCTCGCGAGCGCGCGGGGGCTGGTCAGAAAGCCGTACCCCCAGGACATGTGCATCGTCGCGAGCGCCACCGGGATCTGCAGCCGGGCCTTCAGCGGGAGGCCCTTGCCCGCGGGGACGGATCCCGCGGTGATCGCGGCGAGGTAGCCGGCCGGGACCACGAAGCCGAGCGGGGTGAGCGTCGCGCCCACCACCAGGCCGGCCGCAATCGCGCAGACAGCGGTGGGCGGCGCGAGATAGCGGAGGTTGATCGAACCCTGGTGGTAGCGGGCCACCACGTGACGCCAACGGCCGTAGTCCTTGTACTGCTTGGCCAGGGCGCGCACGCTCGGCCGCGGCCGGTACTGGACGCGCAGCTCGGGCGAGAACCAGATCAGGCCGCCCGCCTCGCGGATGCGGAAGTTCAGCTCCCAGTCCTGGGCGCGGATGAACTCGACGTTGTAGCCGCCCTGCTGCTCCAGGGCCTCACGGCGGAAGACGCCGAGGTAGACGGTCTCGGCCGGGCCGGCCTGGCCGCCGGTGTGGAAGGCGGCGTTGCCCACGCCGATCTTCGAGGTCATCGCCGCGGCGACCGCCTCCTCCCAGGCGTTCTCGCCCTCGGCGTGCATGATGCCGCCGACGTTCTGCGCGCCGGTCTCCTCCAGCAGCCGGACCGCCGTCGCGATGTAGTCGGGCGAGAGCATGCCGTGGCCGTCGACCCGCACCACGATCGGGTGACGCGACGCCTTGATCGCCGCGTTGAGCGCGGCGGGCGTGCGGCCCGTGGGGTTGGGGACGGTGTGGACCCGGGGATCCTCCCGAACGAGTTCGGCGGCGATCTCGTCGGTGCGGTCCGTGGAGGGCCCGAGCGCGATGACCACCTCCATCTCGCCGTCGTACTCCTGCTCCAGGATGTGACGGACCGAGTTGCGCAGGTGCCGCTCCTCGTTGAGGACCGGCATGATCACGGAGACGGGCGGCAGGGCGGAGGGCATCTCTTCCTCGGGGTCACGGGGGGGGAGGGCGTAGGCCCTGTCACGTTACCGCGAATGGGGGACACGGACGCGCGCCGCGGGGACCGGTGCCCGCTGGCGCTGATCGTATGGGCCTACGGTGCTCACGGTTCCCCTCGTCACACCGCGGAGGTGTCCCCCGGTGCCCACACCGTCCCGCCCGCCCCGTCCCCGCCCGGCTCCCGCCCGTACGGGACAGGAGCGGCGTGTCAGACGGGCGGCGCGGCCCCGGTGGGGCATGCGGATGGCGACGACGCTGTCGGTGCTGGTCCTGGGAGCGGGCGGGATCGGTCACGCGGTGGTCACCAGCCTGGACACCGGCATCGACCGGGTCGATCCGTTCAAGGACATGAAGAACCGTCCCCAGGCCGGGCACGGGATGAACGTGCTGGTCGTGGGGACGGACGGCAGGGAGAGGATCAGCGAGGAGGAGCGGAAGGCGTACCGGCTGGGAGGTGCGCCGTGCCGGTGCACGGACACGGTGATGATCGTGCACATCTCCCAGGACCGGGAGCGGGCGAGCGTGGTGAGCCTGCCGCGCGACTCGTACGCCGAGATGCCGGAGCACGTCGACATGACCTCCGGAGAGCGGCATCAGGCGCACCCGGTCAAGCTGAACGCCGCGTACGCCGAGGGCGGGCCCGGGCTCACCGTGCGGACCGTGGAGAACATGACGGGCGTCAAGATCGACCACTACGTGGAGGTCGACTTCACCAGCTTCATGCGGACGGTCGACGCGGTCGGCGGGGTGCGGATCTGCACCACCCGGCCGATGAAGGACGAGTACACCGGGCTCGACCTGGCGGCAGGGACGCACGAGCTGACCGGCGGCCAGGCGCTGCAGTACGTCCGCTCGCGGCACGTCGACGGCGCGGCGGACATCGGGCGGATGCAGCGCCAGCAGCGCTTCGTCGCGGCGCTGATCCACAAGGTGGCGGACAGCGGGGTGCTGCTCAACCCGGTGAGGTTCCGTACGGTCGCCTCGACCATGCTGACGTCGGTGCGGGCCGACCGGGACTTCGGTACGACCGAGATGCTGGGCCTCGCCAAGGCGATGCGGACCTTCTCGCCGGCGTCGTCGGAGTTCGTGTCGGTGCCGATCGGCGACATGAGCTTCCCGGTGAAGGGGATCGGCTCCACGGTGAAGTGGGACGCGGCCAAGGCTCAGAAGCTCTTCCAGTCCCTGCGCGAGGACCGGCCGCTGGCACCGCACCGGACGGCGGCCAAGGGCCCCCGGACGGTGGTGGTGGACGTGGCGCCGAGGACGGTCCGGGTGCAGGTCTACAACGGGACGCGCACCGACGGTCTGGGCCGGAAGGTCGACGACGCGCTGCGCGGGACGGGCTTCGACACCACCGGCGTGCCGCGCACCGGTCAGGGGCCGGAGCGCCGGGGCACGCTGGTGGAGTACGACCCGGGCTGGGACCGCTCGGCGAAGTCGCTGGCGGCGGCGCTGCCGGGGGCGGAGCTGCGGCCGGTGAAGGGGCAGGGCGGGACGATGAAGGTGACGGTGGGCGCCGACTACCGGGGAGTGACGGCGGTCCGCGCGGAGTCGCCCTCGGGCACCTTCGAGGCGGTCACCGGGGACCAGGTGGTCTGCCCGTAAGGGCTCCGTACGGGGTCATCGTGGGGCCCGGGACGGCCCGGGGCCCGCGACGGTGCCCCGCGGGCCGTCAGTCCTCGTAGCCCTCCGCCGCGCGGCGCTCCCGCAGCTCCTTGATGGCGCGGCGGCGGGCCAGGCGGTGGGTGCGGCGGATCTGGGCCTCCTGGTAGCGGCGCTTGTCCTTCTCGGTCTCGGGGTGCACGGGCGGGACGACCCGCGGCTTCCCGTCGGCGTCGACCGCCGCGAAGACCAGGTAGGCCGATCCGACCTGCTGCGCGGGCGTGGACTCGTTCCAGCGCTCGGCCATGACGCGGACGCCGACCTCCATGGAGGACCGGCCCGTCCAGTTGACCTGGGCCTTCACATGGAGCAGGTCCCCCACGCGCACCGGCTCCAGGAAGACCATCTCGTCCATGGAGGCGGTGACGGCCGGGCCGCCCGAGTGCCGGCCGGCGACGGCACCCGCCGCGTCGTCCACCAGCTTCATGATCACGCCGCCGTGCACCGTCCCGAGGAGGTTGGTGTCGTGGCTGGTCATGATGTGGCTGAGCGTGGTGCGGGACGCTGAGGTGGGCTTGCCCGGGATATCGCCCTGATCTGTCATGCCCTCCACCTTATGCCGGTCCCCGTGGCGTCTTCGCGCCGTCCGTTTTGCATCAGCTTGGCAACAGCGCCGACCCGATATTCCACCCGCCCTGTCGGCCCGGGCCGACAGGGCGGCACACTGTCCGCATGAATGACTGGCCCGATGGGCGCACCGACGACCGCGGATACGGCCGTGGCAGCGCGAGCGCGCAGCCCGAGGGGGCGCGTGCGATGCGCCATGTGCAGCGGCCGCAGGTCCCCCAGCAGCCGCCGCAGTACGACCCGCAGCACGGACAGGGCTACGGGCAGCAGCCGGGCTACGACTCCGGGTACAACACCGGCCAGGTCTACGGCAGCCCGCAGGGCGGCGGCCGGGGCACCATCCCGCCGCAGTACGACCCGAGGACGCCGGGCCCCGCGCCGGACTGGCGCCGCCGGATCAAGGTCGGCTCCGTCGTGCTGCTGGTGGCGGTCCTCGCCTGGAGCGTCGGGACGTACGCCTGGGCCAGCTCGCGGATGCGCAACGAGGTCGATCTCTCCAAGGTCATCGAGCGGCCGGCCGAGGGCGACTGCACGACCTACCTGATCGTCGGCTCGGACAGTCGTGAGGGCATGTCGGCCGAGGAGAAGAAGAAGCTCCACACCGGCTCCGCCGAGGGCAAGCGGACCGACTCGATGATGATCCTCGCCGCGTGCGGCAGCGGGAACACGATGGTCTCCCTGCCCCGCGACTCCTGGGTCACCATCCCCTCCTTCGTCGGTTCCGAGTCCGGCAAGAAGTTCGCCGCGCGGGGCGGCTCCAAGCTCAACGCCGCGTACGCGATGGACGGGCCGGAGCTGCTGGTCCGCACGGTCGAGTACAACACCGGACTGCGCATCGACCACTACGCGGAGATCGGCTTCGCCGGATTCGCCAACATCGTGGACGCGCTCGGCGGTGTCGAGATGAACATCGAGAAGGGCTTCAAGGACAAGAAGTCCGGCGCCGACTTCCAGGCCGGTCAGCAGACCCTCGACGGCGAGCAGGCGCTGGCCTTCGTCCGTACCCGCTACGCCTTCGCCGAGTCGGACCTGGCCCGGACGAAGAACCAGCAGAAGTTCCTGTCCGCCCTGGCCAACCAGGCGGCGACGCCGGGCACGATCCTCAACCCGTTCGCGCTCTACCCGACGCTGGGCGCCGGTCTGGACACGCTGATCGTGGACAAGGACATGTCGCTGTACGACCTCGGCAAGATGTTCTTCGCCATGAAGGGGATCAGCGGCGGCGACGGGAAGTCGATGAACATCCCGATCTCGGGCAGCGCGCCCCAGGGCTCCCTGAAGTGGGACATGCCGAAGGTGAAGCAGCTGGTGGAGCAGATCCAGAACGACGAGAAGGTCACGGTGACGTCGGACCGCTGAGCCGTCCCGGCCTGACACGAGAGGCCCCCCGCCGTGAGGTGGGGGGCCTCTCGTCCGTCCGCGTGAGCGGGCCGGGTGTTACGGGAGGTTGCGGGCCATGACGATGCGCTGGACCTGGTTGGTGCCTTCGTAG